>NZ_JBEPDC010000005.1:0-448271 GCF_040300065.1 Nonomuraea sp. NPDC000554 | reverse complement strand
AAGACGCTCGACTGGGATACCCCAGCCGAGCGTCTCACTATGCTGCTCGCAGCCAGTAATTGATCACTGTGTTGCGACGACCCCTCGAATCCGCGCGGACGGGAAGGGGCTTCGTGTTGCGGGCACGAACCTATGGCCATTCGATGCGAACAAGGTAGACCTCGCGCTGCCGATCCAGAACCACGTAGGTGGCGAGACCACGTTCTCCAAACGGGTGCGTAAGCATGTTCGCCCTGGGGTTCTTGGAGTCGTACGGGTCTCCACTCCAAGGAGCGGTCTCCAGCAGCGCGAACAGATCCGCGAGCGGATGCAGTGCGTGATCGGGTAGCGCGGCGATCTGTTCCTCGGCTACGGGATCGACGATGAGCTTGAACACCTAGACATCGATCCCACGAGCAGCAAGGATCTCCCGCCACGGCCTCCCCTGAGGAACGGGTTCGCCGGCCAGGGCCTGCTGGGCGCGGACGTGCATCTGACGGCGTCCTTCGGGATCCTTTGCGGTGTCACACGCGGAGATCCACCAGCGGTGCACGAAAGCGTTCAGCGCTCCAAGATCCAGGCTCACCCTGACCTCGTCGAGCACAGCCTTGAGCCCGGCATCGAAAGCCTCGCGATCTGCCGGGACGACCAGTGCGGCACGGATGGCCCGCAGGTTCTTCTCAGGCAGAGGCGAGCCGACGGAGACGAGGTCCTGCGGTTGTGCGGTCATGCCCGCTCCCTTCCTTGTCCTCTAGAGACTACAGAGGAAGGGGGACGTGCTTCACGCACACACGAGAGCTGGGCCTGCCACAGTGTTCTCGCTATCGCGGGGTCAGAACACAGAACTCATGGCCATCGGGATCGGCCATGACCACCCAGCTGACCTCGCCCTGACCGATGTCGACGCGCGTTGCCCCGAGAGAGATGAGACGGTCGACCTCCGCTTGCTGATCACCGTCGGCGGGTGGAGCGAGGTCGAAATGCAGCCGGTTCTTCCCGGTCTTCGGCATCAGTGGCGGACCGCCCCAGGTGATCTTCGGACCGCCGTGCGGCGAGCGGATCGCGGTCTCTTGGTCCTGATCCCAGACCAACGGCCAGCCCAGCGCTTTGCTCCAGAAGTACCCGACCTCCTGCGAACCGTCGCACGCAAGCGCTCCGACGAATCCGCAGTCGGCGAGGAAGTTGTTGCCCGGTCCGATGACGCAGAACTCGTTGCCTTCGGGGTCTGCGAGCACCACATGCCCCTCCTCCGGGCGTTGACCGATCTCGATGTGCCGGGCGCCGAGCGCGAGCGACCTCGCCACCGTCTGCTGCTGATCCTCGAGGGACGTGCTCGTCAGATCGAAGTGCATCTGGTTCTGGCCGATTTTCTGCTCCTGAGTTGGAAGAAATCGGATCCGGAACCCGGTGTCATCGCTCGGCAGAAGCACAATGCCGTCTTGGGGGTCGTCGGCCATCTCCCAGCCCAGGACGCCGGCCCAGAAGCGCGCGAGAGGGAGCGGGTCGTGCGCATCGAAGCAGAGCGCGTGGAGGTGACAAGTCATTCCGCTCCGCACCTCCGATCTGTTGATTCAAAACCGCAGACAGGGCGCGTCCTCCGCACCCATAGAGAAAATAACGCCAGGCGCTCGGGGGCCGCCACGCGTTATTGATGACGTGGTACGCCGACAGGTGCTGCAGATCCTCACCCTGATCGGCGACGAGTGGAGCATCCTGCTCCGCGACCGACCACTGCGTTTCGGCGAACTGCACCGCGCAATCAAGGGAATCTCGCAGAGCATGCTCACCCTGCCCCTGCGGCAACTTGAGCACGACGGCCTCCTCACCTGGACCGTGCACCCCATCGCTCCCTCACGCGTCGGCTACGCGCTCACCCCACTGGGTGCGACACTCCTGGACTCCGTCACCGCCCTCGTCGAAGGGGCCACCGCACACCGACAAGAGATCAACAACCACCGACGCCGCTACGACGCGACCCACTCACCAGGAACACGGCCTTGATCTCCACCCGAGCCGTCCACTTCTCGAAGGCCGAACGCGGAACCGCCTGTCCCACCGTCGATCTCGGTTCTCCGCGCCGACACCAGATCAGGCCGGTCATCGTCCATGGAGCTGAGAGCCTGGGCATTGTCTTCGGAACCGGCGACCACATCGGGTGGTAGCTCCCGGAACGACTCAGGCCCCCTATCCTTGATCTAGGAAGGGGGCCTGAGTCGCATGTTTCTCAGCTCTACCGAAGCTCCCGCGATAGGACTCGAACCTATAACCTGCCGGTTAACAGCCGGCTGCTCTGCCGTTGAGCTACGCGGGATCGAACATCTGCGCTGATCGGCGGGCTTTTCCGGCCCCTTCCGTTCGGCGCAGGAATAGATTAGCGCACTCCTGGAGTGCGTGTCGCATCGTCATCGGGGTAGGCCGGGTGACAGCGGAGGTGCAAGATGCGTTATCGGATGACGTTCGCCGTCGGGCTGGCGGTCGGCTACGTGCTGGGCAGCCGGGCGGGTCGCGAACGGTATGAGCAGATCAAGAGGATGGCCCAGCGGGTGGCCGACAGCCCGAGGGTCCAGGAGGCCGCGGGCGTGGTGGGCGCGCAGGTGTCGAAGGCGGCCGGGGCGGCCAGGACCCGGGTCGGCGACACGCTGCAGCAGCGCATCCCCTTCCTCAGCAAGGAGCACGACAGCGGTACGGGCTGGCCCGAAGAGGAAACCCACGAGAAGAAGACCGACAAGACGGGCATCCCCTACTGACACCGGCGGTTCGCGGCGCGGCACGGGCAAATCAGACGCCCATGCCGCGCCGCCCGCTTGTCCAGCCAGCTCCCGGAGTTCCGGGCGGGTCAGACACCCAATGCCCCGCCGTACGCCTGTCCAGCCAGCCCTCGGAGTGCCGGGCGGGTCAGACGCCCATGCTGCGCCGTACGCCCTCCAGGGCCTGTTCGGCCTGGGCGCGGAGGCCGGGGTCCGTGGGGTCGAGGCCGTCGTCGAAGACGAGGGTCCAGCCGACCACCTCCCCACCCGGCGGGCGCCGGGCCACCAGCCGGACACCGCCCCGCCCCGGCAGGCTGACGTGCTTGTTGACCACGATCGTGGCGCTGACGCGCTCCCGCACGGTCTCCGGCAGCAGCCGCGGCTCCGGCACCTGCGCGCGCCGTGTCTCGCCGTCCATGGTGAGGACGTTCAGCCCTTCCTCGTCCCAGAACGCCTTGTCGATCGTCTCGTAGGGCACCCGCTCCCCGTCGCTGAGGTACAGCGCGAGGTTGGTGGCCACCAGGTAACCGTCGCCGGACGCGGCGAACGTCAGCACCCGCTCCCCCGGCGTGGTCGCCAGGGATTTGCGGACGTCAGCGGGCAGACGGCGGAAAACGTTCATGCCTCAACGGTATCGGCGAGCAGGTCGAGGGTGAGCGCGGCGCTCCAGGAGAAGTCGCGGCAGCCGCGCCCGCTGCCGTCGAACGGGTCGAAGCACTCGCGGAAGCCCGCCTGCCGCACCAGGCGGAGGGTGCCGTTGGTGAGCTGCTGGCCGAGCTGCGACAGACCGTGCACGGCGGCGGCCCTGCGCAGCAGCCAGTTGGTGTTCACCCAGGACGGCCCGCGCCAGTAGCGGGTGCGGTCGAACTGGGCGGCGCGGATCTCGCAGCTCGGCACGGGGTACCCGGTCGCGCCCATGAACCTGGCCGACTCCAGCAGCTCGACGGCCTGGCTGACGTGGCCTTCCGGCAGCCCCGGGTCGAGCAGCGGGCCGAACCCGCCGACCGTGCAGACCCGGATGAGCTTGCCGGCCCGCAGATCGCGGGCGTAGAAGCAGCCGCCGTCCCAGAGGCGCTCGAGCAGGGCGCGCCTGATGCGGTCGGCCTGCTCGGCGTGCGGGACGGGGTCGGCTCCGGCGATCGGCGCCAGTTCGGCCATGGCCTGGCAGGCGGCGAGCCAGATGCCGTTGAACATCGGGTCCTCGATGGCGAACGGGTGCTCGTCGCGCAGGTACTCGGGGCGGTATCCGGCGTTGCGGTAGCGCATCGCGAGCCAGACGTAGCGGTCGTGGTCGCTGTCGAGGTGGCGTTCGGACAGCTCGACGTTGCGGTAGCCGTACCGGATCTCGGGGAGCGCGGCGAGCGCCTCGTCCCAGGCCGGGCTGTCGTCCATGCCGGACTCCCAGGGGTGGACGATCGCGGCGAGCCCCGAGCCGCCCAGGTCGCGGGCGGTGGCGAGGTAGGCGTGCTGGGCGGCGAGCGCCGGGAAGACGCGCCTGACGAACTCGGTGTCACCGGTGTGCCGCCAGAGCCACCACAGCGCCACCGCGTGCAGCGGTGGCGCGGTCAGCCCCGAGGTGAGGACGCGCGGCGCGGCCTCGTGATCCTGGGAGCGCCAGACGGACGGCCCCGGAAAGTACGCCTCCGGCGTGTGGAAGACGATGTGCGGCACCATGCCGGTCGCCCACTGCCCGTTGAGCAGGCTGAGCAGCTCTGCGCGGGCCCGGTCGGGCCGGTGCCTGGCCAGGCCGATCACGACGAACGCGGAGTCCCAGCTCCACTGGTGGGGGTAGAGGCCGGGCGCGGGCACGGTGGCGGTCCCCGTCCAGTTCGCCTCGAGCACGGACAGTGCCTCGCGCCCGAGCGCGGCATCGTCGACCGCTGGCCGCGCCTCCATCAGTCCACTATAAGCGCCACCTCGCCTTTGGGAACTATGTCCGGCTTGCCCACTTCGACACGAGCATGACGCCGAACACCACGGCGCCGATGATGAGGCCCCACTTGAGCAAGGTGAAGGCGAAGCCCACGAGCGGGCCGACGAGGATGAGTGCGGCGATGATCGCTGCGATGATCAGAAGAATTCGTCCCATGTCCTCGACACTAGGAGATCCTTTAAGCGAATTGCAGGTGATACAGGGTTGAATCAGGGACAAGTCAGGGTCCCCCCTAGCCGCCGGAACCAAGCTGCGAACCCCGCCGTTGAGCCGGTATAAAACGGGGGCAACGGGGGCCCATTTCACGGGGAGCGTGATGAGTTCGGGACCACCGATGAGCAGGGAAGGCGCCGAACACGCGCTACGCGCACGCGCCGACGAACGCGACCGCATCTCCGGCGACCTGCTCGATCTGGAATCGCACACCACCTACCAGTTACTCAAGGGCGCCGCCTTACGCGGGCCCACCCAGCAGCGATGGGCGGCGGCTCAGACCGCCCTGGCCACGGTCTGGACGCTGTACGACGCCTACCGGACCGTGCTGCGCGACGCCGAGCAGTTCAAGACCGCCCACGGCAGGCTGGACGCCGGCGAGCTGGCGCAGCTGACCGAACTGCTCGCCGGCTCCTCCGTGGTCCTCAGGGCCGCCGCCAAACCGATCGAACAACGCTCCCTCCTCCCCGACGCCGACCAGCGCCTCACCCTGGACGAGACCGTGACCAGGATGGACGCGCACTTCCGCGAGGTCACCGCGGCCCTCACCGAGATCGACGCCGCCTGGACCGCCGCCCTCCCCCGCCTCGACGGAGCCGACGCGGAGCTGCGCCAGGCGCGCGACCTTCAACAGGAGCTCGGCGAGGCCCAGGATCTGTCACAGGCCGAGGACGACCTCAAGCGGCTGCGCGCCGCCGTGCTGGCCGACCCGCTCGGCTCACCCCCGGGTCCCGAGTTGGACCGCGTCGCCCGGCTCCTGGCGTCCGCCCGCGCGGACCTGGAGCGTGCCGTCCAGGTCAAGAACGACTACGCCAGGCGGCGCGAGGAGCTGTCCGCCGCGCTCGACCGCGTGCGGGCCGCCGAGAGCGAGGCCAGGCTGGCGCACGGCGCCGTCGTGGTGAAGATCGCGCTGCCGCCGCAGGCGCAGCCGCGAAGCCGGGCCGAGTCACTCGCCGCCGACCTGGACGCGCTCGACGTCTCCGTCGACGGCTGGGTGACCAGAGCGGGACGGCTGGCGACGCTCGAACAGTCCACGCAGGAGGCCGCCGGGCAGGCGCGGGCCACCGCCAAGGCGCTGTACGGGCTGCTCGGCAGACGTGACGAGCTGCGGGGGCGGCTCGGAGCCGTCGAGGCGATGGCCGCGCGCAAGGGGATGGCGGAGGACCCGGACGCCGTCCGGCTGTACGAGCAGGCGCGGCTGCTGCTCTGGACCGCCCCTTGCGACCTGACGAAGGCGGCCCAGGCCGTCGACCTCTACCAGCGTGCGATCCACGGAGGTAAGCGATGACCCGCTGCGCGCAGCCCGGCTGCACCGGGACGATCGAGGACGGCTACTGCGACCTCTGCGGCCACGCCGCGACCGCCGCCCCGCCGACGCCGCAGGGCGTCCCCACACCGCAGGACCCCGGCGGCGCGCCCGCCACGCACCCCGTGAGCAGGCCGCTGACGGGCCCGATGAGCAGCGGCAGGTCCCGCGCGGGCGTGCTCCGCGACCTGGCCGACCTGCCGTCGGTGCCGTACCGCGATCCGGCCAGCGCGGTGCTGGCCAACCCGGAGGTCTCCGAGGAGAAGCGGTTCTGCGCGAACCCGGCGTGCGGCCAGCCGGTGGGCCGCTCCAGGCAGGGGCGGCCCGGCCTGCCCGACGGCTTCTGCCCGCACTGCCGCACCCAGTTCTCCTTCACCCCGAAACTCGCCAAGGAAGACCTGGTGGCCGGGCAGTACAAGGTGCTCGGCTGCCTGGCGCACGGCGGGCTCGGCTGGATCTACCTGGCCTCCGACGAGAACCTGGACGGCCGCTGGGTGGTGCTGAAGGGCCTGCTCAACACGGCCGACCCGGAGGCGCTGGCGGCGGCGGAGGCCGAGCGGAGATTCCTCACCACGGTCGACCACGCCAACATCGTCAAGATCTTCAACTTCCAGCAGTCCGCCGGGCTCGGCTACATCGTCATGGAGTACGTCGGCGGCCAGTCGCTGCACGAGCTGCGCCGGCAGGGCCCGCTGCCGTTGCGGGACACGCTGATCTACGGGCGGGAGATCCTGCGCGCGTTCGGCTACCTGCACGAGCAGGGGCTGGTCTACTGCGACCTGAAACCGGCCAACGTGATCAGGGTCGGCAAGCAGCTCAAGCTCATCGACCTGGGCGCGGTGCAGCGGATCGGCTCCCCGCCGGGCACGTCCTGGGCCACGGTCGGCTACCACGCGCCCGAGCTCGACACCCGGCCCTCGTCCGTCGCCTCGGACCTGTTCACCGTCGCCAGGACGCTGGCCGTGCTGGCCATCCCGTCGTTCAGCCCGGCCAAGGGCGGCGTGGCCGCCCCGCTGCCGCAGGACTGCGGGAACGAGTCGTTCGCCAGGTTGCTGCGCCGGGCCACCGCGCTCAACCCGGCCGACAGGTTCCAGAGCGCGCTGGAGATGGAGGAGCAGCTCGTCGGCGTGCTGCGCGAGGTCAGCGCGATCGCCGACGGCGTGCCCTACCCGGCGCCGTCGCCCCAGTTCGGGCCCGAGCGGCTGGCGGCCGGCGCGTCCCTGTCGGACGACCGCAGCCGGGTGTTCGACCCGCTGAACCCGCAGGCGGCGGTCACCGCGCTGCCCGTGCCGCTGGCCGACCCGGAGGACCCGGCGGCGGGGGCGCTGGCCGGCCTGGTCGGGCGCAGGCCGCAGCAGCTCGTCACGGAGGTCGCGGCGATGCCGCAGACCCCCGAGACCCGGCTGACCCTGGCCAGGCTGCTCGCCGAGCAGGGCTCGCCCGACGCGGCCGCCGCCCTCGACGAGGCCGACGCGGCGCTGCCCGGCGACTGGCGGGTCACCTGGTACCGCGGGGTGTACGCGCTGGCCTGCGGGGACGTGGACACGGCGGTGCCGCTGTTCGACGCGTCCTTCTCGCTGCTGCCCGGCGAGTGCGCGCCCAAGCTGGCCCTGGCCTTCGCCCTGGAGTGCGCCGGCCAGGACGCGACCAGCTGGTACGAGAGCGTGTGGCGCACCGACCACTCCTACGTCAGCGCCGCGTTCGGCCTGGCCAGGGCGGGCCGATTGGGGGTGCTGGACGAGGTGCCGACCTCGTCCAGCCACCGGTTGGCCGCCCAGCAGGCGATGGTGGCCGCCGTCGCCAGGCAGTCGCAGCTGCAGACGCTCACGCACGGCGAGCTGACAGCCTCCGCCGACCGGCTCGCGGACCTGACCGACCTCGACGCGCGCCGCCGCGAGCACCTGACCGCCGAGCTGCTGGAGACCGCCCTGAGCTGGCTGGAGGAGCACGGCAGCGCGCCCCCGGACCTCGATCTGGCCGGAACCGAGTTCACCGAGCGGGGCGTGCGCAAGCGGCTCGAGACGCTCTTCCGCAGGCTCGCCGTCGCCGCCGACACCCGGCAGGAGCGCCACGCCCTCGTCGACCAGGCCAACGCCGTCCGCCCCAGGACGTGGCTGTGAACTGCCCCGTCTGCCAGGCGCCCGTCCTGTTCGGAGACTTCTTCTGCGAGGCGTGCGGGCACTCGCTCAGCTCCCCCACCTGCGCGTCCTGCGGAGCGGCGGCCGTGGACGCCGAGGGCTACTGCGAGCGCTGCGGCCTGCGCCAGCCCACCGGCAGGGACCACCACGAGCTCGAACTGGACGGCGGCGCGGCCGGAGTGACCGACAGGGGCCTGCGCCGCGTCCGCAACGAGGACGCGATGGCGTTGCTGTCCACCGCGGCGGGCACGGTGGCCGTGGTCTGCGACGGCGTCGGCAGCTCGCCGCGCGCCGACGAGGCCGCGGCCGCGGCGACGGAGACCGCGTGCTCCGCCCTGGTGCGCGGCGCCACCTCGGAGGAGGCGTTCGAGCTGGCCCGTCAGGCGGTCGCCAAGCTGGCCACCGCCGTCGACGACTCCCCCGCCTGCACGTACGTCTCGGCCGTGGTCGAGCGGGGGCGGATCACGCTCGGCTGGGCCGGCGACAGCCGCGCCTACTGGCTGCCCGACGGCGTGCTCCTCACCGAGGACGACGCCGCCCCGACCGGCGAGATCACGTCCTGGCTCGGCGCCGACGCGGGCGACGTCAGGCCGCGGGTCCGCGTCATCACCCCGCCGGCGCCCGGCCACCTGCTCGTGTGCAGCGACGGCCTCTGGCGCTACCTGGACGGCTACACCTTCCCCCGGTCCGGGACCCCCCTCGACATGGCCCGCGAGATGCTGCGCCACGCGCTCGACTCGGGCGGCCACGACAACGTGACCATCGTCCTGATCCCTCTTGGAGGCACACATGGGTGACCAGCCCACCTTCACCTTGCGCATCGACCAGAACAAGTACCTGCCGCTCGACGGCCGCGAGGTGCACGCCATCCTCACGATCACGTCCACCGGGACGGTCACCGGGGCCGCCGCGCCCAGCTCGCAGGCCGCCGAGGTGATCATCATCGACACGTCCGGCTCGATGAGCGGTTCCAAGATCCGCGACGCGAGGCAGGCCGCCGCCACCGCCGTCCAGACGCTGCGCGACGGCGTGAACTTCGCGGTCATCGCCGGGACCGAGACCGCCAAGGTCATCTACCCGCGCGGCGACCAGCTCATCCAGGCCACGCCCGCCACCCGCGCGGAGGCCCAGCAGGCCATCAAGCGGCTCAGCGCCGGAGGCGGCACCGCGATCGGCCGGTGGCTGCAGCTCGCGAGCCGCCTGCTGTCGGCGCACCCCGAGGCGATCAGGCACGCCATCCTGATGACCGACGGGCAGAACGGCGAGCGGGAACACGTGTTCGCGTCCGCGCTGGCCTCCTGCGAGGGCTCCTTCGTCTGCGACAGCCTCGGCGTCGGCGACGACTGGGTCCCCGCCGAGCTGCGCAAGGTCGCCGAGGCGCTGCTCGGCACCTTCGACTTCGTCAGGAACCAGGGCGACCTGGCCGAGTACTTCCGCCAGCTCACCCAGACGTCGATGAGCAAGACCGTGGCGGAGCTGGCCATGCGCGTGTGGGTGCCGCAGACCGCCACGCTCAAGTTCGTCAAGCAGGTCTCGCCCACGCTGCTCGACCTCACCGGCAAGCGCACCGACGTCAACCCGCTGACCGGCGACTACCCGACCGGCTCGTGGGGGGCGGAGGACCGCGAATACCACCTGTGCGTGGAGGTGCCGCCGGGCCAGGTCGGCCAGGAGATCCGGGCGGGCTGGGTCAAGCTGCTGCGTCCCGACACCCAGGAGGTGTTCGCCAGCGGCAACGTGCTCGTCCAGTGGACCGACGACCTGGCCCAGTCCACCCAGATCAACAGGAAGGTCGCCCACTACACCGGGCAGGCCGAGCTGCACGAGCTGATCCAGGACGGCCTGAGCGCCAGGGCGGCCGGCGACGTCCACGTCGCCACCGCCCGCCTGGCCAAGGCCAGGGAGCTGGCCGTCGAGTCCGGACGCTCCGACACGGCCAGGCTGCTCGACAAGGTCGTCGAGGTGGACCCCGGCAGCGGCACGGCCCGGCTGCGCAGCAACGTCGACAAGGCCGACGAGATCGAGCTCGACACCGGCTCGGTCCGTACCAGCAGGCTCCGCAAGAGCGAGGAGGACAGCTGATGGCGACCTGCCCTCAGGGCCACACGTCGGGCGACGACGAGTACTGCGACACCTGCGGCGCCCAGATGGCGGGCGCCCCGGCCGCCTCCGCCGCTCCGGCCGAGGCCACACCGGCGGTGGAGAGCTGCCCCATCTGCCAGACACCGCGCGCCGGGCAGTTCTGCGAGGTGTGCGGCCACGACTACACCGGCGCCAGCGGGCCCGTCATCGCGTCCGTGGCGGGCGCCCGGTGGGAGGCGGTCACCGCCGCCGACCGGGCCTACTACGACGAGGTGATCGCCGAAGGCGGTCCCGACGCGAGCGCGGTGGCGTTCCCGCCGTACTGCCCGCAGCGGTCCTTCGCGCTCACCGGCGACCAGGTGCGCATCGGGCGGCGCAGCCGGGCGCGCGGCGTCCAGCCGGAGATCGACCTGACCGGGCCGCCCGAGGATCCCGGGGTGTCGCACCTGCACGCCGTCCTGCTCGCGCAGCAGGACGGTTCGTGGGCGCTGGTCGACCCGGGCTCCGCCAACGGGACGCGGGTCAACGGCAAGACCCTCGCCGTCAACGTGCCGGTGCCCGTCGGCGCCGGCGACCGCGTCCACCTGGGCGCGTGGACGGTCATCACGATCCGCGAGGGCACCCCGTGACCGCCGTCGCGACCCGCCCCGCGCACGCGCCGGTCACCGGGTCGACACAGCGGAACGTGCCCGGCCGCATCCGGGTCGTCTCGGGCGTCACGGTCGCCGCGCTGGCCCTGTTCTTCGCCGCGCTCGCGGTGGGCAGCGGCACCGCCCGCGACGGCCTGCAGGTGATCGGCCGTGACGCCGGCCCGCAGGTCGTCGCCACCACCGGGCTCTACCTGGGCCTGAGCGACATGGACGCGCAGGTCGCCGACGCGCTGCTGATGGGCAGGGACTACGGCCAGCAGCGCCAGGCCGCCATCGCCCAGTACGAACGGCGCCGCTCGGAGGCCAACCAGGCGCTGATGAAGGCGTTCGAGCTGGCCGGCGACGACCCGGCGGACCGCCAGACCGTCCAGTCGGTACTCGACGGCCTCGGCCGCTACGAGCGGCTGGCCGGGCAGGCGCTGCTGCTCGACACCCAGGCCAACCACCCGGCCGGGCCGCCGCCGCAGAAGGTGGTGGACGTCTACCGGCAGGCCACCGACCTGATGCGGCTGGTGCTGCTGCCACAGGCCTACAACCTGACCCTGGAGAGCGGCACCATCGTGCGCCGCACCTACGACGAGAAGCAGACCATGGTGCCCGCCCTGAGAGCGGCGGTCACAGTGGCGGGCCTGCTGGCGCTCGCCTGCCTGATCTGGCTGCAGTTCTACCTGGCCCGCCGCTTCCGCCGGGTCTTCTCGCTCGCCCTGCTGGCGGCGACCGTGATCACGGCGGTGGCGCTGATCGCCGGCGTCAAGGTGCTCAACCAGGACGAGAGCGACCTGCGCACGGCCAAGCGCAGCGGCTTCGACTCGGTGCTGACGCTGGCCAAGGCCCGCGCGATCAGCAACAGCATGCAGGGCGACCAGAGCCGCTACCTGCTCGACACCGGCCACGCCGACACCTACGAGCACACCTTCCTCGACAAGTCACAGAGGGTGATCTACCTGGAGGCGGGCAACCTGGAGACCTACCACACCAAGGTCGCGCAGGGCTCGAAGGACTACCTGGGCCTGCTCGGCACCGAACTGTCAGGCCCCGACGGCAGGCGCGCCCTGGACGCCTTCACCCGCTTCCAGGACGCCGACACCACCTTCCGCGGCCTGGCGGCGCGGGGCAAGCCCACCGAGGCGGTGGCGGCCAGGCTGGGGGCCGTCCGCGGCGCCTTCGACGGCTACGACAAGGCGCTGATGGCGCTGGAGGACCAGCACGAGGCCGTGTTCGACAAGGCCATCACCTCGGGCGGGTCGGCACTGGACAACCTGTGGCGCCTGCTCCCGTTCGCGATCGCCGGCATCGGTCTCCTGGTCATCGCGGGAGTTTGGCCACGACTCAGGGAGTACAGATGAGGCGCCTCCTGCCGGTGACGCTCCTGGCCGCCGTGCTGCTGGCGGCGGCCTGCGGGACCTCGAGCCCGGTCACGATCATGGACAAGGACACGATCGTCATCGGGGTCCGTCCGGACCTGCCGTCCGTGGGGTTCCGCAACGCCAAGGGGGACTTCGAGGGGTTCGACGTCGACGTGGCCAAGTACATCGCCAAGAAACTGGACAAGGGCGTCCAGTTCCGCCAGGTGCTGGCCGCGGACCGGGAGAAGGTCCTGGTGAACGGGCAGGCCGACATGGTGCTGGCCACGTACACGATCAGCGAGGACCGCAAGGCGAAGGTGCTCTTCGCGGGGCCGTACCACATCTCCTACCAGGACATCCTGGTCAGGCCCGACGAGGGCGGCGTCCACAACGTGCGGGACCTCAAGGGGCGCAGGATCTGCGAGGTCCAGGGGTCGAACGCGGCGCAGCGGGTCGTGGAGGAGCGCAAGGTGGCCGCCCAGGTGGTGCCGGTACGCGACTACGCGGCCTGCCTGGCGGCGCTCAAGTCCAAAGTGGTGGACGCCATCACCACGAACGACGTGATCCTCGCGGGGCTCGCCAAGCGCGACGGCTCCGGGCTGCGCTTGGTGAACGCCCAGTTCAACGAGCAGCGGACGGGCGTCGGCCTGCGCAAGGGCGACGTCGAGGGCTGTGAGGCGGTCAACCGCGCCATCACCGACATGTACCAGGACGGAACGGCCGGCAAGCTCCTGCACCACTGGTTCGGCACCTCGGGGCTCGACCTGAGCACCATCGCGGTCCCCCAGTTCGAGGGCTGTTCCTGACAGCGTCTCCGCGGGGGAAACGTCTCCGCGGGAAAACGTCTCCGTGGGGGAAACGCGACGGCGGGCCCGGGATCGCTCCGAGCCCGCCGTCGTGCGCGGTCGTCTAATCCAGGTAGTCGCGCAGCATCTGCGCGCGGGTGGGGTGGCGGAGCTTGGCCAGGGTCTTGGACTCGATCTGCCTGATCCGCTCCCTGGTGACCCCGAACTCCCTGCCCACCTCCTCCAGCGTGCGCGGATGCCCGTCGGCCAGGCCGAAGCGGAGCTGGATGATGCGCTGCTCCCGGTCCGACAGCGTCGCCAGGATGTCGTCGAGCTGGTCCTGGAGCATGATGAAGGCCGCGGCCTCCATGGGCACGACCGCGTCTGCGTCCTCGATGAAGTCGCCGAGGTCGGAGTCCTCCTCGCCGATCGGCGACTGCAGCGAGACGGGCTCCTGGGCGATGCGCTGGATCTCCACGACGCGGTCGACGGGGAGGTCCATCTCCTTGGCGATCTCCTCGGGGATGGGTTCGCGTCCGAGGTCCTGGTGAAGCTGGCGTTGCACCCTGACCAGCTTGTTGATGGTCTCCACCATGTGCACGGGAATGCGGATGGTGCGAGCCTGGTCGGCTATCGCCCGGGTGATCGCCTGCCGGATCCACCAGGTGGCGTACGTGGAGAACTTGTAGCCCTTGGTGTAGTCGAACTTCTCGACCGCGCGGATGAGCCCGAGGTTGCCTTCCTGGATCAGGTCGAGGAAGAGCATGCCCCTGCCGACGTACCGCTTCGCGATCGACACCACGAGCCGGAGGTTGGCCTCGATGAGGCGCTGTTTGGCCCGCGTGCCCTGCCAGACGAGTTCCCTGAACTCCGGGAAGGCCAGCCGTGAGACCCCGCTGGCCAGCTTGTCCTCGGCGAACAGACCGGCCTCGATCGACTTGGCGAGCTCCACCTCCTCTTCGGCTGTCAGCAGCGGCACCCGGCCGATCTCCCGCAGATAGATGCGGACCAGATCGCTGGTCGGCGCCCTCTTGCCGACATCCTCCTCATCGGCGCGGGTGGTCTCCTCGTCGCCCTGGGGCTCGAGGACCTCCACACCGTTCTCGGCGAGCATCCGCACGACGCGCTCCAGCGCGTCGGACGGCAACTCGGATCGGTCAAGCGCGGCTGCGACGTCATCGACGGTTACGCTTCCGCGCTCTCTTCCCTTCGCGACGAGATCCGCCACCTGATCAACAGTTGGCGGTCCACTCGGCAGCACCGATGCACCCACGGGACACAGTCTGCAGTATTGGTTCCATAAAATGGCAGACCCATTTTTGGCACTGAAGGTAAGGCGGCGGCGCTTACCGAATTGAGATCCATTTAAGGTTTAGCCGCAGATTGATCAGGAAAGTAAAGTCAATTACGCGAACCGGATAGCCGCGCCCAGCGACCGCCTCGGCCGGGTGTCTTACTTTGCCTGCCCGATCAGTGGCGTTTGTCCAGGACGTCAGCCGCCCGCGTGGTAGGGATGGACTCCTCGCGGAATCGCGTACGTGTCGGCGATCTCGGTGGATCCGGAGGCCACATCGACCCGGACGCGCCCCGCCATCCGGTCGCTGCCGATCCGCAGCATGACCTCGCCGGGGCCCGTCCATGTCATGGCCGCCGGGCGGTATCCACGCTGCAACGGGATCCGCCGCGCGATTTGCTTGGATATAACGTCATATATCGCGAGACCTGGCTCTTCTCCTGGAACGTACGTCGCGAGGGTTCGTCCGTCCGGCGACAGCGCGGCCACCTTGTCCGACGGTTCCGTATCGGGCAGGTTGAAGCCCACCACCTGCGGCGGGGTGTCCCGCCGCAGCACCCGGCCGCGCAGGTCCGTGACGAGCACGTCGAAGGTGTCGCCGGCCCTCTGCACCACCAGCGCCTCGTCGTCGCCGAACCCGGCGAAGAACTTCTCCTCGTTCCCGGACCGGGACGAGCCGACCCTTCGGCCGGTGCCGGTGTCGAAGACGTCCACGCGCGTGTCGAGGTCCTCGGTCACGTACGCGAGCAGCCGGCCGTCCCGCGACAGGACGAGCCGCGTCGCGTCCGCCCCGACGACCTCCTTCGGCTGCTTCACCCCCTTCATCACCCGGACGCCGCCGCCCAGCCGGTAGGCCACCACGGCCCGGTCCCTGGCCCTGACGTACGCCACCCGCGTCCCGTCGCCGCTGACGGCGACCGGAGCGGCCCCGACGCCGCGCGCGACGTCGGGCAGCGCGCGCTTGCGCCCGTCGCGCAGGACGACGGCCAGCTTCCCGCACGGCCGTCCCTTGCAGAACTTCTGCACGGCGTAACGAATCCCCCCACCCTCACCGGAACCCACCGAACCGGCCGGCCCCATCGGCCCTGTCTGAGCCGCCCTATCCCCCGAACCCACCGGGCCTGTCGGAGCCGCCAGGCCACCTGATCCTGCCGGGCCTGCCGGGCCCGCCACGACCGGCAGCGTGAGTGCCGCTGCCGCCACGATCCATCGTTTCAACGCTTCGGCCCATCGTCGGTGATCCGGTATCTGTCGAGCTTCCTGAGCGCGCCCGTCGAGACGTCCAGGGAGTGCACCCAGGTGTCGGAGAAGCCCCGATCGGCGTCCTCTTCCCGGCGGGTCAGCTCCAGCCGCCCGCCCGGCCTCCAGGAGAGGTCCGAGGCTCCGCGACCGGGCTTGACCGGCCGGGCGGGCCCCGTCCAGGCGTGGGCCCGCAGGTCGTACCGCCGGACCTGCTCGGGCTGCTTCCTGTCGGCGTCCGCCTCCAGCAGGGCCACCACGGTGCGGCCGTCGGTCTCCAGCGCCAGCGAGGTGCCGGCGCCCACCACGACCTGCGGCGGCGTGTCGGCGACCGACGAGCCGTCGAGCCCGTGCGCGACCACCTCGACGGTGTTGTCGGAGTGCGTCCTGGTGACGAGCACCTCGTCGCCGTCGGCGCTGAAGCCTCTGGGGACGTCGCCCTCCGGCAGCGTGCGCAGCGTCCGCCCGCTGGCGACGTCGATCACCAACCCGGGACGCCTCTTCCTGGCGGCGCTGAAGTCCACCAGCGCACGGCGCCCGTCGGCCGACAGTTCCAGGCCGACGTACTTGGTGCCGACCCCCTTGCCGTACGCGGGCAGCACGGTGGCCTTCCCTCCGGGCCACCGGCGTAGGACGACCCGGCCGTCGCGGGCCCGGACGTAGCCGATCGTCCGCCCGTCGCCGCTGACCGCGAACGGCGCCGGGTCGTCCTCGACCTCGTCGGCCCGCCGCCCGCCTGCCTCGGTGGCGTAGCGGGCCGCGTCGGGGAAGGCGACCCAGCGTCCGTCGCGCAGGAACAGGTACCACGGCCTGCCCTCGCAGGGCTTGAAGTAGTCGCCGCCGCAGTTCGGCAGGTGGACGTCCCTGACAACCGCCCCGGCCGTACGAGTGCCGCCCCGGTGAGCCAC
The DNA here is from genome assembly GCF_040300065.1 of Nonomuraea sp. NPDC000554. Lineage (NCBI taxonomy): Bacteria > Bacillati > Actinomycetota > Actinomycetes > Streptosporangiales > Streptosporangiaceae > Nonomuraea > Nonomuraea sp. NPDC000554. The sequence goes on along the minus strand of NZ_JBEPDC010000005.1, from coordinate 431,651 downwards.
GGCGGCGCGGGACGCGGTCGTGTGGGGCGCGGCTGCCGCCGCTCCGGCCCACGCGGTTCCGGCCGCGTCGGCTGGAACGGCCGGACCTCCCGCCAGGATCGCCGTCACAAGGACGCCGAGCGTGCTCTTGGCTTTCACACCCGGGTTAGACAGCCCGCCCAGCCGGAAGGTTGAATCACGAACAGATCACACCTGGCACTCCAACCACAGAAACCCCGCCACCCACCCGGCTGGGCGTAACGTGAGCGGGCGGTCAGCTGCCTGCGGCTCGGTCGCGGAGGACTCTGCGCTGCTGTTCGAGCGCCACCAGCTCGCCGAACAACCTGTTGTACTCCTGCTGCTCCTCCACCGGGTTCAGCCGCTGGATCCGGGACTTGACCTGCGCGATGGCCCGGTCGACCGCGATGGCCTCGATGGCCGCCAGCATCGCCACGCCGTAACGCTCCTCGACGTGCGCGTCGGCCTGGATCGCCTCCACGGCGAACCGGGTGACCAGCGCCCGGGCGGCCTCGTCGTGGGCGTGCTCCAGCAGCCGGTCGACCCACTCGCGCCCGCCGTGGGCCGCCGCCGCGGCCCCGCCTGCGGCGGAGATCAGCTTGTGCAGGATCACGTGGTCGGGCGCGGTGAACGCCTGCGGGTCGAGCGCGTCGAAGCGCGGCCCGAGCAGGGCGGGACGCTGCACGGCCAGCTTGAGCAGCTCGGCCTCGACCCGGACGTTCGGATCGACGGGCGCGGCCTGGGGCGCCCGCCGGGGACGCCCCTGCTGCTGGGCCCCGCCGACCTCGGCGATGCGCTGCGAGACGAACCGCTCGTCCATGAAGCCGAGCCAGCGGTCGAGGTCGATCGCGTACCGCTTGCGCAGGCCGACGTCCTTGATGCCGGCCACGATCGGCGCGGCCGCGTCGAGGGCGGCGATCTTGCCTTCGTTGCTGCGCAGGTCGTAGCGGCTGATCGTGCTGCGGATGGCGAACTGGAAGAGCGGCTCACGGCTGGCGATGAGGTCGCGCACGGCCGCGTCGCCCTGCTTGACCCGCAGGTCGCAGGGGTCGAGCCCGTCGGGCTGGACGGCCACGTAGGTCTGGGTGACGAACTTCTGCTCGTCGGCGAAGGCGCGCAGCGCGGCCTTCTGCCCCGCCGCGTCGCCGTCGAAGGTGAAGATCACCTCGCCGCGGAACTCGGCTTGGTCGAGCAGGAACCGCCGCAGGATCTTGATGTGCTCCTCGCCGAAGGACGTGCCGCACGTGGCGACGGCGGTGGGCACTCCGGCCAGGTGGCAGGCCATCACGTCGGTGTAGCCCTCGACGATGACCGCCTGCGACCGCTTGGAGATCTCACGCTTGGCGAGGTCGATGCCGTAGAGCACCTGACTCTTCTTGTACAGCGGCGAGTCGGGCGTGTTGAGGTACTTGGGGCCGTCGTCGGAGTCGAGCAGCTTGCGCGCTCCGAACCCGATCACGTCGCCCGTGGCGTCGCGGATCGGCCAGACGAGCCGCCCTCTGAACCGGTCGATGGGGCCGCGCCGCCCCTCCTTGGCCAGCCCGCCCTTGACCAGTTCCGCGGCGGTGAACCCGCGCCCCATGAGGTGCCGGGCCAGCGCCTCCCACTCGGCGGGGGCGTAGCCGACCCCGAACGTCTCGGCGTCGGCCCGTTCGAACCCGCGCTCCGACAGGAACCTGCGCCCGGGCGCGGCGTCGGGGCTGAGCAGCTTCTCCGCGTAGAACTCGGCGGCGGCCCGGTGCGCCTCGACCAGCCGGGCGCGCTCGCCCTGGTCGCGTTTGGGCACGTAGCCGCCCTGCTCGTACTGGAGCTGGATGCCGGCCCGCTGCGCGAGCCGTTCGACGGCCTCGCCGAACGACAGGTGCTCGATCTTCTCGACGAACGTGATGACGTCGCCGCCCTCGCTGCAGCCGAAGCAGAAGTACATGCCCCGCTCGGGGGTGACGTTGAACGAGGGGCTCTTCTCGTCGTGGAACGGGCAGAGCCCCTTGAGGTTGCCCCCGCCCGCGTTGCGCAACTGGATGTGCTCGCCGATCACCTCAGCGATGGGAGATCGCTCGCGAACGAGCGCGATGTCGACGTCACGGATCCGGCCAGCCACGCCGGTGAGTCTATTCCCGCCCACCGACAACACCGACCCTCGTCACCGTTTCCGTCGCGGCGAGACGGGTGTCACCTCAGGGAGCCAGAAGCGGGATTCGTGTCATGGCTGTGACCACTCTCGGCTACAAAGGTAAAGGTTGTCGTTGGATACGGTGACACGGGTGGAGATCATGCGATCGGGGAACCTTGGGCGTTGGGCGGCCGTGGCCGGCGCCGTGCTGCTGACCGGCGCCTGCGGGCAGGCGAACGCCGTGGCGGGCATCAGCGCTCACTCGCCCACCACCTCCCCGTCCGCCACCGCGACGACCCCGCAACCGTCACAGACCGACCAGAAGCCGTCCGACGTGAAGCCGCCGAAGGGCGACGCGCCCGTCAGGGTGCCACCGCCGAAGCTGTCGAAGTTCACCTACGTCTTCCCCGTCAAGGGCTGCACGACGACCTACCAGCGCAAGCTGCTGGTGCTGCCCAAGACGACGATCTGGGCGGGCAAGGGGTGCGCGTTCGTGGCCCCCGTCGGGGGCGTGGTGGACGAGGTGAACACCAGGAACAAGTGGCGGCCCTCCACGGACGTGGGCGCCGACCGCGAGGGCAGGTTCGTCACGATCATCGGCGACGACGGCGTCCGCTACCTGGGCGGGCACCTGGACGCGGTCTCCGACGCCATCAAGCCGGGCATGCGGGTCAGCGCCGGCCAGCTGCTCGGCTCGGTCGGCACCTCGGGCAACGCCCGCGACACCGGCTCGAACCTGTACTTCGCGATCTCGTGGAAGGCCGCCCCTCGCGCCTGGTGGGTGCGCCGCGGCATGGTCGAGCCGTGGGACTACCTCGACGCCTGGCTGACGGGCAACCGCACCTTCTCCCCCAGGGACGAGACGCTGGCGCTGCGCCGCAAGCTGGGCGAGGAGCCGGCCTGCGCCGTCCAGTGCAAGCCCAAGAAGGCGCCGCAGTCCACGAAGACGACGACAGACCAGCCCAGCGACCCGAGCACCATCAGTCCGACGACAACTCCTTGGGGTCGATAGCGGCGCCCGAGCGGATCAGGTCCTGGATCTCGCGGACGACGTCCCATCTGTTCACGTTCATCCCAGCGATCACCCTGCGGTCGCGCAGCCAGTAGGCGATGAAGTCCAGGTCCTCGACCGAGCCGCGGTAGACCACCTCGTCGTAGCCGGTGATGTCGCCGGAGAACTCCATGCCCAGCTCGTACTGGTCGGTATAGAAGTACGGGATCTTGTCGTAGACGGCGTCCTGACCGAGCATGGCCCTGGCCGCGACGGGGCCGCCGTTGAGCGCGTTGGCCCAGTGCTCGACCCGGATCCGCCTGCCGTACAGGGGGTGGAACGCCTCGGCGACGTCGCCCGCGGCGAACACGTCCGGGTGCGAGGTGCGCAGCGAGGCGTCGGTGAGGATGCCCTCGCCGACCTCCAGGCCCGCCTCGCGGGCCAGGCCGGTCTCGGGCACCGCGCCGACGCCGGCGACGACCACGTCGGCGCCGAGGCGCTCGCCCGTGCTGAGCCGCACGCCGGTCTCGGTGATGTCCGCGACGCCGGTGCCGAGCCGCAACTCGACGCCGTGCCTGCGGTGCAGCGCCGCGAAGACGTCGCCGAGTTCGGGCCCGAGCGCCCGGTGCAGCGGCGTGGGCTCCGGCTCCAGGATGGTGACCTCGCAGCCCGCCTGGCGGGCCGCAGCGGCGCTCTCCAGGCCGATCCAGCCGGCGCCGACGACGATCACCCTGCCGCCGGCCGCGAACCGCTCCCTGATGGCCTCGCTGTCACCGACGGTACGCAGGTAGTGCGCGGGCCCCGGCAGGCGGCGCGGTGTCGCTCCCGTCGCGATGAGCAGCTTGTTGTACGGCTGGCTGGAGCCGTCGTCCAGTCTGACGACGTGCTGGTCGAGGTCGACGCCGGTGGCCCGCAGGCCGAGCCTGAGCCGCACGTCGTGCTCGGCGTACCAGCCGGACGGATGCACGAAGATCTTCTCGCGCTCGCTCTTGCCCTGGAGGTACCCCTTGGACAGCGGCGGCCGCTCGTAGGGCCGGTCGCTCTCCGCGCCTATGAGGACGATCTCGCCGTCGAAGCCTTCCTCGCGCAACGTCTGCGCGGCCTTGGCCCCCGCCAGGCCCGCGCCGACGATCACATGTGTGGTCATGCGGGCAGTATGCGCCCGACGGGGTCATCGGGAAAGGCGCTTGTGCCAGGCGACCGCGGACGTGTCGGTCAGGGAGGCGATCTGGTCGATGACGACCCTGACGCGCCCGGCGTCGGAGGCGGCGGCCAGATAGGAGGGCCTGAAGGCGGGTTCGAGCGTGCCGGGCGCGCCGAGCGTGATCAGCGACGCCAGCTCGGTGATGAGGTCGCGCTGCCTGGCCTGGTTGGCGTGGTGGTCGTCGGTGGTCATGACGTAGTGCGCGGTGACCCCTTTGAGCAACGCGCACTCCAGCCTGGTGGTGCGCGGCACGACGAGCTGGTCGCGGTGCCGGGGGCCGTAGGCGTCCTTGGTGGCGGTCTGCGCGGAACGGCAGAACCGGCCGATGAGGCCGCTGGTGAGCGCCTTGAGCCCGGCCAGGTCGGCGAGCGTGGCCGCGAAGCTGCGCGGCCACAGCGGGTCGGCGATCAGCCGCGAGAAGACCCCCTCCAGCTCGGCGGGGTCGGCGTCGGGGGCGTACCAGACGCGGGTGACCTCGCAGACCTGCCGGCGCTCCGCGGGCGACTGGAGCGCCTCGGGCGTGACGTGGCCGGAGTGCAGGGCGTCCTCCAGGTCGTGCACGGAGTAGGCGACGTCGTCGGCCCAGTCCATGATCTGCGCCTCGAAGCTGACCCGCCCGTCGGGCGCGCCGTCCCTGATCCACTCGAAGACGGGCAGGTCGTCGTCGTAGACACCGAACTTCGGTGACTCGCCGCGGGTCCACGGGTACTTGGTGGACGCGTCGAGGGCGGCCCTGGTCAGGTTCAGCCCGGCGCTGCGGCCGTCCTCGGTGAGGACCTTGGCCTCCAGCCTGGTCAGCAGGCGCAGGCTCTGCGCGTTGCCCTCGAAGCCGCCGCACGAGCCCGCCAGCTCGTTGAGCGCGACCTCGCCGTTGTGCCCGAACGGCGGGTGGCCCAGGTCGTGCGCCAGGCAGGCGGTCTCCACCAGGTCGGGGTCGACGCCGAGGGTGGCGCCCATCTCCCTGCCGACCTGGGCGCACTCCAGCGAGTGGGTGAGCCGGGTGCGCGGGATGTGCGCGCCGCCGCCGAGGGTCTCTCCCGGCCCGACCACCTGTGTCTTGGCGGCCAGCCGGCGCAGCGCGGCGCTGTGCAGGACGCGGGCGCGGTCGCGTTCGAATGCGCTGCGTTCCGGGTTGCCGGGAGGTTCCGGCACCCAGCGCGCCTGGTCGTGCTCGTCGTATCGGGCCATAAGTGCTGCGATTTTATCCGCTATTCGGTCTTCGGTAGGGTCAAGCCTCGCGAGAACCCCCTGCCCCGGGAGCCCTCCTCCATGACCACAGCGTTCCGCGCCGCGCTGGCCTTCGCGCTGCTCGCCGGCTTCTACGTCCTGGTCGGCCTGATCGTGGCCGCGGCCGTCTTCTTCGACGTGTTACTGATCGTGGACTTCCACGCCAACGCGCTGAAAGCCGCGATCGTGCTCACCCTGGCGGCGGGCGCGCTGGTGCGCGCTCTGATCATGGTCAGCCGCCGTGGCGGCGGCGAGCAGCCGGGCGTGCCGGTCACCCGGGAGCACGAGCCCGCGCTCTGGCAGGCCGTCGAGGACCTGGCCCAGCGCGTGCGCACGGCGCCGCCGGACGAGATCCGGCTCGTCCCCGAGGTCAACGCGGCCGTCTCGGAGGACACCCGGTTCCTCGGCCTGAAGGCCACCAGGCGGCGCATGTACATCGGCCTGCCGCTGCTGCAGACGCTGACCGTGGACGAGATGCGCGCGGTGCTCGGCCACGAGCTCGGCCACTACAGCGGCGCGCACACCCGCCTGGGCGCGCCGGTCTACCGGGGCAGGGTGTCGCTGATCGCGACCGTGCAGGGCCTCGGCAACCATCCGTTCTTCCAGCGGCTGTTCACCCTGTACGCCAAGCTCTACATGCGGGTCTCGCAGGCCGTCTCGCGCAGGCAGGAGCTGGAGGCCGACCAGTTCGCGGTGGCCATCGGCGGGCGCAAGGCGATGGCCGAGGCGCTCCGCAAGATCCACAACACCGCGCTCGCCTGGGACCTGTACGCCTCCGGCTACCTGTCGATGACCGGGGCGGGCGGCTACCGTCCCGCGTCGGTGTTCGGCGGCTTCCACGCGCTGATGAGCGACGACACCAGGCAGGCGGAGGTGTCCAGGCTGAGCGAGCAGCCGGAGGAGAGCTCCCCGTACGACTCGCACCCGAGCCTGGCCGAGCGGCTGGCGGCGATCGAGCTGCTGCCCGAGCCGCAGCACGTCCCGGACCCGCGCTCCGCGCTGATGCTGCTGCGGGACCCGAACGTGGCCGTGCAGGCGGTCGAGCAGTCGATGTGGACTCCGGAGGCGCTGACGGGGCTGCGTGCGGTGTCGTGGGAGGAGCTGGTGGCCCAGGGCATGTACGCGGCGCGCAACGCCGAGGCGCTGCACGACCTGGCGGTGGCGGGCCAGCAGGTGATGGGCGCGACCAGGCCGTACCTGGACGCGGCGTTCGAGGCGATCGCCCGCGGGCAGCAGGCCGCGCTGGAGGACCGGCTGCGCGAGCACGGCTGGAACCCGTCGGAGACGCTGCTGTCGGGCGTCCTCGGGCAGGCGCTGGAGGCGGTGCTGATCAGGCACGGGCAGGCCCGCTGGACCCTGTCCTGGGCGGGCCCGGCCCGGCTGCTGTTCGACGACGGCGAGGAGGTCGCGCTGTCGGAGTACGCGGCCCAGGTCGCGGCCAACCCGTCAGCCGTGGCGGGGCTGCGGGAGTGGCTGGGCGACCTGGGCGTCCGGCACGACTACGTGCCGGAGGAGGCCTCAGCGGCTGTCTGAGTCGTTCTGCGTGAGGGCGGCGCGTGCCGCCTCCAGCCGGGCGACCGGGATGCGGAACGGCGAGCAGGACACGTAGTCGAGGCCGGTCTCGTGGCAGAAGTGCACCGAGTCGGGGTCTCCGCCGTGCTCGCCGCAGATGCCCAGCTTGAGGTCCGGACGGGCGTTCCTGCCCTCCTCGGCGGCGATCCTGACCAGGCGGCCGACGCCGTCGCGGTCGAGGCTCTCGAAGGGTGAGACGCCGAAGATGCCGAGTTCCAGGTAGCGGGAGAAGAACGACGCCTCCACGTCGTCCCGGGAGAAGCCCCACGTCATCTGGGTCAGGTCGTTGGTGCCGAAGGAGAAGAACTGGGCGGCCTCGGCGACCTGACCGGCGGTGAGCGCGGCTCTGGGCGTCTCGATCATGGTGCCGACCAGGGCGTCCACGCCGGCCTCCGCGAGGATCTTGGCGGCCTCCTCGCGTACCGACTCCAGCTCCTGGACGGCCGCGACGAGCGGGATCATGATCTCCGGCCTGGCGCCGGGGACCTCCTTGGCCGCCTGCGCGATGGCCCGCACCTGCATGGCGAACAGACCGGGGATCACCAGGCCGAGCCGGACCCCGCGCAAGCCCAGCATGGGGTTCTGCTCGTGCAGCCGCTTGACGGCGTCGAGCAGGCGGCGGTCCTTGTCCGTGGCGTCGCCGGTGGCCACCTTGACCGAGAGGTCCACGATGTCGGGCAGGAACTCGTGCAGCGGCGGGTCGAGGAGGCGGACGGTAACCGGGTTCTCCCCCATCGCCCGAAATATGCCGATGAAGTCGGACTTCTGGAAGGGTTCCAGGGCGTCCAGCGCCGCCTGGCGCTCCTCGTCCCCGGACGCCAGCACCAGGTCCTCGACGAGCTGCCTGCGCTCGCCCAGGAACATGTGCTCGGTCCGGCAGAGCCCGATCCCCTCGGCGCCGAAGCGGCGGGCTCTGGCCGCGTCCTCCGGCGTGTCGGCGTTGGCCCGGACGCCGAGCGCGCGCACCTCGTCGGCGTGCCGCATGATCCGGTCCACGGCCGCGACGAGCTCGCCGTCCGCGACCGCGTGACCGCCGTGCTCCTCGCTGTCACCCTCGAAGTACTCCACCACGGCGGAGTCCACGACCGGGACCTCGCCCAGGAACACCTCGCCGGTGCTGCCGTCGATGGAGATCACGTCGCCCTCCGTGACCTCCACACCGCCCGGCGCGATGAAACGGCGCTCGCGGACGGACACCTCGAGCTCCTCGGCGCCGCACACGCAGGTCTTGCCCATGCCGCGGGCGACGACGGCGGCGTGCGAGGTCTTGCCGCCGCGGCTGGTGAGGATGCCGCGGGCGGCGATCATGCCCGACAGGTCGTCGGGGTTGGTCTCGCGGCGCACCAGGATGACGTCCTCGCCCCGGCCCGCGAGCTCGACGGCGCGCTCCGAGGAGAAGACGGCCTTGCCGACGGCCGCGCCAGGCGAGGCGTTCATGCCCCTGGCGATGCGCTTCTTGGCGGCTCCGGCGTCGAAGCGGGGGAACATCAGCTGGGCGAGCTGGTCGCCCGTGACTCGCGTGACGGCCTCGTCCATGGTGATGAGGCCCTGGTCGACGAGCTGGGTGGCGATGCGGAACGCGGCTCCGGCGGTGCGCTTGCCGACCCGGGTCTGCAGCATCCAGAGCTTGCCGCGCTCGATCGTGAACTCGATGTCGCACAGGTCCCGGTAGTGGTTCTCGAGCTTCTCCATGATCTGCAGCAGCTCGTCGTACGCGCGCCTGTCGATGCGCTCGAGCTCCTGGAGGGGGAGCGTGTTGCGGATGCCCGCGACGACGTCCTCGCCCTGGGCGTTCTGCAAGTAGTCGCCGTAGACGCCCTGCTGGCCGGTGCCGGGGTCGCGGGTGAAGGCGACGCCCGTGCCCGAGGTCTCGTCGCAGTTGCCGAAGACCATGGCGACGACGTTGACCGCGGTGCCGAGATCGGCCGGGATGCGCTCCTGGCGGCGGTAGAGGATCGCGCGGGGGGCGTTCCACGAGTCGAAGACGGCCATGACGGCCAGCCGCATCTGCTCGCGCGGGTCGGTGGGGAAGTCCCTGCCGGTCTGCTCGCGGACGATGCCCTTGAACGTCTTGACCAGGCCCTGCAGCTCCAGGGCGTCGAGGTCGGTGTCCTGCCGGGTGCCCTTGAGCCCGTCGAGGGCGTGCTCGAACAGCTCGCCGTCGATGCCGAGGACGGTCTTGCCGAACATCTGGATGAGCCGGCGGTAGGAGTCCCAGGCGAAGCGCTCGTTGCCGCCCGACTGCTTGGCCAGGCCGTGCACGGACTCGTCGTTGAGCCCGATGTTCAGGACGGTCTCCATCATGCCGGGCATGGAGAACTTCGCCCCCGAGCGGACGCTGACCAGCAGCGGGTCGTCGGCCTGGCCGAGTTTCCTGCCCATCTGCCGTTCCAGCGCGCTCAGGTGCTCGGCGACCTCCTCCTCCAGGCCGTCGGGGACCGCGCCCTCCGCCAGGTAGTGGCGGCACGTCTCGGTCGTGATCGTGAATCCGGGAGGGACGGGCAGCCCGAGGTTGGTCATTTCGGCAAGGTTTGCTCCCTTGCCGCCGAGCAGGTCCTTGAGATCCTTGTTGCCCTCGGTGAAGTCGTAAACGTACTTGGCCACCACAGCTCCAATCAACGCCTCTGCCCCGGACTCTACCGGCGCCAATGATGATGAAACTGCACTCATCGGTTAAGTCGTTGTTTCCCCTGGTAGATGGCCTACCACCGGTCTAATCCAATTAATATTCTGTTGATCGTAAATTGGTTTATACCAGTGGTTTACACCAATTTTGGAGAAAGGCGAGGACTGCCTGGAATCAGAGATATCCAGCAAAAATGCACCTCTGGCCACTCCCGCCACGCCAGGGCATCACGACCACGTGAACGGCCCGATTCGCAGAAGTCACCGACCTCGCACGAGGGGCCGTTTCGCGACCTCGGAGTGATCTTCGCCTGAGATCGTCAGGCCCATGGTCCCCTTATCGCGGGCGGCGACGGCCTGCCTGGCCCTGCTGCTCTCCGGCTGCGCCGGCACGTCCGCCCCTCCCGCCCCCACGGCGAGCGCCGCCCCTCCCGCCCCGGCGGCGAGCACCGCTTCTACCGACCCGGCGGCGAGCCCCGGCGTGGAGCTTTACGACGTCAGCGAGCTGCGGCCCGGCGACTGCATCGAGCCCATGCCGCAGGAGGCGATCGTGACGGTCGTCCCCTGCGGCACGCCGCACAGCGCGGAGTTCGCCACCGTCTACGTCCTTCCCCAGGGGGACTATCCGGCGGTCAACGAGATGCGGCGGCTCGCGGAGAACGGCTGCTGGCCCAGGATGCGGATCAAGGAGTCGAAACGCGACAGGATCGGCGTGACGTGGCTGGGGCCGGACGAGGCCTCCTGGCCACGGAGCAGGACCGTGTACTGCTTCGCCGCCCCGTACGACGGCAGGAAGCTGGCCGGGCGGGTGGTCAAGTAGAAAGCGGAACGCCCTGCTCCGGCCGTGTGCTTCCGATCGGTGCGGCGCGCTGGCGGCGCGCTGGCGGCGCGGCCGATCGGCACGGCCTGAGCAGGGCGTACTCAGGCGAACGCGGGTCAGTCGTTCAGGTGCTGGCGCAGGTAGCCGTCGACCTGGTCGAGGGAGATGCGCTCCTGGGCCATCGAGTCGCGCTCGCGGATGGTCACCGCCTGGTCCTCGAGGGTGTCGAAGTCGACGGTGATGCAGAACGGCGTGCCGATCTCGTCCTGGCGGCGGTAGCGGCGGCCGATCGCCCCGGCGTCGTCGAACTCGACGTTCCACCGCCTGCGGAGCTGGGCGGCCAGGTCGCGGGCCTTCGGCGACAGGTCGGCGTTGCGCGACAGCGGCAGCACCGCGGCCTTGACCGGGGCGAGCCGGTGGTCGAGCCGCATGACCGTGCGCTTCTCCATGACGCCCTTGGCGTTCGGCGCTTCGTCCTCGGTGTAGGCGTCGAGGAGGAACGTCAGCGTGGCCCGGTCGACACCGGCGGCGGGCTCGATGACGTACGGGACGTAACGCTCACCGGTGTCCTGCTCGAAGAAGCTCAGGTCGACGCCGGACGCCTTGGAGTGGGCGCTCAGGTCGAAGTCGGTGCGGTTGGCGATGCCCTCCAGCTCGCCCCACTCCGAACCGGCGAAGTTGAACCGGTACTCGATGTCGACGGTGCGCTTGGCGTAGTGCGACAGCTTGTCCTTGGGGTGCTCGAACAGGCGCAGGTTGTCCTTGTCGATGCCCAGGTCGGAGTACCAGCGGTAGCGCTCGTCGATCCAGTACTGGTGCCACTCCTCGTCGGTGCCGGGCTTGACGAAGAACTCCATCTCCATCTGCTCGAACTCGCGGGTGCGGAAGATGAAGTTGCCCGGCGTGATCTCGTTGCGGAACGACTTGCCGATCTGGCCGATGCCGAACGGGATCTTCTTGCGCGCCGACTGCTGCACGTTGAGGTAGTTGATGAAGATGCCCTGCGCGGTCTCGGGACGCAGGTAGGCCAGGCCCGATTCATCCTCGACCGGGCCGAGGTAGGTCTTCAGCAGGCCGCTGAACTGCCGCGGGTCGGTGAAGGCGCCCTTGTTGCCGCAGTTGGGGCAGGTGATGTCGGCCAGGCCGTGCTCGGGCGCCCGGCCGTTCTTCTCCTCGTACGCCTCGATCAGGTGATCGGCGCGGAAACGCTTGTGACACGACTGGCACTCGGTCAGCGGGTCGGTGAAGGTCTCGACGTGGCCGCTGGCCTGCCAGACCTCGCGGGCCAGGATCACGGACGAGTCGAGGCCCACCACGTCGTCGCGGGCCTGGACCACCGACTGCCACCACTGCCGCTTGACGTTGCTCTTGAGCTCTACTCCCAGCGGTCCATAGTCCCACGACGCGCGCAGACCGCCGTAGATCTCGCTCGACGGGTATACGAGCCCGCGGCGCTTGGCGAGGCTGACGATGGTGTCCATGACGTCTGTACGGCGTGCCATGTGGTTGGGTCTCTTTCCGGCTGGAGGTCGGCGAGGGGTTGGTTGATGAGATCCCAGCTTAGGGGACGTCGGGCCGCTCTCGCGCGCGAGTATCCCTACGCCCGGTCTCGGATGTGCACATCCTCGAAGGCGCTGGGCTCGTTGACCATGAGGGTCATCAGCGGGTACATCGCCATCCTGGCGGCTGACAGCGCGCGCCGATAGAAGCCCGCGCCCTCCCACTCGGTGACCAGCGCCCACAGGTTGGGCTCGTCGACCGAGCGGGCCAGCCTGCCGCGCAGGTAGCCGGGCTGTTCGGCCAGCAGGTCAAGGACGGCGTGGCTCTGCTTGACGAAGTCGTGGGACTGGGCTTCTGGGACGGTGTAGCGGATGACGGCGAGCACGCACACCAGGATGTCAGACGATCTCACACCGACGGGCGTTTCCCGCGGCGCTAGGCTCGGGCCGTGGCCTCCAGAGACAACCGTCCCAGGCAGCGGCGCCCGCTTCCGGCCGGTGAGCAGTTCTTCACGCCGGGCGCGACCGGCCTGCGCAAGGCCGTCGAGGCGCGCAGCGCGACCCCGATGACGTTCCTGTTCACGCAGGTTCCGCGGTGGGTGGCGCCCGCCGTGCTGGTGATCCTGCTGCTGACCGGCTTCGCCGTGCCGAACTGGCCGGGCGGCGTGGCGGTGCTGCCGGTGCTGGGGTTCGTGGGCTGGCTGGCGTACCTGTCGTGGCCGTCGCTCGGGCTCGGCGGGCGGCTGCTGCGGCTCGTCATGCTCGCCTTCCTCGTGGTGCTGGCCGCCGACCGCTTCGGAGCCTTCTAGCCCGTCCACCAAGGCCCCGCACAGGCGTCACACCCGCACCCCCCGTCGCCACTGGACGCGGCGGGCCCCATCCGCTGAGAGCGGCAGGTCGGCGCCCGCCCATGGCAGCCCCCTGGGAGCGGCAGGTCGGCGCCCGCCCATGGCGCCCCCGGGGGCCGACGGGTCGGCCCCCTCCCTCGCAGCCGCCCGCGGCCGCCCGGCCGAAGACGGCGCGTTGGATTTTGACAATCATTTTCATTTTCCTCCATAATCGATGGCGTGATGTCCAGAACGCCCCGAATGCGCACCGCATCGTTGCTGTTGGCGGGAACCGCCCTGCTCGCCACCGCGGCCTGCGGAGCAGGCTCCGCGGAGACCGCGGACGGCAAGCCCGACGTCGTCGCCGCCTTCTACCCCCTCCAGTGGCTCTCCGAGCAGGTGGGCGGCTCCGACGTGCGGGTCACGGTGCTGACGGCGCCCGGCGTCGAGCCGCACGACCTGGAGCTGGGCGCGCAGCAGGTGGCCCAGTTGGGCGACGCCGGACTCACCGTCTACATCAGGGGCGTACAGCCCGCCGTGGACGACGCCGTCGAGCAGCACGCCGCCGACAAGGCCTTCGACGCCGCCACCGCGGTGCGGACCCTCCCCGCGGGCGAGCACCAGGAGGGCGGCGAGGAGCACGCCGTCTCCTACGACCCGCACCTGTGGCTCGACCCGTCGCGGCTGGCCACCGTCGTCACCAAGCTCGGCGAGCGGCTGGCGCAGACCGACCCGGAGCACGCGAAGGGCTACCGCGACCGCGCCGCCAAGACCGCAGCCGCCCTGGGCGCGCTCGACCAGGAGTTCACCAAGGGCCTGACCACCTGCGCGACCAGGACCCTGGTCACCGGCCACGAGGCGTTCGGCTACCTGGCCGACCGCTACCACCTCAAGCAGATCGGCATCACGCTCGACCCCGAGGCCGAGCCCTCCCCCGCCCGCATCGCCGAGGTCGCCCAGCTCGCCAAGGCCGAGAAGGTGACCACGATCTTCACCGAGTCCCTGGTCAGCCCCAAGGTCGCCGAGGTGCTCGCCAAGGAGGTCGGCGCGCAGACCCAGACGCTCGACCCGCTGGAGAGCAAGCCCTCCGGCGACTACCTGTCGGCCATGCGGCAGAATCTCAGGACCCTTCAAACCGCACTGAGGTGTACGGCATGAGCGAAACGGCCTTCGCGATGACCGGTGGGCGGGTGACGCTCGACGGGCGCGAGATCCTGCGCGGCATCGACCTGACGGTCTGCCCCGGCGAGGTCGTCGCCGTCATGGGCGCGAACGGCTCGGGCAAGTCCACGCTGGTGCGCGCCCTGCTCGGCCTCACACCGCTGTCCGGCGGGCAGACCCTCGTGTACGGCAGGCAACCGGCCAGGTTCCGCGACTGGTGGCGCATCGGCTACGTCCCGCAGCGGCTCCAGGTCGGCGGCGGTGTGCCCGCCACGGTCCACGAGGTCGTCGCCTCCGGCCGGATCGCCCGGCAGAGCAGGCTGCGCCGTACCAGCCCGGCCGACAGGGCGGCGGTGGCGACCGCGCTGGAGTCCGTCGGCCTGGCGGGCCGGGCGGGCGACCCGGTGCAGGCGCTGTCCGGGGGGCAGCAGCAGCGGGTGCTGATCGCCCGCGCGCTGGCGGGCGAGCCCGACACGTACGTGATGGACGAGCCCACCGCCGGGGTCGACGCCGACACCCAGCAGCTGCTCGCCGACACGCTGGCCACGCTGGTGCTCGACGGCAAGACCATCGTGCTGGTCGCGCACGAGCTCGGCCCGCTCGAACCGCTCATCACCCGCGGCGTCGTGGTACGCGCCGGGCGGGTGGAACACGACGGCAGGCCGCCGCGTCCCGAGGGCGACTGCGCCAGGCCCGGACACCAGCACGTGCACCCGCACGCCGCCGAGACCGCCGCGGGCCCGCTGACCGGTTGGCAGGGAGAATGATGATCGAGCTGTTGCAGACCGAGTTCTTCCGGCTGGCGCTGGTCGCGGCGCTGCTGGTGGGTCTCTGCGCGCCCGCCGTCGGCACGTTCATCGTGCAGCGCAGGCTCTCCCTGCTCGGCGACGGCATCGGGCACGTGGCGCTGACCGGGGTCGCGCTGGGGTTCCTGACCGGCACCGCTCCCGTCCTGACCGCCGTGCTGGTGTCAGTGGCGGGCGCGGTGGCCATCGAGCTGGTCAGGGCGCGCGGGCGCACCAGCGGGGACGTGGCCCTGGCGCTGCTGTTCTACGGCGGCATCGCGGGCGGCGTCATGCTGATGGGCATCGCGCCCGGAGGCAGCAACGCCAAGCTCAACTCCTACCTGTTCGGCGCCATCGCGAGCGTCTCCTCCCAGGACATCTGGGTCATCGGCGCGCTGGCCGTCGCGGTGATCACCGTGGTGGCGGTCTTCGGCAGGGAGCTGTTCGTGCTCTGCCAGGACGAGGAGATGGCCAGGGCGAGCGGCCTGCCGGTGCGCTTCCTCAGCCTGCTCATCGCGATCACCGCCGCGCTCACCGTGGTCATCGCCATGCGGGTGGTCGGCCTGCTGCTGGTCAGCGCGCTGATGGTGATCCCGGTGGCCACCAGTCAGCAGCTCACCAGGGGCTTCCGCTCGACCATGGCGCTGGCCATGCTGTTCGGCGTGCTCGCCGCGGTGGGCGGGCTGCTCGGCTCGTCGCTGTCGCCTCGGGTGCCGCCCGGCGCCGCGATCGTTCTTCTCGCCCTCGCCGGCTTCGTCCTGGCGCTCGGTGTGGGTAGATTCGTACGGCGAGGCAGACCCCAGGAGTCGACAGTGAGCGAGCGTCCCAGCATGCGTGTCAAGGAGGTCGCATGACCACGAGGCGCGATGCCGTCCACGACACCCTCCGTCAGAGCGAGGGCTTCCGCAGCGCGCAGGACGTCTACGCGGAGATGCGCCAGCACGGCGCGAAGATCGGCCTGACCACGGTCTACCGGGCACTCCAGGCGCTGGCCGACGGCGGCCACGTCGACGTGCTGCGCACCGATGACGGCGAGTCCGTCTACCGGGCCTGCACCAGCGACGATCACCACCACCACCTGGTCTGCCGCCGCTGCGGGCGCACCGTCGAGGTGGCGGGGCCCGCGGTCGAACGGTGGGCCGAGGCGGTCGGCACCGAGCACGGGTTCACCGAGATCACTCACACGATCGAGGTCTTCGGCACCTGCGCGTCCTGCTCGGCGACGGTGCGGGCGGGCTGAGCCCGGCGCGAGCCGTACAGCACGCCCAGCACGATCACCACGCACCCGGCGAGCTGGAGCGGCGACGGGTGCTCGCCGAGCGCGACCGCCGACAGCGCGACCGTCGTCATCGGCTGCACCAGCAGGAGCAGCGCGGTGAGCGCGGCGGGCTGCTTGGGCAGCGAGTACGTGATGAGCGACCAGCCGAGCAACTGCGGCCCGAGCGCGAGCAGCAGCAGCCAGCCGTGCGCCGGCCAGCTCGGCGTGAAGTCGGCGCCGCCGAACACCGGGCTGAGCGCCGCGATGGCGAGGGTCGCCACCGTGGTGGCGTGCGCGAGCGGCCCGACCGTGCGGTCGGAACCGGCCTTCATCAGCAGCAGGAACCCGGCGTACGCGAGCGAGGTCGCCACGCCGAACACCACTCCGAGCAGCGGGTTCGCACCGTAGGCCGCGCTGTCGAACAGTCCGGAGATCAGCGCGACCCCCGCGAACACCACGGGCGTGGCGACCATGAGCCGGTTGGACGGCCGCTCGCGGAACACCGCCCAGGCGGCGAACGCCACGATGAACACCTGAAGATTGCCCAGGACGGTGGCGAGGCCCGCGCCCACGTAGTCGATCGCGTGGTGCCAGAACAGCAGGTCGAACGCGAACAGCAGACCCGCGGCCCAGGCCAGGTAGCGGCTCCTGGCAGACAGCGGCCCGAACCGGCGCCGCTCCAGCCAGGCCATCACCAGCAGCGGCGGCACCGCGTACGCGCACCGGAACAGGGCTGAGGTCGCCGGTGAGACGCCCGACAACCGCACCAGGGGCGCGGATGTGGAGATGATGAGGGCTCCGGCCACCGCGATCAGCAAGATACGGCGATGTGCACTCACAGAGACCCCTGACACTGGAATGGAGAGATACGCTGCGACCACGCTAGAACCGGTCCCGTACAGGAGTCAACATGCCGTTTGGCCATGACATGGTGTATTCGCTGGCCACTGTTGTTGAGCTGGTGAACACCTCGCCCTCGACGGGTGGCGACGACGGCCTGGCGGACCTCGCCGAGTTGCAATCCTTCGTCGAGTCGCGTCAGGTCAGTGGCATTGGCACGCTCACCCCGCGCGACCTGGGCCAGGTCCGCATGGTGCGGGAGGCGTTCCACCGCGTGTTCACCGCCCCCGACCTGCCCACGGCCGTGCGCCTGCTCAACGCGCTCCTGTCGGAGACGCGCATCACGCCCAGGCTGACCGAGCACGACGGGCACCCCCTGCACGTGCACTACTTCGCTCCCGACGCCACGCTCGCGGAGCACCTGGCCGCCGACTGCGGGGTGGCCCTGTCGCACCTGCTGGTCGACGGCGAGTGGGAACGCCTGCGCACCTGCTCGGCCCCCGACTGCGACAAGGTCTTCGTGGACGAGTCGCGCAACAGGTCCCGTGTCTACTGCGACAGCCGCACCTGCGGCAACCGCATGCACGTGGCCGCCTACCGGGCCCGCCGCCGCGCCTGACCGCAGGGCGGCCCCACGAGCCGGCTCACGGGCGGGCTCAGAGGCGCGCGAGCCAGCGCCTGGCGTCGCGGGCCGTCCGCAGGCGGATCACCGTCACCTCCGGGTGGCGGACGGCGCGGGCCGCGGTCTCCCGGCGGCGCCGGCCGTGCTGCGACCAGGCCCACCGGATCGGGTGATCGGGGGCGAGCCAGTCGCGCCAGCTCTCCCTGTTGCCGTTCCACAGCTCACGGCGGGTCAGCGCCCGCGCGAAGGAGCGGCGCACCACCCGCCACATCACGGTGCGGCGGGGCAGGTCGAGCCAGACGACCGTGTCGGCGCGCTCCCACAGCAGGTCGCCGAGGCTGCGGTGGTACTGGTCCTCGGTGACCCAGCGCGGCTGGGCGCTGAACCGGTGCACGTCCTGCTCGAACTCCCCGCGCTTCTGCCAGCCCGGCCCGTGGCGGAGGGCGTCCAGCTCATGGTGGGGTGCCCCGGTGACGGCGGCCATCTTCCTGGCGAGCGTGGTCTTGCCGGCTCCGGAGACGCCGGCGACGAGGACGCGTTCCATCGCCGCTCAGAGACCGGTCGGCGCGTGGCGGGCCTCAGCGGCCCGGTCGCGGGAGATCTCCGCTCCCACCTCGGGGAAGACCCGTTGCGCGCAGAGCGTGGTGATCTGTGGTGTCCAGTCCATGATCCAGGACTCTAGACCTGGTTCGGGATCGCCCCGCCGTACCGCCTGTCGCGCTTGGCGAAGATCTCGCACGCCTCCCACAGGTCGCGGCGGTCGAAGTCGGGCCAGAGCCGGTTCAGGAACACCATCTCCGCGTAGGCCGACTGCCACAGCAGGAAGTTCGAGAAGCGCTGCTCCCCCGACGAGCGCACGAACAGGTCGACCGGCGGGATCTCCGGCTCGTCGAGATAGCGCGCGAACACCTTCTCCGTCACCTTCGACGGTTTGACCCGGCCCGCCGCGATGTCCTCGGCCAGCTTCACGGCCGCGTCGACGATCTCGGCCTGGCCCCCGTAGTTCACGCAGAACTGCAGGGTCAGCTTGCTGTTGCGCTCGGTCATCGCCTCGGCGGTCTGCAGCTCGGAGATCACGCTCTTCCACAGCCGCCCCGGCCTGCCCGCCCACCGGACCCGCACGCCCATGGCGTTCAGCTCGTCGCGGCGGCGCCTGATCACGTCGCGGTTGAACCCCATCAGGAACCGCACCTCGTCAGGCGAGCGCCGCCAGTTCTCGGTCGAGAACGCGAACGCGCTGAGATACGGGACGCCGATCTCCAGCGCTCCCTCGATGACGTCGAACAGCGACGCCTCGCCCGCCTTGTGCCCTTCGGTGCGGGGCAGGTTCCGCTGCTTGGCCCAGCGGCCGTTGCCGTCCATGATGACGGCCACATGCCGGGGTACCAGCTCGCGCGGGATCGGCGGCGGGGTCGCGCCTGACGGATGCGGGGACGGAGGACGAACGCTCACACTGGCTCCCTTTCGACGTGTCGGAGAGAGCGTATTCCGTGTTCCAGGTGCCACTGCAGATACGCGGCGACCAGACCGCTGCACTCGGTGCGGTGGCGCGGCTCCGAGGAGTCGGCGGTGGCCCAGTCGCCGCGCAGCAGCGCCGTCATGAGCCCGATCGTCTCCCCGGCCGGGACGGCCGAGCCGGCCGGCCTGCACGCCCCGCACACCACGCCGCCCGCGACGATGGCGAAGGCCCTGACGGCGGGCGCCTGGCACTTGGCGCACGCCTCGAGCGCGGGAGCGTAACCGGCGACCGCCAGCGAGCGCAGGAAGTAGGCGTCGAGCACCAGCCTGGCCTCGTGCGTGCCGTCGGCCAGCGTGCGCAGCCCGCCCACCAGCAGCAGGAACTGCCGCAGCGCCGGCTCCTTCTCGCCGTGCGTCAGCCGGTCGGCGGTCTCCAGCATCGCGGTTCCGGCGGTGTAGCGGGGATAGTCGATCGCCAGCGCCTCGCCGTACGGCCTGATGGTCTCGGCCTGCGTGACGACGTCGAGCGAGCGGCCGGTGTGGAGCTGCAGGTCGACGTGCGTGAACGGCTCCAGCCTGGCTCCGAAGCGCGAGGTGGTGCGGCGCACGCCCTTCGCGACGGCGCGCACCTTGCCGGTGCGCTTGGCAAGGACGGTGACGATGCGGTCGGCCTCGCCGAGCTTCTGCGTGCGCAGGACCACGCCCTCGTCACGGTAGAGACTCACCACCACATCCTATGGCTGCACGGCTTTGGTCACAGACGAGCACTGTTGACACGACTTTGCGCAACCCTCACTAGACTTTGACGCCAGTCCCCGCACCACCCGTTGTTCAACCCCCCGCTACCGCCTCGTTCAACCCCCCGCTACCGCCTCGAAAGGGAGTCATGACCCGCGTGGTCCTGCTGGGCTCTTCGCCCAGCCCCGACACCGCTCCGACCGGCCTGAGGCTGGCCGCGCTGCCTGGCAATCCCACCGTGGCCGAGCGGCTGCGCAGCCAGCTCGTTTCCCTGGATCCGCAGCCCGCCACGATCCCCTCCGGTGACGTGGCCGCCGCGCTGCGCGCCGTGGCAGACGTCGCAGAGTCCGCAACGGAGAACCTCTTCATCATCCCGGACAACTCCGTCGTCCACGACGAGCTGATCTACCAGATCACCAAGGCCAAACGCGGCGCGCTGGCGCTCATCGCGAAGGAGCCGCGCCCCGAGGCGGGTGACGAGGTGCAGGAGGACATCGTCCCCATCGACGAGGCCGAGCCGGAGATCGGCATGAACCGGCTCGAGGGGCTGCCCGTCCGCTCCCGTGCCGGCAAGTCGCGCATCGTCTCGGTCGGCACCGCCAACCACCAGGTCACCAGGCCCAACGCGGTGATGCTGGGCCCGCTCCACATCAGCCTGCGCAACGCCCCGATGCTGGCCGAGACCTGCCGTGAGCTGGCCGCCATGGCCGACCGGTTCGGCCCCGACGACGACCTGGTGCAGATCATCGTCTTCGGGCTGGTGCGCAACGGCGTGTCGGTGGGCCTGCGCGGCCGCCGCGACCTGTTCTACCGCCGGGTCACCACCCAGGAGGAGGTCAACGAGGCGGGCGCCGAGATGGCCGGGATGAACGAGGACCGCGCCAGGCTCAACAACGCGGTCAAGGGCGCCGACGGCTTCTTCACCACGTACTTCGTCTCGACCTACTCCCGCTTCATCGCCCGCTGGGCGGCCAGGCGCGGCCTGACGCCCAACCAGGTGACGCTCATCTCGATCACGCTGGGCGTGCTGGCCGCGGCCTGTTTCGCCACCGGCGACCGGCCGTGGATGGTCGCGGGCGGCGTGCTCATCTACTTCGCCTTCGTCTTCGACTGCGTCGACGGCCAGGTCGCCCGCTACGCCCGCAAGTTCGGCGTGCTCGGGGCCTGGCTCGACGCCACCTTCGACCGGTTCAAGGAGTACGTCGTCTTCGCCGGCCTGGCCGTCGGCTGGGTGGTCTCCGGCAACGGCGACGACATCTGGATCCTCGCGCTCGCCGCGATCGGCCTCCAGTCAGTCCGTCACCTGCTCGACTTCTCCTTCGGCATCTCCAACCGCCGCAAGCCGCCGGCCCAGCTCCCCACGCTGGCGCTCGACGCCCCGTCCGACGGCGATCTCCGCAAGGCGCTGGTGCGCCGCAAGGAGGAGCGCAGCCAGGGCATCCGCGGTCTGCTCAAGATGTGGTCCAAGGCCGGCAAGTACCGCGCCGTGCACTGGGCCCGCAAGATGATCGTCTTCCCCATCGGCGAGCGGTTCGCGGCCATCGCGATCACCGCCGCCCTCTTCGACGCCCGTATCACCTTCCTCACGCTGGTGATCTGGGGCACCGTCGCCGCCGCCTACACCCTCACCGGACGCCTCATGAGGTCGCTCGCATGATCACCCACCCGCAGGCCGCCGCCACCTCCACGCCGGACCCCGACGAGGAACGCCGCCGCGTCCAGACCGCCCGCCTGCTCGCCTACCGCGACGACGGCCCGCTCGTGCACGCGCTGGCCGGCAAGCTCGGCAAGGGCCTGCCGCCCGTCCCCGCCACCCTCGCCGCCCTGCTCGTCATCGCCGTGGTCGCCGCCGCCGGCCTGCTGAAGCCGGGGCCGATGCTGCTGCTGCCCCCGCTGATCATGCTGGTGCTGGTGCTGCCCACCGCGCCGCGCGACCACCTGAGCCGCTTCGACTGGCTCACCCCTCCGCTGCTGCGCGGCGCCGAGTTCCTCACCATGATCGTGGTGGCGCTGCAGGCCGGCGCGCCCAAGTGGCTGCTGTTCGTCCTGGTGTACGTGGTGGGTTACCACACCTACGACACCGTCTACCGCACCCGGCAGAGCATCTGGCCGCCCGCCTGGGTCTTCCAGGCGGGGCTCGGCTGGGAGCTGCGGCTGCTCATCATCGGCGTCGCCGCCGCCTTCGACGTCCTCACGCCGGTGCTCGCGGTGCTGACGGCGTACCTGTTCGTGCTGTTCGCGGTGGAGAGCGTGACCAGCTGGGTGCGCCTCGACAAGGCGTCCGCCCAGGCGGGCGCCGACGCCGAGCAGGACCTGGAGGCGTCCCCGGAGGACGCCCTGGAGCAGGCCACCGGCGAGGCCGACAAGGGCTGACCCGACACGCACCTCACCCGGGCGGGCGCCGACTCCGGCGCCCGCCCGCGCTGTCTGCCGTGACCTTCAGTTCAGGAACGTCGCGGTCGTCGCCGCGAACCGGTCGGCGTCGTCGACCCAGGGGAAGTGGCCCGCTCCTGGCTGAACGACGAGCTCGGCCTTCGGGAACAGCTCGGCGAAGGTGGCCACGACGCTCGGAGGGGTGTTCAGGTCGACCTCTCCGGCGAGCAGCAGCACCGGCGCGGTGAACGCGGCGAGCGCCGCGCGGGTGGCGTCCGGGTCGAACGCGCCCTCCGCGCCGTAGGCGGCCGCGGCTTCGTCGTTGCGATGGCCGTCCTGGGCGGCCTGGTGGGCTTGTGCGGCCTCGTCCCATCGGCCGTAGAAGAAGGGCTGTATGGCCTGCCACCTGTCGTCGGTGGCGTTGCCGGCGACGATCGATTCAAGAGCCGCGAAGGCGGCTGCGAACCAGGGCTCGTCCGAGCGGAGCCGCGCGGTCGCGAGCCGGACCTCCCCGGTGGCCGCGATGCCGACGGCCACGGTGCTCGGGGTGATCAGCGCGAGCCTGCCGAGGCGCTCGGGGTGGCGGGCCGCGTACAGGGCCGCGACGTTCGCGCCTGCGCAGTGCGCGAGCAGGTCCACCCGGTCGAGGCCGAGGTGGACGCGCAGGGCTTCGACGTCGTCGACGAGGCGGTCGCAACGGTAGGAGGAGGCGTCCTCCGGTGTCGCGGACCGGCCTGTGCCCCGGAAGTCCACCATGACCAACTGCCGATGCGCCGACAGGCCGCCGAGTTCACCGAGGTAGTCGGAGTCCTGCATCGGGCCGCCTGGCAGGCAGATCACCGGGACGCCCTCTCCGTACACGTGGTAGGCGAGGTGGGTTCCATCATGTGCGGAGTAGGTCGGCATGGCGGAGATCCTGTCAACGGGGTTCCTGCCACGGCAACCGAGTATCTCGCCGGGCCAGATTGGAGAGCGCTCTCTGATCGGGCCTGACGGGTTGTTGACAGGGCGTTGAGGGTGTGTTTACGTCGCGTGAGAGAGCGCTCTCATCGCCCTTCGCATCCCCCAGGAGTAGCGATGACATCTCGACAACCCACGCGCCGCCGTCGGCTGGCCGTGGTCGCCTCGGTGGTGGGCTCAGTGGTGAGCATGGTCAGCAGCCTGCTGGTCTACGTGGCCGTGAGCGCCTCCGCCGCCGTGCCCCCCACCCCCTCCGGCTGGTCGCTGGTCTGGTCGGACGACTTCGACGGCCCGTCCGGCTCCGCGCCGTCGTCCGCGAACTGGATCGTCGACACCGGGCACGCGTATCCCGGCGGCCCCGCCAACTGGGGCACCGGCGAGATCCAGAACTACACGTCCAGCGCCTCGAACCTCAGCCTCGACGGCGGCGGGAACCTGCGCGTCACCGCGCAGCGCAGCGGCTCGGGCGAGTGGACGTCGGCGCGCATCGAGACCAGAAAGGCCGACTTCAAGCCCGCCGACGGGCGTGTCCTGCGGATCGAGGGCCGCATCCAGATGCCGAACGTGACCGGGCAGGAGGCGCTGGGCTACTGGCCCGCGTTCTGGGCGCTCGGCTCGCCGTACAGGGGGAACTACTGGAACTGGCCGGGGATCGGCGAGTTCGACATCATGGAGAACGTCAACGGCATCAACGCGGTCTGGGGCGTGCTGCACTGCGGCGTCAACCCCGGCGGGCCGTGCAACGAGACCACGGGCCTCGGCAACAACCGGGCCTGCCCCGGCTCCACCTGTCAGTCCGCGTTCCACACCTACCGCTTCGAATGGGACCGCAGCGTCAGCCCGAACCAGCTCCGCTGGTACGTCGACGGCCAGCAGTTCCACAGCGTCAGCCAGGCCCAGTTCGACGCGGGCACCTGGAACGGCATGACCGGTCACGGCGGCTACTTCCTGCTGCTCAACCTGGCCATGGGCGGGGCGTTCCCGGACGCGCTGGGCGGCCCGACACCGACCGCGGCGACCGTCCCGGGGCGGTCCATGCTGGTCGACTACGTGGCGGTCTGGCAGAGCGGCGGGCCCACCGTGCCCCCGGGCGGCGGCGTGGACGCCCGCTCGACCATCCAGGCCGAGGGCTACCAGGCGCAGGCGGGCACGATGGTGGAGACGACCACGGACACGGGCGGCGGGCAGAACGTCGGCGCCATCGCCAACGGCGACTGGCTGCGCTATGACCGGGTGGACTTCGGCAGCGAGGCGGCCAGGCAGTTCAAGGCCCGCGTGGCCTCCGGTGCGGCGGGCGGCGTGAGCGGGCTGATCCAGGTGCGGCTCGACAGCCCGACGGCCGCGCCGATCGGGGACTTCGCGCTGGCGAACACAGGCGGCTGGCAGAGCTGGCGGACGGTTCCGGCGAACATCTCCCCGGTGACGGGCACCCACACGGTCTACCTGACGTTCAGCAGCGGCCAACCGGCCGACTTCGTGAACGTCAACTGGTTCACCTTCTCGACCGCGTGACCACACGGCCGCGCCCGGCTCGGGCGCGGCCTCTCCAGGTGGCCGGCGTCTTTCGGGTTCTCAGCCCCTGGATGTCGGTGCTGATCGTCACGATTGCGGAACAATGCCGTTGTGAGCGAACTGCCGGTGATCGACATCGCGCCCCTTCTCACGGACGGGGACGCGGCCCACGCAACGGCGGACGAGATCGGCGCCGCCTGCCGTGACAGCGGCTTCTTCTACGTCACAGGCCACGGCGTGCCACCAGAGCTGCTGTCCCGGCTCGACACGGCGAGCAGGACGTTCTTCGCGCTGCCCGTCGAGGCGAAGAACGAGATCTCGATGGACCGGGGCGGCCGGGCCTGGCGCGGCTTCTTCCCGGTCGGCGGCGAGCTGACCTCGGGCAGGCCGGACCTCAAGGAGGGCGTCTACTTCGGCGCCGAGGAGCCGCCGGGCGACCTGCCGCTGCACGGCCCTAACCTGTTCCCCGAGCAGGTGCCCGAGCTGCGCGACGCCGTCCTGCGCTACCTGGACGAGATGACCGGTGTCGCGCAGACCGTGATGTCCGGCATCGCCCTCAGCCTGGGCCTGGACGCGGACTACTTCCGCACGGGCTACACCGCCGACCCCACCATCCTTTTCCGGATATTTCACTACCCGCCCGCCCCGCCGGACAGCGACGCGTGGGGCGTCGGCGAGCACACCGACTACGGCCTGCTCACGCTGCTGCTCCAGGACTCCAACGGCGGCCTCCAGGTGCACACCTCCACCGGCTGGACGGACGCGCCCCCGCTGCCGGGCACCTTCGTCTGCAACATCGGCGACATGCTCGACAAGCTCACGGGCGGCCTGTACCGCTCGACCCCGCACCGGGTCCGCAACCTCAGCGGCAACGACCGCCTGAGCTTCCCGTTCTTCTTCGACCCCGGCTGGCACAGCGAGGTCCCGCCGCTCCCGTACACCCCGGGCGGGCGCGCCCGCTGGGACGGCCAGGACCTGCGCGCCTTCACCGGCACCTACGGCGAGTACCTGATCGCGAAGGTCTCCAAGGTCTTCCCGCAGCTCGCCGGGGAGCTGTAGCCGGCCTGGTTCAGGGCGTTTCCCCGGGTGACACGAAGCCCGGTGCTCGACGTGGAGCGGCCGCGCCGAACGACTGCCGGTT
Organism: Nonomuraea sp. NPDC000554; assembly: GCF_040300065.1. NCBI lineage: Bacteria > Bacillati > Actinomycetota > Actinomycetes > Streptosporangiales > Streptosporangiaceae > Nonomuraea > Nonomuraea sp. NPDC000554. Next base: position 405,928 of record NZ_JBEPDC010000005.1, on the reverse strand, counting down.
CTGTCGAGCGGCGCCTGGTGGAACACCCGGTGAGTGGAGGGCCTCTTAGGAAACTCTTAGCGCGGGTGCGCAGAGTGTCGCCATGAACATGACGAAGCTCGTGGGGACCGCTTTGGCGGGGGTCATGGCGGTGGGCTGTGGCACCGCGCCGCAGGCCGCGACGGCGAGTGAGGGGCCGATGCGACTGGCAGGTGACACCCTGATCGTGCCGCTCGCCGGCGGGGAGGCCAAGGTCGAGCCCGCCTCGTTGAAGGTGACGGCGACAACCGATGACGGACAGGAGTTGCTGCTGTCGTCCGCCGTCGACGGCCTCGGCTCCGCATCGCGTCCCAGGATCGCACGAGGCGAGGCGAGCTGGGAGATCCCCGAGCGCGGGCTCAGCGTCGGTGTCCGCCCGCGCGACGGCCGCCTGGTCGTCGACGTCCGCTCCCGGACGGGGACCCTGGCCTGGCCGGTGACCGGCGCCGACCCCGCCACGACCTCGCTCCAACTGCCCAGCGGTGAAGGGCTGTCGCTCCCGGTGGCCGATCCCTGGTGGAACGCCCGCACAACCGACCTGGGCAGCGGCCTTCTCATGCCCTTCTGGGGCGCCACGATCGGCAGACACGGCGCCGCCTACATCACCCCGACCGACATCGGCACCAACCTGGCCGTCGCATCGGCCGGTGGCCGGCTACAGGCCACCGCGTCCCACGACTTCGCCACGGCGCCGTCCTACACCGTCGAGGTCGCGCTCACCGGCGACTCTCCCGTGGCGCAGGCCGCCGACTACCGGCGCTGGGTCATCAGCCACGGCGGGCTCACCACGCTGAAGGAGAAGATCCGCGCCAACCCGGAGGTGGCCAAGCTGGCGGGCGCCGTGCACGCCTACCTGTGGGGAGACGCCCGTTCCCCGCGGTCCATCAGGCGGCTACACGAGCTCGGGATCGACCGGATGTGGCTCGGCTACGACGCCGACGGCAAGGGCATGTCCCGGCAGGCGGTACAGGCGGCGAAGAAGGCCGGCTACCTCGTGGGCCCGTACGACAGCTGGGCCAACGCCCAGGATCCGAAGACCGCGGACACCTCGGTGTCGAAATGGCCGGGCAGGCTGTGGCCGGACGGCTGCGTCCACGACGCCGACGGCAGGCCGAAGGACGGCTTCGGAGGGCGCGGCTGCTACCTCAGCTCCCAGGCGCTGCCCCGTGAGGTCATCGCCGAGCGGGTCGACACGATGGCCGCCAACGGCGCGAACAGCTACTTCCTCGACGTCGACGCGGCAGGGGAACTGTTCGACGACCACACGCCCAGCCACCGCATGACACAGGAGCAGGACCGGGCCAACCGCATCGCCCGCATGCGCTACCTGTCCAGTGACCGCAAGCTGGTGCTCGGCTCGGAGGCGGCGGCCGGCTGGGCCAACCAGGTGCTGGCGTTCAGCCACGGCTCGACCACGCCGTCGCTGCAGTTCCTCTGGCCGTTGCGCAGGGACAAGCAGAACTGGGGCGGCTACTGGCCGCAGGACGCCCCAGGGCTCTTCTTCAAGCCGGTGGAGCTGCCCGCCGAAGCCGCCAAGGCCATGTACGATCCGCGCTACCGTGTCCCCCTCTACGGGACGGTCCTCCACGACGCGGTCGTCAACCTGGACCGCTGGGACCTCGACTACTACAAGATCACCAATGTCAAGCGGACCAAGGCGCTCATGTCCATGCTGTACGGCACGCCGCTCAACTTCGTCCTGAGTGGCTCCACCCTCGAACAGCGGGGGCCGGAGATCGCCAGGCTGCAGCAGGCGTTCTCGCGCGTTCACCGGGACACCATGACGCGGCCGATGACCGGCTTCGCCTGGCTGAGCTCGGACCGGCTCGTGCAGCGGACCACGTTCGGCGACCTCACGGTGACCGCGAACTTCGGCGAGCGGCCGTACCACGGTCTCGCGCCGGGCTGCGTGACGGCCGCCAGGAACGCCATGCGGCCGGAAACGTGGTGTGCCGCCCGCTAGAACAGGACATGACGGACCAGCACCGCAGAAACACAGGAGGTCGGATGCGGGTTCTTGTGGTCGATGACGACGTCGAGGTGGCCGAGGCCCTTTCCACCGTCCTGGAGCTCGAGGGTTACGAGGTGACGGTCGCCGCCGACGGCAGCGAGGGGCTCGGCCTGACCGTCGGCTGGCAGCCGGACGCGATGATCGTCGACGTGCTGATGCCCGTGCTCGACGGGCTGGCTCTCTGCCGTCATTTGCGCGCGGTGGGCGATCGGGTGCCGATCCTCATGCTCACCGCCCGCGACGCGGTCGCCGACAGGGTCGACGGCCTCGACGCGGGCGCGGACGACTACCTGCTCAAGCCCTTCGACGTGAGCGAACTGCTCGCACGGCTGCGCGCCCTGCTGCGCCGCGCCTATCCGGCGTCCGCCGACGTGCTGGCCTTCGCCGACCTGACCGTCGACACCCGCTCACGACAGGGCAGGCGCGGGGACCGCGTCATCGACTTGACCAGGACCGAGTTCGCGCTCCTCGAACTGCTGATGGTGAACGCCGGACAGGTGCTCACCCGTGAGCTGATCGTCGACCGGGTGTGGGGCTACGATCTCGACCCGTCGACCAACTCGCTCGAGGTCTACATCGGCTACCTGCGACGCAAGCTCGGCGAGCCCCGGCTCGTCCACACGGTTCGCGGGGTCGGGTACGTGCTGCGCGATGCCTAGGAACGCGCCGATACGCGCCCGCCTGGCCGCGACGGCCGCGCTCGCGGTGGCCGTCGTCGTCGTCGCGCTCACCTGGGCCGCCTACCTCATCGTCGGCAGGGAACTCAACCGCGAGCTGGACCTCAGTCTCATACGCACGTCCACGCGGGTCCAGCTCCAGGTCAAGGCAGGCAACCTCCGGGAGCCGAGCCAGTGCGGCCACCTGGCCTCACCCGGATGCGTCCAACTCCTTCGGCCCGGGGGCGGGGTGATGGAACCGGTTTCCGGCGCGCCCACCGTGCCAGAGCCGGCACGTCAGGTGGCACGCGGTGAGAAGGGACCGCTGTTCGTCGACGGGACGCTCGGCGGCCAGCCGATCCGCAGCTACGTTGCTCCTCTCCACGGCGGCGGCGCCATCATGACGTCCGTGCGGTCGGACGCGGCCGAGCGGGGGATGAAGCGCATCGGCGCGGCACTGCTGGCGCTCGGCGGCGGCGGCATCCTGACGGCGGGCCTCGCCGGCTACTTCGTCGCCCGCACAGGGCTGCGGCCCATTACCCGGCTCACCTCGGTCGCCGAGACGATCGCGGCCACCCGCGACCCCTCCCACCGCATCGAGGTCCACGGCGTCGACGAAGTGGCCAGACTGTCCTCCAGCTTCAACACGATGCTCGGCGAGCTGGACCGCTCGCTCACCGCGCAGCGGCAGCTCATCGCCGATGCCTCACACGAACTGCGCACCCCGCTGACCTCGCTCAGCGCCAACATCGAGCTGCTCAAGCGCGATCTGTCGCCCGAGCAGCGCTCCCGCGTCAGCAGTGCGCTGCGCCGGCAGTCTCTCGAGCTGTCGGCCCTGGTCAACGACCTCATCGAGCTCGCACGCGGTGAGGAGGCGCCCACCGACCTGCAGGAGCTGCGCCTCGACACCCTGGTGGCCGACTGCGTGGCCAGGGCCCGGCGCAACTGGCCGCAGGTCGAGTTCGCCGTGTCACTCGACCCCACACAGCTCGTCGGCGTGCGCAGCAGGCTGGCACGCGCGATCAACAACCTGCTCGACAACGCGGCGAAGTTCGGCGACGGGCGGGTGGAGGTGCGGCTGCGCCAGAGTCGGCTGTCCGTACGCGACCACGGCCCCGGCATCGCCCAGGAGGACCTGCCGCGGATCTTCGACCGCTTCTACCGCGCCCATGCGGCCAGGGGACTGCCGGGATCAGGGCTCGGCCTCGCGATCGTGCAGCAGGTCGCGCGTGCCCACGGCGCCGAGGTCACAGCGGAGAGCCCATCCGGTGGCGGCACGATCATTCGTCTCACATGGGCGGCCGGGGAGCATGCAGGGGGGTGACGCCAGTGGAGCCGTGTCTCAAAGGTCTCCAAGGTCTTCCCGCAACTCGCGGCACCCACGGCTCGTTCAGCGTGAACCAGGTGCCGACGCGGTCGCCGAGCCTGCCGTGCACGACGCCGGCGTAGTCGGCGAAGCGGTGCGCGGTGTCGCGCGCGGTCCAGCCGCCCTTGTCCTCCAGCGCCTGCGGCAGGTCCCAGTGGTAGAGGGTGACGTACGGGGTGACGCCGGCGGCCAGCAGCTCGTCCAGCAGCCTGTCGTAGAAGTCCAGGCCGGACGGGTTGACGCGGTCGAAGCCCTCGGGCAGCACCCGCGACCAGCTGACGGACAACCGGTAGGCCGACACGCCGAGGTCCTTCATCAGCCGGACGTCCTCGGGGTAGCGGCGGTAGTGGTCGCAGGCGGGGTCGCCGGTGCCGGTGAAGGTGTCCCAGATGGAGGGTCCGCGGCCGTCCTCCGCCGTGGCTCCCTCGATCTGGTACGCGGAAGCCGACACTCCCCAGACGAAACCGTCCGGGAATCTTGCTGTGCTCATCTGACGAGAACTCCTGCGCCGAGGGCCGATGATCGCAAGTTTGCCCCGGTTGGCGCGTCGCGCGCCACCGCGGCGAGGCGATATACAGAGCGCGTGGAACTGGACAGGCTGGACCGTGACATCATCGCCGCGCTCGTGGAGGACGCCCGCGCCACCTACGCGGAGATCGGGCACCAAATCGGGCTGAGCGCGTCGGCCGTCAAGCGGCGGGTCGACCGGCTGCGCGAGGCGGGCGCGATCACCGGGTTCAGCGCCAGGGTGGCGCCGCAGGCGCTCGGCTGGACCACCGAGGCGTACGTGGAGCTGTTCTGCCAGGGCAAGACCAAGCCGTCCGACATCGCGCTGGCCGTCGCCAGGTTCCCGGAGGTCGTCGGCGCGGCCACCATCACCGGCGAGGCCGACGCGCTGCTGCACATCAGGGCGACGGACGTGCGGCACGTCGAGCGGGTGATCGAGCGGCTGGCGGCCGAGTCCTTCGTGGTGCGCACGAAGAGCGCGATCGTGCTGTCGAGGCTGATCGAGACGCCCACAGGCGCGGCCCTTCCGGACGCGCGCAACAGATCGGGCGTCAGTGCGTGAGACTCGCAACGAAACACCGCCAACACGCAATGCCGACCGCTTGGCCTGCATAAACGTACTTTCTTAGGCTGTCTCCGTCCCCCTTCGGGACATCCCCCGACAACCACGACGGAGACCTGCATGCCCAAGCACTTCCTGATGTGCCGCCCCGACTACTTCACGGTGGAGTACGCGATCAATCCGTGGATGGATCCCGAGGCGGGCGCCGACCGCGAGGTGGCGATCCGGCAGTGGGAGGGCCTGAAGTCGGCGTACGAGAGCCTCGGGCACAAGGTCAGCCTGATCGATCCGGTCGAGGGCCTGCCGGACATGGTGTTCGCCGCGAACGGCGCGCTCGTGGTCGGCGGACGCGTCTACGGCGCCAGGTTCACCTTCCCGGAGCGCGCCGCGGAGGGCCCCGCCTACCTGCGCTGGTTCGCCGACAAGGGCTACCCGGTGACGGAGCCGACGCAGGTGAACGAGGGCGAGGGCGACTTCCTCACCCTGGACGAGGTGATCCTGGCCGGGACGGGCTTCCGCACCGACCTCGCCGCGCACCAGGAGGCACAGGAGTCGCTCGGGCGGCCGGTGATCTCGTTGACGCTGGTGGACCCGCGTTTCTACCACCTCGACACGGCGCTGTTCTCACTCGATGGCCGGAACGTCGCCTACTACCCGGACGCCTTCTCCCAGGGCAGCCAGGAGGTGCTCCGCCGGCTGTTCCCGGACGCGGTGCTCGCGACCCGCGAGGACGCCGAAGTGCTCGGCCTCAACGCGGTCAGCGACGGCACGAACGTGATCATCAACTCCGAAGCCTCCGACCTCCAGCTGGAGCTGAAGCGGCGTGGGTACGAGGTGATCCCCGTCGAGCTGTCCGAGCTGCGCAAGGCGGGCGGCGGCCCGAAGTGCTGCACACTGGAGATCAGGGGGGACAACTGACATGAGCACCAGCGCGGAGCTGATCGAGGCCAGCGAGCGCCGCAGCGCGCACAACTATCACCCGCTCCCCGTCGTCATCCACGAGGCGCACGGCGCGTGGGTCACCGACGTCGACGGCGTGCGGTACCTGGACTTCCTGTCCGGCTACTCGTCGCTCAACTTCGGCCACGGCAACCCCAAGATCATCGAGGCGGCCCAGGAGCAGCTGAAGAACCTGACGCTCACCAGCCGCGCGTTCTACCACGACCAGTTCGCGAGGTTCTGCGCCGGGCTCGGCGACCTCACGGGCAAGGACATGATCCTGCCCATGAACACCGGCGCGGAGGCCGTGGAGACCGCGATCAAGGTGGCCCGCAAGTGGGGCTACGAGGTCAAGGGCGTCCAGCCGGACCAGGCCAACATCGTCGTGATGGAGGACAACTTCCACGGCCGCACCACCACGATCGTCAGCTTCTCCACCGACCCCGACGCGCGCGGCGGCTTCGGCCCGTACACCCCCGGCTTCCGGATCGTGAAGTACGGCTCGGTCGAGGCGATCCGCGAGGCGATCGACGCGAACACGGTCGCGGTGCTGGTCGAGCCGATCCAGGGCGAGGCCGGGGTGCTGGTGCCGCCGGACGGCTACCTGACGCAGGTGCGCGAGCTGTGCACCGAGCAGAACGTCCTGATGATCGCCGACGAGATCCAGTCGGGGCTCGGCCGCACCGGGCGGACGTTCGCCTGCGACCACGAGGGCGTCGTACCGGACGTCTACGTCCTGGGCAAGGCGCTGGGCGGCGGCGTCGTCCCCGTCTCGGCGATCGCCGCGAACAAGGACGTGCTCGGCGTGATCCAGCCCGGCCAGCACGGCTCCACGTTCGGCGGCAACCCGCTGGCCTGCGCCGTCGGCAACGCGGTGATCGACCTCCTGAACACCGGCGAGTACCAGGAGCGGGCCGCCAGGCTCGGCGAGCTGCTGCACGCGCGGCTGCGCGAGCTGATCGGCGACGGCGTGGTGACCGTGCGCGGGCGCGGGCTGTGGGCGGGCGTCGACATCGACCCGTCGCTGGCCACCGGCCGCGAGGTCTCCAAGGCGCTGATGGCGCGCGGCGTGCTGGCCAAGGACACGCACGGCTCCACGATCCGGCTCGCGCCGCCGATCGTGATCTCCGAGGAGGACCTCCTCTGGGCCGTCGACCGGCTCGCGGACGCGATCGCCTCGTTCAGGTAGTCCCCCAGGTAGTCCACGCCACAGGCGGCAAACGGCACGGCTCGCAGCCCAGAGGGTGCGAGCCGTGCCACCCCGCGTGTGCCTGAGCGGGGCTCGATGGGCGCGCGCCGAGCGCGCCGCGGGGCCGAGCGCTCGCGCGCCGAGCGGGCGCGCGCCGTGCCGCCGTGCTGCCGTGCTGCCGTGCTGCCCGTGGGTTACCGGGAGCGCGTCGGTTCCGGCCTGCCTGCCGGGGACTCGATCGGTTTCGAGGTCGTCGCCTTCTCGTCCGGGTCAGGGAGGGCGGGGGTCGGCGTGATCGTCCGAGTGGGCGCCGAAACAGTGGGCACCGACTCGGTGGGCACCGACTTGGTGGGAGCCGACTCGGTGGGCACCGGCTCCGCCGTCGCCGTCATCTCCGCCGTCATCTCCGCCGTCGGCGTCGCCAGCGCGGGCTCGGACGTCGACATCGAGCAGCTGCCGTCCTCGCTCGCGTCAGGCGCGTCCGGCAGCTGGTCCACGACCTCGACGTTCAGCTGCGCGGTCAGTGCGAGCACGCTGCCCTTGGGCGCCTTGGCCAGCTTCTCGTCCACGACCGTGGACCGCTCGCCCAGCAGCATGTGCGTGTCGGGCGTGAAGATGAGCTGTTCGAGCGTCCCCCACGGCGAGACGTGGCCGAGCGCCACGCCCTTGCGTCCGGCCGAGTCCTCGACCCCTTCGGCCACCTGCACGCCCGGGATCGCCTTGATCGTCTCGAACAGCGCCTCACGCTGCGGACGGGGCAGATAGGTCTCCCTGAGCAGGTCGCTCACGCCGCTGAACGCTCGCGCGTCGGCGTCCTCCCCCTTCGCCGTGTCGTTCGCTGTGGCCGTCGCCGTGTCCGTCGCTGCGTCGGTCGCTGTGGCCGTCGGTGTGGCCTTCGGCAGGTCCCGGTAGAGGCGCTCGCGCAGCGCGGCCGGGTCGGTGGGCAGCGTGCTCAGGTAGGCGTAGTCGCGCCGGTTGTCGCCCATCCGGCCGGGGCACGACGCGAGCTGCGACCAGGACGCCCCCTGCCAGTCCTTCGCCTCCTCGGGGAGCTGCTCGCCCGGCCACGGCTTCGGCTCCCTGCCCTCGATCAGCAGCAGCCCGTTGGCGCTCGCGTCGACCGACTGCCAGATCTTCCTGTGCGTCCGGTACAGGTAGTGCGTGCTGCCCTTCTCGGACATGGACTCCGACGTCCACATGGTGTCGGACTCGACCAGGATGAACTGGCCCGGCTTCGGGTCCAGCTCGCCCGGCGTGACGGCGGCCGACACCGATGTGCCGGGCCCGCCGGCGCCCGTCCCCTGCGCTGACAGCGTCACGGCCACGCCCCCGACCAGGGTGACGGTCACCCCGAATGCGGCCGCCGCCTGCCAGCCCAGCCGCGGGAGGCGAAAGCGCCGCCCGCCGCGCGTCTCCCGCACCAGCCGGTCGCGGGCCCGGGCCCGCGCGTCCTCCTCGAACCTCGGAGCGGCCGGACGGCCCTCCGCGAACACCCGAATCTCGTCATCCATGCTGGGGCTCCTCTGCGAAAGGGTCGGTGCCGCCGAGCGCCCTGCGCACCTTCACGCGCAGCCGGTGCAGCCTGGACCGGACCGTGCCCACGGGCACGCCGAGCGCGAGCGCCGCCTCCTCGTAGGTGAGGTCCGCCCACGCCACGAGCAGCAGCAGGTCACGCTCGCCCGCGCTGATCCTCGTCAGCGCGCGGGCCAGCCTGGGCTGGAGCTGCTCGGCCGTCACCCGGTCCGCGCTGCGCTCGTCGAACGTGCCTGGACGCTCGACGCTCACCTTGGCCATGGCCTGGTTGCGCCGCCGTTCCGACCGGCGGTGCTGGGCCACGACCTTGGTGGCGATGCCGTACAGCCAGGGCCTGGCGTCGGGCCACGACCGGTCGTAACGCCCCCTGGACCGGAACGCGACGAGGAACACCTCTCCTGTCACGTCCTCGGCCAGTTCGGGTCCGAGCCGTCTGGCGGCGTACCTGTGGATCTCGTCGGCATGCCGGTCGAACAGCTCGGCGAAGATCTCAGGGTCGCCGAGCGAATGCCCGATCAGCGTCGAGTCGTCCAGCGTTTCAGGTTTCTCCTGAACACCCACCACGTCGCGGTCCTCTCTCATGCGGTCACCCTGTTCTTGGCCGCACCCGGGACCCCGGTTCCCACTATTTCTGGCGCCGCCAGGCGAGCAGGCCGTCGGGCGCCGTGTCCTCGACGAACCCGGCGGCGTCCAGTTCGGTGTCGAGGGCCCGCCTGCCGGGCCGGTGGCTCTCGCTGATCACCTCGTCCTCGCTGATGACGACGCCGTGCTGCTTGACCTGGTAGAGGAAGCGGTACCGGACCATCTCGCCCTCGACGGCGAGCGCCTGGCCCTGGATCTCGTAGAGGTGGCGGCCGACCTGGTAGGAGCCCATGACCTCGAGCGGGCCGGGGGCGGGCGGGGTCCAGGGCCGCCAGTTGAACACCAGCAGGCCGCCGGGTTCGAGCTGCCTGGCCAGCACCGGCCAGAGCGCCTGCCGGTCCTCGGGGCGCAGGCCGTACAGGACGGAGATCATCACGACGGCCTCGACGGGCTCGTCGACGTCCACGTCGAGGGCGCTGCAGGGCAGGACGGTCACCCGCGACAGCAGGCCGGGGCGTTCGGCCAGGCGGGAGACCAGGACCGAGCGCATGCCGAGCGACGGCTCGACGGCGTAGATCTCGGCGGGCGTCTCCCAGGCGATGAGCTCGGTGATCAGGCCGGTGCCGGCGCCGATCTCCATGACGCTGCGGCGCACGCCGCTCAGGAGGGGAGGAAGCAGCCGGCGGATCTCTGGAACGTGCCCGTCCTCGTGCCACAGGTCGTAGAACGGGACGGCGACGGAGTACTGGTCTGCGTTCACAAACTATGAACGATAACCGTTTTCATGGCAGCTGTATAGAATCGATCCGCTTGACAGCGTTGCCGGTTGATTCGTACCACGTTACCTGGTTGGGCAGGGTAAGCGTGGCCAGCGCGTTCTGGAACCACGGCCCCTTGACCACCCGCCAGCGGAACGGCGGCCTCGGGATCCGGGCCAGCCGCGCCAGCAGGGCGCCGACCAGCGTGGCGAGGCCGAACTGGCTGAAGACGTTGGCCCAGCGCAGCACCGGGCTGAGCGGGTTGCGGATCGGCGAGCAGACGATCTGGTAGATCGGCCCGCCCCGCGCCTTGGCCACGTACGAGTAGTGCACGTCGCCGGAGAGGATCAGCACCGGCTTGCCGACGCGCATCAGCAGCCTGCTCAGGTCCTCGAAGGAGCGGCGGAAGGCCGCCCAGTGCTCCAGGTCGAACGCCTGCCTGAACCGCTCCGACAGCCGTTGCACGATCGCGCCCCACGCGCCGTCGCACAGCGCCTCGTTCCAGTTCTGCACCGCGTGGACGCCCTCGGGCAGCAGGAACGGGATCGACGAGCCGATGACCAGCCGGTCGGCGGGCCTGGAGACCTGCTCTTCCAGCCAGGCCCACTCCGCCGGGTCGAGCATCCGCCGGTCGCCGGGGGTGAGCTGCCTGGCGCACCGGGAGTCGACCATGATGAGGCGGGTGCCGCCGAGCTCGCGGGCGTAGCTCCAGCGGCTGCTGCCCGGCTCGGCGTCGGCCCGCTCGGCGAAGGCGTCGAGTGCGTCGCCGCCCGCCCCCTTGAGCAAACTCCGCAGCAGCGGGTCGGCCGCCCGCTCCGCCGGCGACAGGTTGCCCAGGTGCTGGTAGACCCAGTACGCGCCGAGCCCGGCGATCACCCTGCGACGCCACCAGCTCGTCGCGGCCATCTCCTCGCGCCAGGTCTGGGAGGTGTTCCAGTCGTCGCGCAGGTCGTGGTCGTCGAAGATCATCGCCGTGGGGAGGGTGGACAGCAGCCAGCGGATCTCCGGGTCGGTCCAGGCCCGGCGGTAGAGCTCGGCGTACTCCTCGAAGTCGGCGATCTCGCCGTGCGGCGGGTCGTCCCTGCGGGCGCCGATGAACTCCAGCATCTCGGGCGACGGGTTGTCGGCGTACACCTGGTCGCCGAGGAGCAGCAGCAGGTCGGGCCACTCCTCCTCGCCGGCCGTCATCAGGTGCTCGCCGTAGGAGCGCAGCACGTCCTCGCCGTGGGTGAGGACGTGCGCGGTGTCGTGCGGCACGCTGGTGCGGCACGAGCCGAACGCCAGCGTGTGCGGCCCCTCGGCACCGAGCAGCCGGATCCGGCTCGCCGGCCGGCCTTCCAGCGGCCAGACCCGCTCGCCGTCGAGCTCCACGGCGTAGGAGTCGACGTCGGCCGTCAGGCCGGTGAGGTCGACCAGGGCGTAGTGGTGCCCGTGCACCGTGAACGTGGGCGCGCTGTAGGCGGCGCTGTCGCCCGTACTGTCACCGGCGCTGGCCGCCCGCACGGTGACCGTGCAGGGCTCGCCGGTCTCCACCCAGACCGTGGCGCTGTCGGCGTCGACATAGCGCAGCATCGGCCCGACCACCAGTGCGGGCATCCCACCCCCCGTTTTCGCCAGTTAGGCACACTCGAGATCCGCGGCGTGCCAGAGTGGCACGTTCACAGCTCGGCGATCAGCAGCTTGGATCTGATGACAGCAGATCAGCTCCGGCGTGGGAACGCAAAACCGATGCGCCATCAAACGCCCCGCCGTAGGCTGATCACGACAAGAACGCCCAAATGGGTGAGGCAACGGCGCCTCATCCGGTTGCCGGGCGTCCATAACAGGAGGACTCTCTTCCATGACCGTCATGGTGCCGTCAACGACGCCGGCCCTGATCACACCTGGCCGCCAGGCTCTCGACTCCGCTCTCCACCAGCTCGCCCAGGCAGCCGACCACCTCGGCCTCGACGACGGCCTGCGCACGATGCTCGCCACACCCCGCCGCTCGCTGACCGTGTCGGTGCCGGTGCGGCGCGAGGACGGCCGCATGGACGTCGTCCAGGGCTTCCGCGTCCAGCACAACGTCTCGCGCGGCCCCGCCAAGGGCGGCATCCGCTTCCACCCCAGCACCGACATCCACGAGGTCACCGCGCTCGCGATGTGGATGACGTGGAAGTGCGCGCTGGTCGGCATCCCGTACGGCGGCGCCAAGGGCGGCGTCGCCGTGGACCCGGGCGCGCTCACCATCCTCGAACTGGAGCGCCTGACCCGCCGCTACGTCAACGAGATCCTGCCGCTGATCGGCCCGGAGAAGGACATCCCCGCGCCCGACGTCGGCACCGACGAGCAGACCATGGCCTGGATCATGGACACCTACAGCGTCAACACGGGCTACTCGGTGCCCGGCGTGGTCACCGGCAAGCCGATGACGCTGGGCGGCTCGCTCGGCCGGGCGGGCGCGACCTCGCGCGGCGTCCAGATCGCGGCCCTCGCCGCCCTCGGACGCTCGCCCGAGGGCGTGACCGTGGCCGTGCAGGGCTTCGGCAAGGTGGGCGCGCTCGCGGCGCAGTACCTCGCCGACGCGGGCTGCAAGGTCGTCGCCGTCTCCGACGTCACCGGCGCGGTGCACGCCGCCGGCGGGCTGGACGTCGCCGGAGTGCGCGCCTGGGTCGCCGAGTCGGGCGGCGTGCGGGGCTACCGCCACGCCGACGCCCTCACCCACGAGGAGCTGTTCGAGCTGGACGTGGACGTCCTGGTGCCCGCGGCGCTGGAAGGCGTCATCACCGCGGAGAACGCCCCGCGCGTGCGGGCCCGCCTCATCGTGGAGGGCGCCAACGGGCCCACCACACCCGGCGCGGACGAGATCCTCACCGCCAACGGCACCACGGTGGTGCCCGACATCCTGGCCAACGCGGGCGGCGTGATCGTCTCCTACCTGGAGTGGGTGCAGAACATGCAGGCCTACTCGTGGAGCGCGAGCGAGGTCGAGCTGAAGCTGCGCGACCTGATGGAAGGCGCCTACGCAGAGGTGCGGGCGCTGGCGGCCGGCCGCGGCCTCACGCTGCGGCAGGCGGCCCACGCCATCGGCGTCGGACGGGTGGCCGAGGCCCACCAGATGCGCGGCCTGTACCCGTGACACCCTGAACCGGTGGGCCGGGCATTCCCGGCCCACCGGGCTCGTCCGGGCGGACGTCGGCTGCTCCACTTCGCCCCCGGCGCTCCCCGCGAAGGCTGTTTCGAGGGCAAGGGCGAGGAGGAGAAGGCGGCGTTCTTCATCCGCCACGACACCTACTGGCTGCCGTGGCCCCGTCGCCGATGATCGGCAGGTTTCGCCGGTCGTCCCGCGGCCACCCGGGCCTCGGCCGGCTCCGGCGGCGAGCCGCACCACGCGGCCAGGGCGGCGCGCAGGCCGGAAGCGCGGGCGGCAGGGTCCTTGGCGGCGCTCGCCCAGGCGATGTATCCGTCCGGGCGGACCAGCATGACGGGCAGGCGGGTGCTTCGCGGCGTGGCGTGCATCACCTGCGCCGGCGGCGGGCTCACCGTCAGCGCCGGCTCGTCGGCAGGGGCAAGGAGCACGAAGCGCCCGGCGCGCAGCGCCTCGTAGAGCCGCGCAGGCTCGCCCGTCAGGCGGACGTCCGGCACCCGCCGGCCGGCCAGCGGGTGCGATCCGCGCGGTGCCGCGTAGGAGATCGCGAGGCCGGATATGGCCTCCCGCAGCCGGCGGGCGACCGGCGAGAACCGGTGCATGATGATCCGGAGCGTCGCGCGGGTGAGCCTGTCACGCCAGGTAGGGGCCAGGGCGGTGGTGAGCAGGCGGCCGCTGAGCCGCACGACCATGCGGCCCACCGGATGCCGTTCGGCGTGGTAGGTGTCGAGCAGGCCGTCCGGCGCCCAGCCCTGCACCGCCGCGGCGAGCTTCCAGCCGAGGTTGGCCGCGTCCTGCAGGCCGGTGTTCATCCCTTGTCCGCCTACCGGGGAGTGCGCGTGCGCGGCGTCGCCGGCCAGGAACACCCGTCCGACGCGGTAGCCGGGCACCTGCCGCTCGTCACTGTGGAACCTCGTCAGCCAGCGCACGTCGTGCATGCCGAAGTCGCTGCCCATGACGCGGCGGGTGATGTCGCTCACCTCCTGGAGGCTGACCGGCGCGCTGCTGGGAAGCGGCCGTCGCCGATCCCAGGCGATGATCCGGTACCGCCCGTCTCCGAAGGGGGCGATGAAGCAGAAGCCCTCCGCGCCGGTGAGGAGGGCCAGTTCATCGGGTGGAGTCTGGGCCAGCCGGACGTCGGCCAGCATGACCGAGTCCACCGCGGAACGCCCGAGGAACGGAACGCCGAGCGCGTCTCGTACGACGCTGCGCACGCCGTCGGCGCCCACCACGAACTTCGCCCGCCGGGTGTGCACGGTGCCGTCGATGCGCATGTTCACGTCCACCCCGTCGGCGTCCTGGTGGAGACTGACGACCTCGGCGCCGCGCAGAACCTCCACGCCGAGCCTGGTGGTGCGGTTCTCCAGCACGCGTTCGGTGTTGTCCTGCGGGGTGCACAGCAGGAACGGGAACCGCGACCGCAGACGGGACATGTCGAGTTCCAGGTTGTCGAACAGCCGCATCGTCTTGAAGGTCGTGCCTGTCTCGATCAGCTCGTCGGCGACGCCCCGGGCGTCGAGCTGTTCCAGCGTCCTGGCGTGCACGACGAAGGCCCGGGAGAGCTTCGAGCCGCGCGGTTCCCGCTCCACGAGCATGCAGGCGACGCCTCTCGCGGCGAGGTCGCCCGCGAGCAGCAGGCCCGTGGGGCCGGCTCCGACGATCAGGACGTCAGTGTCGAAGAGTGCCATCAGCGTCTCCCTATGGCGCCTTGCGGCGTGATCGCCTGGGAGGAGACGACGATTCACTGCGATGTGGACGTTCCGCTGTCGGGTGACGAGCCCCCTGCCAGCGTCCCGTTCATCGTACGACCGGGACTGTTCACGCCCCGGGGGTGCCCCTGCGCGTAGCAGCTACCGGCGCCCCTTGAGCGCGGGCGCGCGTCGCCGCCGCGGAGGCGAGTTCGTCGCACGCTCCGATCTGTCCTCTTGTTGGCGGTCTTTACCGGATGTGCCGCATTCGTCGCGCACCGGCGGCCGAAGCTTTCCGTGGATCTTCGGCAAAGGCAGTGTCGCAGGTCAGAGGCGTGATCAACTTCGTTCTAGAGTGGAGAGGTGCTCAGGTTGGCGCTGTCACTCGTCCTACTCGCCCCGACCGGCGTCTCCGAGGCGTCCCTGCGCAACGTACCGGTGAACAAGGTGCTGACGCCCGGCGGCGACCGTCTGGGCTACGCCCTCGTCCCCAGGCCGTACACCGGGGCGCGGCGGCTGACCGGGGCGCTGCTCGGCCGCGACAGCGTGACCGGCACGCACGTGCTGTGCGGGGGATCGGTGATCGACTCGCCCAGCCGCAGCCTGGTACTGACGGCCGCGCACTGTCTGTACCACGAGGGCCGCAGGCTCAAGGAGGTCGCCTTCCTGCCCGGCTTCGACAGGGGCTATCCGCCCCTGGGCGTCTGGCCCGCCCTGCGGACGTGGGTGCCGCACCGCTGGCTGGGCCGGCAGTACGCGGCGGCGCTGCCCTACGACGTGGCCGTGGTCGCCGTGGGGCGGCGCGGAAGGCGACTGGAGGACGTGACAGGCACGGGCCTGCCCGTGCTGCCCACCCGTCGCGGCACCTCGCTGCGCGGCCTGGAGCTGCTGAGCTACCCGGCGGGCAGGCGGTACCCAGGCACGCGGATGTACCACTGCCTGGGCGACGCGGCCGAGGCGACCGACAGGGGGCCGGGCGTGCTGGTCACGCGGAACTGCCACTCCCCCGCCGGGGGCAGCGGCGGTCCTGCCCTGTACAGCGGGGCGGTGGCGGGCGTGGTGTCGTCGTCCAGCCCGCTGCGCGACCGGAACGGCTTCACCGTGATCTCGCGCCTGGGCGGCCGGGCGTTCAGGGGCATGCTGGCCAGGGCCGACCGGTGGATGCGGCTCAGGACGCCCGCATGACGATGTCCTCGCAGATGGCGTGGGTGAGCAGGGCGTCGTCGGCGTCGATCCGCCGGCCGGCGCGGACCGCGGCGAGGAACTGCCGACATACCTGCTCGATGCCGCGCTGCCTGGACACCGGCACCCAGTCGGGCCGCCTGGCGAGCGTCTCGCCGCCCGCGTAGTCGATCACGTCGCCGAGGTTGACCACGCGGCGCTTGACGCCGCCGCCCATCACCTCGCAGGTCTCCTCGGCGGCTCCGCTGACCCGGTTCATCACGCCGATGGCGGTGAAGCCGTCGCCCGACAGTTCCAGCACGATGTGCTCCAGCATGCCGCCCCTGGTGCGGGTCCTGATCCTGGTGTCGGTGACGTCGCCGGGGACGAGGAAGCGCAGCGTGTCGACCACGTGGATGAAGTCGTCGAAGACCGCCCGCCGGGGCGCGTCGGGATAGTTCTGGCGGTTCTTCTCCATCAGGATGAGATGGCGGGGCAGAGCCGCCAGGTCGGCGTAGCCGGGGGCGTATCGGCGGTTGAAGCCGACCATGAGCGACCTGTCGCGGGCCTTGGCGAGCCGCGCCAGGCGTTCGGAGTCGGCGAGGTTGTCGGCGATCGGCTTGTCGACGTAGACGTGCACCCCGGCCTCGAGCAGCGGCTCGACCAGTTCGGGATGCGCGCCGGTGGCGGCGTGCACGAACGCCGCGTCGACCCCCGCCTTGATCACCTCGTCGACGGACGTGGACCGGGCGGCGATCCGGTAGGTGTCGCCGAGCCGGTCCAGGACCTTGGTGTTGCGGGTGCACAGGTGCAGGTCGAGGCCGGGCTGGGCGGCCAGTACGGGAAGGTAGGCCTTCTCCGCGATGTCGCCCAGGCCGATCATGGCTGTTCTCATCCGTCGAGCGTAACCTTCAGCGCCTGGTCGATCGGGGTGGGTGCGACACCGAACGTGTCCTGGAAGGCCGAGGAGTCGAGGACGTAGGGCGCGGTGAACTGGTAGCGGATGTGCGGCAGTTCGCCGATCATGGGCGAGACCAGGCCGGCCACCCTGACCAGCGGCCACGGGAGCTGCGCCAGCCTGGGGGCGGGGCTGCCCAGGATGACCGCCATCCGCTCGCCGACCTGGCGGAAGGTCAGCGGCTCGGCGGTGGGCACGTGCCAGGGGCGTCCCCAGGCTCGCTCGTCGCCGCCCGCGACGATCATCGCGTCGGCGACGTCCGGCAGGTACGTCCAGCTGTGCGGGACGTCGGCGGGCCAGGGCAGCCTGATCGTCCTGCCCGCCCTGAGCGGGACGAGGAAACGGTCGCCGAGGTAGGACTGGTCGGTGGCGCCGGGGCCGAAGTAGTCGGAGCCGCGCACCTCGGTCGTCCTGATGCGGCCGGCGCGGTGCGCGGCCAGCGCGTCCTCCCAGATCCTGGCCCGCACCCGCGCCTTGGGGGTGTCGGAGGCGAGCGGCAGGTCCTCAGTCATCGGGCCGGCGACGGGTCCGTACGGGTAGAGGTTGCCGAGGATGACCAGCACCGCGCCGGTCGCCTCGGCGGCGGCCAGGAACGACTCGGCCATCGGCGGCCAGTCGGTGAGCCAGCGGTGATACTTCGGGTTGACGCAGTTGTAGAGGACGTCGGCCCCCCTGGTGATCTCGGTCAGCTTCGCCTTGTCGGCGACGTCGGCGGCCACCTTGCGGGCTCCGGCGGGGCCGCTGCCGGACCGGGTCACCACCGTGACCTCGTGGCCCCGCTCCAGGAGCTTGCGGGCCAGATGCGCGCCGACCTGCCCGGACCCGACGACGACGTGCTCGGACATATTCAGACCTGCTTCCACACGATGCGAAGGATGGCGTTGAGAACGAAGGCGGCGGCGAAGACGGCCGCCGGGGCGGCCGCGCCGGCCGCGTAGAGGGCCAGCGCCCCGCCGCCGAACCAGACTATTTCCAGGGCCGCGCGGGCGAGCCCGGTGAGCGGGAAGGTGGCGTTGGCGCCGCCTCCAGCGCCGAACAGCGCCCAGGCAGCGACGAACAGCGCGGGGCCGCCCAGCCCGGCGAGCAGTTTGACCGCCCAGTTCGGGCTGACGGTGAACCCCCAATAGGCCACCGAGGCGAGCACGCCAAGCTCCAGGAAGAACATCAGAGCCGCGTTGGCCCCTTTCGCGATGGTGAGCATGCCGCCTCCGTGACTGCCGTTCTCTTACGAGAGCAATGCTCTCTCAAAAGAGCAGCAATCATCAAGAGCAGTGCTCTCGATTCTTCTCACTGCTCTGATAGCGTAGAGGACATGACCGCAAGCCGAACCGCGAGAGAACGAGTCAGGGCCGAACTCACCAGGGAAATCGCCGACCTCGCCCGCCGCCAGCTCGCCACCGAGGGCGCGGGCGGCCTGTCACTGCGCGCCGTGGCCAGGGAGATGGGCATGGCCTCCTCGGCGGTCTACCGCTACTTCCCGAGCCGCGACGACCTGCTGACCACGCTGATCATCGACGGCTACAACGCCCTCGGCGAGGCGGTCGAGCAGGCCGACGCCGCCTCGCCGCCCGGCGACTTCCTGGGACGCTGGCTGACGGCCTGCCACGCCGTCCGCGACTGGGCGCTGGCCCACCCGCACGAGTACGCCCTGCTCCACGGCTCGCCGGTGCCCGGCTACCAGGCGCCACAGGACACGATCGCCGCCAGGGTCCGCGACGTCACGGTGTTCGGCAGGATCGTCTCCGAAGCCTGGCGGGCGGGCGCGATCACCCCGCCCGGCGAGGCCACCACTCCCCCGCCCTCGCTGGCCCCCGACGCGGCCAACATCCGCGCGGTCATGCCGGACGTCCCCGACATGCCCGACGACGTGATCTTCCGCGCCTTGACCACCTGGACCGCCCTGTACGGCTGGGTCAGCTTCGAGCTGTTCGGCCAGTTCAACGACACGATCGAGGATCGGCGCACGGCCTTCGAGCACTCGATGCGCCTCACGGGCGAACTGGTGGGCTTCACTCGCGCCGACCGCGCGTGAACGGCGGCACGCCGACCTCGTCGACGATGAACGCGTCGGACATCGGCTCGTCGGCACCGCTGCCCGAAGCAGGGCCCGACCGCCCCCCTTCACCGCCCGGACAGCCTGCACCACCGCGCGCTGGAACTCGCGGCCCCAGCCCGGCCCACCGAGCCGGTACGACCTGCCACGCAAGGTCCGCCCGGACAGCCTGCACCACCGCACGCAGGAACCGGCGGCCCCAGCCCGATCCACCGAGCCGGTACGACCTGCTGCGCGAGGTCCGCCTGGAAGAGATGGCCCCCGATGAGGTGGGTGGGATGGGCGCGCTCATCGGGGGCCGTACCCGGCCTGGCGCTACGGGGGAAGATCCCGGCCGGACGTCCTGACGGCGGCTCCCCTCCACGAGAAGGCGGCACCGCCTGACCCTGGTCGGCTGCGCGTTCAGCCAGGACCACGCCCACCGGCCGACCCCGAGACCGGTTCGGCAGCGGACGGGTCAAGCCAAGACGGGACGACCTGGATGGCGCACCAGACGGTACGGCCAAGCCCATGGCCGTGCTCTCGGGCTCCCCAGTCCTGCGAGATCTCACTGACGATCAACAGCCCGCGGCCGTCCTCCGCCTCCGGCTCCCGCCGGACGTGGGGGCCGGAAAACGCGGAGCCGGCGTCGCGCACCGCCACGTAGACCAGCTCCTCCGTCGCGGTGACGGTGAGGCCGATGAGGTCGTACGGCCTGGCGTCGGAGTGCCGGAGCGCGTTCGTCAGCAGCTCGGACGCCGCCAGCACCGCGTCATCGACAGCAGGGTGATCGTCTCCGAGCCATCTGCGCACTTCGGAGCGTGCGTGCGAGACGGACTCGCGAATGCCCGCCAGATGCATCGAACCGATGACCCTCGGCTCCGCGCTCGCTGCTTTCATGGCTTCACCCACTCGAAGAAGTCGGCCGCGATCGGTCTTCCAACCCTCCCAAGCTTTGACTACATTTAGTAGTCGATTGACTTCGATACGCCATCAACCGTTTCGCTGAAAGCTTCGTTGAAACGGCGGTCCCCCAGGAGGTCAGATGCCGAAGGAAAGCGAGCTTTGCCCCGCTGACTCGCCGACCGCACTCTTCGGCTTCGAGCTACGGCGACACCGCAAGGCGCGAGGCTGGTCCCAGATCCGTCTGTCGAAAGCGGTGTCCTACTCCGTCGGCACGATCAGCATGATCGAGACGGCCAGGCGGTCGCCGACGGAGGAGTTCGCCCGCCACTGCGACGAGGCGCTGGAGGCGGAAGGGGCGCTGATGCGACTCTGGCCGATGGTCAGCCACGCATCGGCTCCTCCGTGGTTCCGGCCCTGGCTCGACGTTGAGGCCACGGCGGAGGCGATCCGAACCTGGGAACCGCTGGTGGTGCCCGGCCTGCTCCAGACCGAGGACTACGCCAGAGCCATACTGAGCGGCGAGCCCGGTGTGACACCGGACGAGATCGAGAGACATGTGACCGCACGCATGGAGCGCCAGTCAATCCTCCGGCGCCCTAAACCCCCCATGCTCTGGGTGGTCCTCGACGAGGGAGTTCTCCATCGCCCGATCGGCAATTCCGCAGTGATGGCGGCACAGCTCGCTTACCTTCTCGAAGTCGGCCAAGCACCCCGGATCACCATCCAGGTTCTCCCCCTCAGCGCCTACTCCACCACCGGCCTTCTCGGGGGCTTCGCCATCACCCAAGCACACGGAACCCCTGACACGGCATACGTCGAAGCGGCGTCCAACGCCCACGTAACCGACTGGACAGAAAGTGTCAAAACCCTAGCATTCAGATATGAGGGGATTCGCTCCGAAGCACTCTCCCAGCGCGAATCGATGGCTTTGATCAAGGAGACGATGCAGCGATGGACGAGCTGACCCTGGAGCTACGGGCAGCAACGTGGATCAAGTCTTCCCACTCGGGTAGCAACGGGGGCAACTGCGTCGAAGTCGCTGAGCTGTCTGGAAGACGCCGAGGCGTCCGCGACAGCAAGAATCCCACCGGGCCAACGCTGATCTTCACCCCCGGCGAATGGGACGCCTTCATCGGCGGCGTGAAGGACGGCGAGTTCGACTAATCAACATGTTCGCCAGGCAAGACAGTTAACTCATGCGGTGCGCATTCCCACGCGCTCCCGGATGGCACTCGTCGACAACGACCAGATCGAAGAAATCCTCGCTCAACTGCTCGAACAGCGCCTTCCGTTAGCCCGTCGATCTCCTGCTGTCGTACAGGCAAAGGGCACCTTCAGCTTCTTGGCGTACCGTTTGGCCTGCTCGATACCGTCGTCGGCAGTGACAGGCGGCCCGCTGGACCTCCCCCACCGCGATGGGCACGCCGGGCGGTATCCGAGCCCGTAGTCACGCTCCCCGCCTCGGTCCGCCTCCGGCGGCCAGGATCTTTCCGTCCGTGATGACGTACTCGTCGACCAGCTCGCCCCGATCCCGTCCCGACTGTTTCAGTTGATGTTCAACGAGCTTCCGCCGGGTTTCATTCTCCTTCGGGAAGAGACGCACAGGTCACAGTCAATTTCGCCCCTGGACAAGACTGGCCGAAGATCACATCTCTACTAGACCGTAACGTTGACTCCGCGCGGCTCTATTCAGGTAAAACAACCCATTCCCGAACAAAGCTCGGACGCGCTATGCCTTTCACAGCGTTCAACCTTGTTTTGTGGATGCGATGTTGATTAGCGTGTGAAAGACGTGGGGGACGCCGCCTCCTGATCTGTTCTGGTGCAGCGAGCCGTACAAGGGGATCATCTTGGCTGACCTCGATCACGTGGCGATGCGGGCCGTGGCGGAGCGGATCCAGCGGCTGTCGGACGAGCACTGGTGGGCGCTCGATCCGTCCTGCCGTCTGATGGAGAACGACGCGTGGGTGGGGCCGACAGGCGCCCGATTCGACGCCCAGGTCCACGCCGACCAGCGGGAGCTGCGGGACATGCTCACGCAGGCCGTGCACAGCGCGAACCAGAAGCTGGCGTCGCTTCAGGGCACGCCATGACGGAGTTCACCGGCGTCAAGCAGGCCGAATTCGACACGATGGCCAGCAAACACACCGAGGCCGCCAGGCGGCTGGAGGAGCTGGCCCAGACTTTGCACACCGAGCTGCAGAGCGCCGGGCTCGACCCGTCCCCGGCCGCGCGGCTGCGGCAGCTGGCCGGACGGATCACCACACAGGCCGAGGACCTGCGGCGGCGGCAGAAACTGGTCCACGAGTTGCAGCGGCAGAAGGTCACCTTCGGGAGGAGCACGCCCGCCGGAAGCTTCCTGGAGATGCCTGACGGCCTGGAGGCCGCCAAGGGGCTGCTGGACGGGACGCTGGCGGGTCGCGCCGCGCTGAACGCCACGGACGGAGACGCCAAGGCACTGGCGGAGCTGGAGAAGTACGCGTCCCGGACCGGAGACGCGGAGTTCGTCAAGGCGTTCCTGGGCACCCTGGGCGCCGGAGGCGTGACGCGGCTCCCCGGCTCGCTCGCCGCCCGGTTGCGCGACGCCATGAACCACGGCGACTCCGATCGCGTGGCCCAACTCTCGCTCCAAGGCAAGGCGGCTCTGCGCATGCTGAGCACGGCTCTGGCCAACGGGACCGATCCGAAGAATCCCGCGTACATGGGCGCCGGCTTCCTCAAGGACCTGGTGAAGGAGGGCCGGGCCGAGCACAAGGCCGGCGACACGAAGTACTCGGGTTACCAGGCCCAGGCGCTCATCTGGCCTGCCCACGACGGGAAGACGCCGTTCTCGAAGGAGTTCATGGAGGTCGTCGGACGCGACGTGATCGGCTACGAGCACGAGCAACGAAAGGACGCATGGGCGGCGAGCCAGGACCTGCTGGGCCGTACCTTCGCGGGAGCTCAGATCCCCATCTTCGACCTGGCCGGCGCGCTCGGCATCGGCACCGCGCTGAGGCCGGAAACGCAAGCGGGCAGACCACGCGCGAAGGCCGGATCATCGGTGGTGGACGACCTGTTCCACGCGGCGAAGTCCAGCCGGGAGGCGTCCCACGCGCTGCTGGACCACACTCCGGCCGGGTGGAAGGAGTCCGTGCTGGACTATCTGCTGACGACCCGGTGGGGCGCTTCCCGCTACCTGGACGACTACGCGCCCTTCAACGACATGCTGGTGACCGCCACGACCGGCCGGGACGAGACCTCCCGGAAACTGGCCGCCGAGATGACGAAGATCATCGCCGACGAGGTGCGCGGCGCCTTCGGCAAAGCCGACAGCGGCAACCTGGAGATCAAGGACAGAGACACGTTCGATCGTTTCGCCTCCCTGAGCTACCCCCTGGGCCGCGCGATCGCCGCCAACGTCGACGAGCTCTCCCGGCTCCTCCTGAACCATGCGACCTTCGACAAGGTCACGGCCGAGGACATGTCCTACGCGCTGGCGCTGGCCACCTCCGACGACGCCGCGTTCGAGGCTCTGGTGGGGGCACAGACCGAACACATGCGAGCCGCCCTCGCCACCGTCCCTCCAGTAGGTCTCAACGCCTCCAACGCCGAACGCCTCGGTTTCACCAAGTCCGACGTGAAGGCGTACGACTTCGACCAGGATGGACGAGTCGACACGGCCGACATCAAGCAGTTCCTGACGGACCGGACCGTGGCGGAGGCGCGCCCCTTCAGCCACATCGTCGAGATCCGCCGCCAGGTGCTAATCGCCCAGGGGCTGGACGACAAGAAAGCGGACGAGGCGCTGAAGACCATGGTGGGCAACGCGATAGGGCTGCTCCCGGTCCCAGGAGCCCGACAGGTGGGCGACCTGGCCACCGGAGCGTTCGGCAAACTGATCAGCGCGCAGTACGACAAGCTCACTGGAGCCGCGTACGACGAGATCGCCAGTCAGGTCGCCCAGCAGATGTCCGAAAACGGGCCTGGCTTGGACGAAACGCACCGGACGCTGGCAGACAACCGGCTGGCGGTGGAGAGGCTGGGAGAACAGATGATCGCCACGGCCATGCTGAACAAGGGCCTGCTCGAAGACGTGAACATACGGGATCAGATCTTCACGACCGGAAGCCCGCCTGCGATCAAGCCCTTCGCCGAGATGAGCCCTCAGGAGTACAGCCAGTTCCTTGAGTGGGTTCGCCGCAAGGGAGCAAGCAGTGATCTGATCGATCGTTTCAACAGCACCTTCCGCAGGACCAGCGAGGTGGACGACTACCTGGATCTCCAGATCCCCGGAGGTGGCAAGTGAGGCTCCACGGTGTCTCTGTCGCCATGACCGCTCTGGTGATTCTTGCCGCAGCCTGCACCGCGAATGACGACGCCGCCCCCGTCTCCACTCCGCCTCGCCAACCGATCGCGGATTCCGCGCCTTACATTTGCAGACTCGTCCCTGAGCAGGCGCTTCGTCTGGTGAGCGGTGCAACCGGGTCTCTCGTCGAGAAGACCACTGGCAACGAGAGCAGCGGCGAGTGCAGGGCCCCTGACACGCCTCCTCACCCTCTGGAAGTGGACTGGCTGCGGGTAGGAGACGGGACGAGTCAGGAGCATCTGGACTTCGTTATGGACGACAGACGCCAGGTTTACAGCAGGCACGACGGAGTTACGCTCCCCACCGACCTCGGCGACGGCCTGGCCGCATACCTCCCGAACACGCCGTTCGCCGACCAGCCGTACCGCGTGAGCGCGAAGTTCCGCTGCGGCAGCAAAGACCGAATGATCGACATCTACCTTGCCCAAGTCGCCAAGGGCAGGGACGCGATCAAAGACATGATCGAGCTCATGCGCATCGCCCAGAAACGCTACGGCGAGCTGTACGGCTGCACTCCGGGCAAGTAGCACCCCGCCATGAGACGACGCGACCGTGCCTCCCCTGATCGCGGAGGCACGGTCGAGTGACTGGTACGTGGCCTTGTGGGCGTGTGCCGGGTACCGGGCCCGGCAGGTCGGTGCAGGGCCCGGGTGCGGAGCCGTTATGGTCAGCGGGAGGCGCGGTTCACCGCGGAGATGATGGCCTTGAGCGAGGCCGTGGTGGTGTTGGCGTCGACGCCCACGCCCCACAGGACCTGCCCGTTGACCTCGCACTCCAGGTAGGACGCGGCCTTGGCGTCGCTGCCCGCGCTCATCGCGTGCTCCACGTAGTCGAGCACCCGAACCTTGATGCCGAGCCCCGCGATCGCGTCGATGAACGCCGAGATCGGCCCGTTGCCGACGCCCTCGACCTCGCGGATCTCGCCGTCGAGCCGGACGTCGGCGCCGATGCGGTCCTTGTCGTCGACCGTCGACTCGTGGCGGTGCGCCATGAGGCCGAGCCGGCCCCAGCGGTTGGCCGGGTTCGGCAGGTACTCGTCCTGGAAGATGGCGTACATCTGCGCCGGGCTGATCTCGCCGCCCTCGGCGTCGGTGCGGGCCTGGACGACCTTGGAGAACTCGATCTGCAGGCGGCGCGGCAGGTCGAGCTGGTGGTCGGCCTTCATGATGTAGGCGACGCCGCCCTTGCCGGACTGGCTGTTGACCCGGATCACGGCCTCGTAGCTGCGGCCGATGTCCTTGGGGTCGATCGGCAGGTACGGCACTCCCCAGGTGAACTCGTCGACGGGCACTCCGGCCGCCGCCGCGTCGGCCTCGAGGTGTTCGAAGCCCTTCTTGATGGCGTCCTGGTGGGAGCCGGAGAAGGCGGTGTAGACCAGCTCGCCGCCCCACGGGTGGCGCGGGTGCACGGGCAGCTGGTTGCAGTATTCGGTGACGCGGCGGATCTCGTCGATGTCGCTGAAGTCGATCTCGGGGTCGACGCCCTGGGAGAACAGGTTCATGCCGAGGGTGACCAGGCAGACGTTGCCGGTGCGCTCGCCGTTGCCGAACAGGCAGCCCTCGATGCGGTCGGCCCCGGCCATGTAGCCCAGTTCGGCGGCGGCCACGGCGCTGCCGCGGTCGTTGTGCGGGTGGAGCGACAGGATGATCGAGTCGCGGTGCTTCAGGTTGCGGTGCATCCACTCGATCTGGTCGGCGTACACGTTCGGGGTGGCCATCTCGACCGTGGCGGGCAGGTTGATGATCACCTTGCGGTCGGGGGTGGGCTGCCACACCTCGTTGACCGCGTCGCACACCTCGACGGCGTAGTCGAGCTCGGTGCCGGTGAACGACTCGGGCGAGTACTGGAAGCGGACGTCGACGTCGCTGGCCTCGGCGAGCTTCTTGACCAGCTTGGCGCCCTCGACGGCGATGGCCGTGATGCCGTCGCGGTCCTGGCCGAACACCACGCGGCGTTGCAGCGTTGAGGTCGAGTTGTACAGGTGGACGATGGCCTGCCTGGCGCCCCTGATCGACTCGAAGGTGCGCTCGATCAGCTCGGGCCTGGCCTGGGTCAGCACCTGGATGGCGACGTCGTCGGGGACGCGGCCCTCGTCGATGATCTGACGGATGAAGTCGAAGTCGGTCTGGCTGGCGGCGGGGAAGCCCACCTCGATCTCCTTGAACCCCATCCGCACCAGCAGCTCGAACATCTTGAGCTTGCGGTGGGAGTCCATCGGGTCGATCAGCGCCTGGTTGCCGTCGCGCAGGTCTACCGCGCACCATCGCGGCGCCTTCGTGATGACCTGATCAGGCCAGGTGCGGTCGGTCAGGCGTACCGGTTCGAAGGGCTGGTACCGCTGAAAGGGCATCGGACTGGGCTGCTGGGCGGTCATGTCTGTGGCTCCTCGTCGGTCGGGCGGAAACGGCCGACGCGCATGGCTAGCTCCGCGGCGAGGGAGCCGGCCTCAGTGGCCCCCGCCGCGGCGGCTAAGAAGGAGGCCACGCAGCATGTTTTGAACGCTACCAGACGTCTCGCCGTGCACCGTCCTGGATCTCAGATGATGAGAACCGACAGGCAGGTGACACAGCCCTCCAGCTTCTCAAATTCCGAAATATCCACCGTCGTCACGATAAATCCGCGCTTCTGGAGCATCGCGGCGGTTTGTGGGGCGGAGGCGGCCATCAGGATCCGCTCGCCCCCCAGGAGTACCACGTGCGCGCCCGCCTCCTCGACCGGCTCCAGCAGGCCGGGCAGGTCCACGCGGGCGGGATCGCCGATGAGCGTGCCGTCGGGCAGCGCGGTGACCGCCGACTTCAGGTGCAGCACGCCGCGCAGGTCCACGGGCACGACCCGCCGCTCAGGCAGCAGGGCGGCGAGCTGGCCGATCCCCTCATCGTTGGTGCGGGCCGACCTGCCGACGTAGATGGTGCCGCCGATCTGCAGGACGTCCCCGCCGTCCAGGGTGCCGGGCGCCGTGACGCGCACCGACCTGACGCCCAGCCGCCGCACGAGCGCCGCCACGGAGTCCACCTCGGGACGCCGCTCGGGCACCCCCGGCCTGGCCAGGACGGCCAGCCCGGCGCAGACCACGACCGTGTCCTCCACGAACGGCGCGTCGGGCAGCTCGTCGGCGGCCTCGACGTGGACGGGACGCCACCCGTTCGCCTCCAGTGCGGCCACGTAGGCGTCGTGCTGATGGGCCGCCAACGTCGCGTCGACCCGTTCGCGCCGGATGTTGGTGACGATCCCCGCGGCGATCCGCGGACCCGGCTTCCTTACCAGCGCGATACCTGACATAGGGCGTTTTCTATCACGCAATCACTATTCTCTTCGGCATGCGGGACAACGAGATTCTGAACAAGATCGGCGATCTGGTGGCCGAAGAGCACGAGCTGCGCCGCAGACTCACCTCGGGCGAGGTCACCACCGACGAGGAGCACCAGCGGGTCAAGGAACTGGAGACAGCTCTGGACCAGTGCTGGGACCTGCTGCGCCAGCGCCGCGCCCGCCGCGACGCGGGCGAGGACCCCGAAGGCGCCCACGCCCGCCCGGCCAGCGAGGTCGAGGGCTACCAGCAGTAAAGCGTTCACCCACGGGCGAGGCGATGCGCTTCGCCGGCCCCATGCAGATCCAGCGCATCGACTTCGACCAGCCGGGCGACCTGCTCACCGGCCTGCACGCGAGCTACCTGGCCGCCTCCGGCGACGACTTCGGCCCGCTCGTATCCACCCGCGCCTTCGCCTGGCTGGTGCGGACGGGCGGCCCGGCCGCCGCTCGGAGGCGTGGGTGGCCTCCGAGAACGGCGAGGTGGTTCTGGCGTTCCCCCAGAGCGAGAACACCCATCTGGGCCGGCTGTTCCCCCTCGTGGTGCGGCCCGAGCACCGCGGCCTGCTGCTCAAGCCGGCGAATCTGCTCCGGCTGCGCGAGCGGGAGCCGGGGATCGGCCGGATCATCACCTGGAACACCACGTCCAACGCCCACATGCTGGCGATCAACGAGGCGCTGGGCTTCCGCGTGCTGGACGAGTGGAACGAGTGGCGCCTGCCGGTCGGGCCGCGTCGGTGACGGCCGCGATGCAGGTGTGCCAGCCGGAAGCACCGTAGCGGTCGGCCAATCAGGCCCACGTTGCCGTGATGTTAAGCGGACGTTAGATATAAGCCAACTCCTCTTGTCCGAACAACCTTCTACGGAGAGGCTCTGGCCTGCACCTACTCCCCCCAGGAGGTATTCCAGTGAGCAAACCCCGCGTGCCGTGGAAGGCTGTGATCGGCGGCTCGGTCGGCAATCTTGTCGAGTGGTACGACTGGTTCGTCTACAGCAGCTTCGCGATTTACTTCGCCGCCTCCTTCTTCCCCAAGGGCAACGACACCGCGCAGTTGCTCAACACGGCCGGCATCTTCGCCGTGGGCTTCTTCATGCGTCCTGTCGGCGGCTGGCTGCTCGGCCGCTACGCCGACAGGAAGGGCCGCAAGGCGGCGCTCACGCTCACCGTCACGCTGATGTCGGCCAGCGCGCTGCTGATCGCCATCGCCCCGACATACGAGGCCGTCGGCTACTTCGGCGCGGTGGTGTTGCTGGTGGCCCGGCTGCTTCAGGGCCTGTCGGTCGGCGGCGAGTACGCGGCCAGCGCCACCTACCTGACGGAGGCAACGCCGCAGGGCAAGCGCGGTTTCGCCTCCAGCTTCCAGTACGTCTCGATGACGGCGGGCCAGCTCGTCGGCCTCGGCCTGCAGATCATCCTGCAGAACTCGATGGCGGAGGAGGCGCTCAAGTCCTACGGCTGGCGCATCCCGTTCGTCATCGGCGCGCTCGCCGCGGCGGTCGTGTTCTGGCTGCGGCGCAACCTCCTGGAGACCGAGGCGTACGACGAGGAGGAGGGCGAGACCGAGACCGGCAAGCGGGGCTCCATCGCGCAGCTGCTCACCCACAAGAAGGAAGCGCTGCTGGTCATCGCCCTGACCATGGGCGGCACGGTCGCGTACTACACCTACACGACCTACCTCACCAAGTACCTGGCGAACACCGCGGGCCTGCCGAAGGAGACCGCGACGCTGGTCAGCTTCACCGCGCTGTTCATCTTCATGCTGCTTCAGCCGCTGGCCGGCGGGCTGTCCGACAGGATCGGCCGCCGCCCGTTGCTGATCACGTTCGGCATCGGCTCGATGCTCGGCACGGTGCCGCTCATGACAGCGCTCTCCAGCGTCTCGGGCTTCGCCGGCGCGCTGATCCTCTCGCTGATCGGCCTGATCATCATCACCGGCTACACCTCGATCAACGCGGTGGTGAAGGCCGAGCTGTTCCCGACGCACGTGCGGGCGCTCGGCGTGGCGCTGCCGTACGCGATCGCCAACGCGCTGTTCGGCGGCACCGCCGAGTACGTGGCGCTGTGGTTCAAGGACGCGGGCATCGAGTCCGGCTTCTACTGGTACGTGTCCGGTTGCGCCGCGGTGTCGCTCATCGTCTACCTGACCATGCGGGAGACCCGCGACGTGGCCCTCAGCAGGTCCGAGCGGGAGGCGGCGGAAGCGGTCCCCGCCCGCCTCTAGTCTGAGCCCTATGCGAGTTCTTCTGGTCGAAGACGACGATCGGCTCGCCTCCGCACTCACCACGGCCCTCGCGCGCCACGGCCACCAGGTCGCGCGCGCGGGCCTCGCGGTCGACGCCCTCCGCCTGGCGGGGGGCGTCGACTTCGTCCTTCTGGACCTGGGGCTGCCCGACATGGACGGCCTCGACGTGCTGCGCCGGCTGCGCCGGGTCTCCGCGGTGCCGGTCATCGTGGTGACCGCGCGCACCGAGGAGCGCGAGGTGCTGCGCGGCCTGCGTTCGGGGGCCGACGACTACCTGGTCAAGCCGTTCCGCACGGCTGAGCTGATGGCTCGCATGGAGGCGGTGATGCGGCGCGGCACCCGTCCGATGCCGGCGCGCGACCACGTGGTGAGCGTCGGGGACGTCCGCATCGACCTGGAGACGCGGCAGGTCAGCGTGGCGGGCGAGGCGGTGACGCTGACCAGGCGCGAGTTCGACGTGCTGGCGCTGCTCGCCCGCGAGCCGGGCGTGGTGCGCAGCCGCGAGGAGATCCTGGACGAGGTCTGGGGCGACCCGCTGCTGTCGGCCTCCCGCTCGCTCGACGTGCACGTGGCGGGGCTGCGGTCCAAGACGGGCCGCCCGGGGTTGGTGGAGACGCTGCGCGGCACCGGCTACCGCCTGGGATCCTCGGCGTGAACTCCCGGCTGGTGGTCACGTTCACCACGTTGATCATCTTCGTCATCGCGGCGATGGCGGTCCCGCTCGGCCTCGCCTACGCCTCCCATCGCACGAACCGGCTGCTGCTCGACCGGCGCGCCGACGCGACCCGCTTCGCCGAGCTGGCCGACCAGGCGGCCCGTGACGACGACCACACGTCCCTGATCGCCGAGATCAGCCGCTACTCCGACCTCTACGGCGCGGCGGTGCGGGTGCGCGACCGCGACGGCTCGGTGGTGGTCACGGCGGGCCTGTTCGACGCCGAGGACGAGGAGGAGGCGGTGCGGCTGGCGCTGTCCGGCCGCACCACCGAGGACCTGCCGACGATCAGCCCGTTCGGCCCGTCGCGGGTGCTGCTGGCGGAGCCCGCGGGCCGGGACGCCCAGCTCAGCGGCGTGGTGCTGCTGGAGGCCAGCGCCGACCAGGCCAGGCTGGACGTCACTCTGGTGTGGGGGGCGCTGGCGGTCGGAGCGCTGATCGCGCTCGGCTACTCGGTGCTCGCGGCCAGGCGGCTGGCCCGGTGGATCCTGCGTCCGGTGACCGAGCTGGACCGTACCACGCAGGCCATCGCCGAGGGCCATCTCGACGCGCGGGCCCATCCCGGGGTGGGCCCGACGGAGCTGCAGCGCCTGGAGGAGCGGTTCAACGCGATGGCCGACGCGGTATCGGGCGCGATGGAGCGGCAGCGGGCGTTCGTCGCCGACGCCTCGCACGAGCTGCGCACCCCGCTCACGGTGCTCGGGCTGCGGCTGGAGAACCTGGAGCCGCACCTGCGCCAGGAGGGCACGGCCGAGTTCGAGGAGGCCATGGGCGAGCTGGACCGGCTCGCCCTGCTGGTGGAGGACCTGCTGGCGCTGGCCAGGGTGGAGGCGGGCGCGGCGAAGGAGAAGGAGACCGAGCTGGAGCCGAGGCTGGCGGTGTGGCGGGAGGTGTACGCGGCCAAGGGCGTCACCCTTCATATCGACATTCCCGAAATGTCGGTCGTGCCGGAGGCGGCGGCCAGGGTCGCGGACATCGCCCTCGACAACGCGCAGAAGTTCGTCCCCGCCGACGGCACCGTGACGGCCTCCTTCCGCGACGGGGTGCTCCGGGTCGCCGACGACGGGCCGGGGCTGGCCGAGGAGGAGCGGGCGGAGGCGCTCGGCCGGTTCTGGAGGTCGGGGGCGCACGCCAACGTGCCGGGCAGCGGGCTCGGCCTGGCGATCGCCGCCGAGCTGGCGAAGTCCTGCGGCGCGACGCTGAGCCTGCTGCCCGCGACGCCGCACGGGCTGGTGGTCGAACTACGGCTGGCTCAGCCGTAGACCGACCTGTAGTAGCGGGCGGCGCCGGGGTGGAGCGGGACGACCCCGGTGCCGATCGCGTAGCGCTTGTCGAGGCGGCCGCCGGGCGCCGAGGGCGCCTGGAGGCGGTCGCGGGCGCGGAAGAGCGTGTCGGTGACCGTGTAGACCACCTCGTCGGGCAGCCCGTCGCGGCACATCAGGTAGCTGGGCGTGCCGACCGTCGAGACCGGCTTGGCCGAGCCGTACACGCCCACGGGCACCGAGGCGTGCTCGTAGACCGACCCGTACGTGCGGCGCATCGTCGGCACCAGCGTCTCCAGCGAGAGGAGCCTGATGTCGCCCAGCGAGGCGAGCGCGGGTGTGGGGACGCCGCCCGACCAGAAGAACGCCTCGATCTCGCCGTCGTCGAGCGCCTTGATCGACTCGTCGAGGCCCAGCCTGGAGACGCGGGCGGGCGTGCTCAGCCCGGCGGCGGCGAGCACCCGCACGGCGGTCACCGCGGTTCCCGAACCCTCTACGCCGATCGACAGCGGCCGCCCGGCGAGGTCCTTGGGGTGCTGGATGCCGGAGGTCCTGCGTACGACGAGATGGACGTAGTTCATGTACACCCTGGCCAGCGCCGAGACCGGCTGGTGCCGGACGCGGACGGCGTCGTCGGCGCTGTCGGCCAGCGCGAAGCCGAGGTCGGCCCGCCCGTCGGTGAGCATGGCGAGGTTCTGCACGCTGGCCGCGGTCGCCAGCACCTGGACGGTGAACCCGACGTGGCGCAGCTCGACCGCGAGCCGGTCGCCGAGCGCCCCGTACGGCCCGCCCGCCAGCCCGGTGGCCAGCCGCAGCGGTGGCCGCCCCGCGCCGGCCCCCGAGCAGCCGCCCAGCCCGAGCGCGGCGAGCGCGAGGAACGAGCGGCGGGACATTGGCACAGGTTCACGTTATCGGGTCCAGCAGAATGGACGATGTGACGGAAAGGGACGCGTTTCTCCGCATAGCCCCAGAGTTGATCATGTTCCTGCCGGTGAGCCGGCGCAGGGAATCGCAGCCGATCACCCCTGACGGCTCCTCGACGCTGGGCCACCACGTGGAATCGGCCGGCATCCCGCTGACGGAGGTCGGCCCCATGACGGTCGGCTCCCGCGGCGTGAGCCCCTCCTACCTGCCGGAACCCGGAGACGTGGTGCGCGTCGAGGCGGTGCCCAGGCCGCAGCAGCTGCCCGCCGAACCCCGCTTCCTGCTCGACGTGCACCTGGGCACCCTGGCCCGCCGCCTGCGCCTGCTGGGCATCGACACGGCCTACCACAACGACATGGACGACCCGTCGCTCGTGGTCCAGGCGAACGAGGAGCACCGCGTGCTGGTCACCCAGGACCGCGGCCTCCTGCGCCGCCGCGCGCTCTGGCTGGGGGCCTACGTCCGCGGCTCGCGTCCCGACGACCAGCTGCGCGACCTGCTGGACCGGTTCGCCCCGCCGCTGCGCCCCTGGACGAGATGCACGGCCTGCAACGGCGAGCTGTCGCCGGTGTCCAAGCACGAGGTGGCGCCCCTGCTGGAGGCGGGCACCCGGCGCACCTACGACGTCTACGGCCGGTGCCATGACTGCGGCCAGATCTACTGGCACGGCGCGCACAGCGAGCGCCTGCGCCACATCGTCGATACGGCGAGGCAGTGGGTCGCTATGCCGCGCACGGGTTGAAGAACTCCACGTCCGGCAGGTAGCGCCGCCACTCGTCCTGGCCGAGCGTGCCGCCCGCCCGGGCACACACCGCCGACAGCACCCGCTCGCCGTCGAGAGGGAACCGCCTGACCACGCCCTCGGGGGTGGCGCTGTAGAGCGTTCGCCCGTCGCGGGCGAAGGTCAGCGTGGCCTGAGAGCCGGAGCCTGTCTCGGCCAGCCCGTCGTACAGCGTGCCCAGATACTGGCGGCGGGCGACGTCCCAGAGTCTGATGCGCTCGTCCTGGCCGTAGGTGGCGATCGTGCCGCCGTCAGGCGACCAGACGGGCGGCGCGCCCTGGTACCCCGGCACGGCAGGGAACGAGCCGAGGGTGCGGGTGAAGCCCGCGTCCCACAACGTCAGGCGGGTCTCCGCGCTGATGGCCGCGAGCTTCCCGTCGGGGCTGAAGGCGTAGCGGCCCTGCGGCACGCCGCCCCGCCTTCCGACCACCACGCCCTTGGCGGGGTCGAGCAGTGTGAGGTCGGGGGCGAAGCCCACCACCAGCACCTTCCCGTCGGGGCTGTAGGCCGGCCAGGACGTGCCGGGCACTCCGGGCAGCGTCAGCGACCCAGTACGCAGGTTCCACAGCTCGAGTCCCGGGTCGAGCCCGCCCATGAGCGCGGGCGTGACGGCCAGCGTGTCACCGTCGGGACTGAACGCCAGGCCGCTCACCCCCACTGCGTCCGCGCGTGCCACGGCGAACGAGCGGAGCACCGCGCCCGTCCCGGTGTCGAGCACGCTCACCCGCGCGGACTCACCCATCTTTCCTCCGACGGCCAACCGGGTGCCGTCGGCGGAGAAGGCCATCGTCGCGGCCTCTCCTGTGGGGTCGGTCACCGCTACGGGCCTGCCCACCTGCGTGGCGCCGTCCCACAGCCGCGCCTGCCCACCGCCGAGCAGGGCCAGCCTGCCACCGCCTGGCGCGAACCTGGCGAGGCCCTCGACCGTGCCCGGCGCCGTGGGCCGGTCTGACAGGTGCGTCACGTCGACCGAGTAGACCGTGCCGCCGTCGGTGGCGACGCGCAGCGTGGGCCCGTCGATCCTGAGGGCGACGACGGGGGCGTGCATGTCCCGGTGTACCAGTTCCGATCCGTCGGAGCGGCGCAGGATGAGCAACTTCTTGTCGCGCCACAGCACGAGGAACCGGTCGCTGAAAGCGATGGCGTCGTTCACGGGGCCCGCGCCGTCGCCGCTGACCGCCCGCCCTGACGGCACGCTCCTCAGCACCAGGCCGACGCCCCTGGCCTCGGGTCGATACACGGTGACGGCCAGCGTCCCGCCATCGGGGGCGAACTCCGCCTCCTTGATCCGCTTTCCGTCGGGCAGCCAGGGCGCGTCCAGGCGCCGCCGCCGGGTCAGGTCCCACAGTTCGGCCCTGCCACTGCCAGAGGAATAGCGCAGGCCGAACCGGCCGTCGGGGCTCACGGCATCGGCGCGCAGCGACCGGGCCGTCTTCAGGTCCCACCAGGTGCCGCGGGCACCGCCGGGAACGTAGAGCCGCTGCCCTGCCTGGTCGAAACGGAGATCGCCGAGATGCCCCCGGTCCGTTCCGGTGGCGAAGGCGGGGCCGGTCGCTTTGCCCGACCTGATGTCCCAGAATTGGACATGCCGTGCGTCCTGGAGCGCCAGCGTTCGCCCGTCCGGGCTGAGCGCGGCCTCGACCACCTCTTCGGACACCCGAAAGCGCCGGAGGGCCCGGCGGGCGCGCACGTCCCAGAGGGTCGCCTGTCCGCGCAGGACGGCCACCAGCGTGCGGCCGTCGGGGCTGAGCGAGTAGACGGTCTCCGCGCTCGCGTCCGGGTCGGTGAACGAGTCGATCGTGCTCTGTGACAGGGAGTCGTAGAGCGCGCCGCGCGACTCCGGCAGGTCCGCCAGCCGCCAGGCCGCAGCGCTCATCACCATGGCCGCCTCCGGGGCACTGTCGCGCAGGTCGGAGGCACGTAGTGCCAGTGACCTGGCCAGTGCCTCGTCCCGTTGCTTGCTGGACTGCCTGCGCAGGTACTCGGCCAGCCCGATTCCGCCGAGCGCCGCCACCAGCAGCACCGCGAGCGCCGCCGCGAGCAGCCCGCGTCGCCTGGACTGCCGCCTGGACTGCTGGGAGGCGGCGTCGAGGAACTCGCGTTCGCGCCTGGCCAGGGTGAGGTCCCTGCGCTCGGAGGCGGCCCACTGGAGGGTGCGGTCGAGGGGGGAGCCGTGCAGCAGGTCGCCGGGCTTCCTCCCGTTGCTGTCCCACAGCTCGGCGGCGTCGGCCAGGCGCCGGTGCACGGGCAGGCCGTCGCGGTTGTCGGCCACCCACGAGCGCAGCCTCGGCCAGGCCTGGATCAGCCCCGGCTTGGCCAGCTCGTACGCCTCCCCGTCGCGGGTGACGAGCCCGGCGGAGGCGAAGAACTCCAGCATCGCGTCGACGGCCTCGGTCTCGGGCAGCTCGT
The DNA here is from genome assembly GCF_040300065.1 of Nonomuraea sp. NPDC000554. Classification (NCBI taxonomy): domain Bacteria; kingdom Bacillati; phylum Actinomycetota; class Actinomycetes; order Streptosporangiales; family Streptosporangiaceae; genus Nonomuraea; species Nonomuraea sp. NPDC000554. The sequence goes on along the minus strand of NZ_JBEPDC010000005.1, from coordinate 369,947 downwards.
CACGGGTGACGGGCCTGATCGACGCGTCACCGTCGATCATGCGCAGGAGCACCTCGGGGACGCTGGCCCGCTCCTCCTCCGACAGCTCGCCGTACAGCTCCTCGGCGATCGCGCCCAGGTCGGGCTCGGCCGTGCCCGTGAGCGGGCCTGCCAGCTCGCCGCCGCGCGAGAGCGGGTCGCCGCCGTCGCCGATCAGGCCGAGCAGCACGTCCCGGGCCACCGGCCGCTCGGCCGGGTCTCCGGCCAGCGCGGACGCCACCAGCGCCCCCAGCGGCTCGGGCAGCCCGGCCGTGTCGGGGCGGAAGCCGAGCACGCTCGTCGCCACCGCCATCGGCTCGCCGGCCTCGATCGCGTCGGCTCCGCGCGCGGCGAACAGCACCACCAGCGCCCAGGCCCACAGGTCGGCCGCGCCCGTCGCGCCGCGCCCGGTGAACACCTCCGGCGCCATGTAGTTGGGCGTGCCCATGACCGGCCCCGTCGTGGTCGGCCCGACCTCCCGCGCCACGCCGAAGTCGATCACCCGCGGCCCGTCGGGGCCGAGGATGATGTTGTCGGGCTTCAGGTCGCGGTGGACGATCCCGGCCTGGTGGATGGCGGTCAGCGCGGTCGCGACGCCGATGGCCAGCCGCCGCAGCGTGTCGCCCTCGTACGGCCCGCCCTCCGTGATCACCTGCCGCAGGTTCGGCCCGGGGACGAACTCGCTGACGATGTACGGCTCGGCCACCTCGACCCTGGCCTCGAGGACCTTGGCCGTGCAGAACGAGGCGACCCGTTCGGCCGCCGCCGCCTCCTTGGCCAGCCTGGCCCGCGACTGCGTGTCGTCGAACCTCGGCACCTTGACCGCGACGCGCTCGCCCGCCGGGCCGTACGCCTCGTAGACGACGCCCTGGCCGCCGGCGCCCAGCCGGCCCGCGAGCCAGTAGCGGCCCAACCGGTGCGGATCGGAAGGAGTCAGGGGAGTCATCAGATGTGTAATTCTGGACGAGATCTCCTTCGGCGAGGAAGGCTCTGTGGAATTTCGCATCATGGGTCCATTGGAGGTGCGCGACGGCGAGATCGACCGTACCCCGTCCGCGCCCAAGCACCGCGACCTGCTGGCGATGTTCGTCCTCAACGCCCGCCGCCCGCTGACCGTGGGGCGGCTGCGCGGCCTCATGTGGCCGCGTGAGGGCGGCGACCGCTCCGACTCGCTCGTGCGCGGCTACGTCGGCCAGCTGCGCCAGCTCGTCGGCAAGGACGTGATCACGACCGTGTCCGGCACGTACACGCTGGCCATCGGCGAGGAACAGCTCGACGTCGACCGTTTCAGGTCGCTCGTGCAGCGGGGGGCGTACGAGGAGGCGCTGTCGCTGTGGCGCGGCCCGGCGCTGGAGGACCTCGACCCCGACGGCGAGCGCTGGGTGGAGACGCGGCGGCTGCGCGAGGAACTGGGCGAGCTGCGGCTGCTGGCGCTGGAGCGCAGGGTCCAGGCGGGCCTCGACGCCGGGCGGCACCGTGAGCTGCTGGCCGAGCTGCGCGGGCTGAGCGCCGAGCACCCGCTGTGGCAGCGGTTCCGCGGCCAGTACATGCTCGCGCTCTTCCGCAGCGGGCGGCGCACGGAGGCGCTGGACGCGTACGCGGCGCTACGTGAGCGGCTCGACGACGGGCACGCCATCGAGCCCGACTCGGAGCTGCAGCTGCTCTACCACCGGATGCTGCACGACGACGTGTCGCTGCACGTCTCGGCGGGCCCGCCGGTGCTGCTGCCGCACGACGTGACCGGCTTCACCGGGCGCGAGGAGCTGCTCGACCAGGTGATCGGCGACCAGGTGGTGGTGCACGGCCAGGCGGGGGCGGGCAAGTCGGCGCTGGCCGTGCACGCCGCGTGGCGGCAGCGCGAGCGCTTCCCCGACGGCATCCTCTACGCCGACCTGCGCGAGACGACCGCGCCCTCGGCGGTCCTTGAGGACTTCCTGCGCTGGCTCGGCTGCCCCGCCCAGGCCATCCCGGCCGCGCTCGACCAGCGGGAGCGGCTGCTGCGCGCGTACGCGGCCAACCGGCGGCTGCTGGTGCTGCTCGACAACGCCGCTGACGAGGCGCAGGTGCGCCCGCTGCTGACCGCGTGCCCGACCGTGATCACCAGCCGCTCCTCGCTGGGCGGCCTGACCGAGGCCACCCGCCTGCCGGTGGGCGTGCTCTCCCCCGACGACGCCCTCGACCTGCTGGTGCGGAGTTCGGGCCGCGACGCCGACGCGTCCATGCGCAGGCTGGCGCGCTTCTGCGGCGGCCTGCCGATCGCGCTGCGCATCGCCGGAGCCCGGCTGGCGGCCAGGCCGGGCTGGACCGTCGACTACCTGGTGGAGCTGCTGGAGGACGAGCACGAGCGGCTCGACCGGCTGCACGCGGGCGACCAGGCCGTGCGCAGCGTGTTCGCCATCGGCTACGACGACCTGCCCGAGCGGGCCAAGCAGACACTGTGCGGGCTCGGCGCGCTGTCGTCTCCCGACTTCGCCGACTGGGTGGCGGAGTTGTGCGGCGGACAGGCGGAGGCGCTGGTCGACGCCGGGCTCCTGGAGGCCCACGTGGTGGACGTGGCGGGCCAGCTCCGCTACCGCCTGCACGACCTGACCCGGCTGTTCGCCAGGGAGCAGCCCGCTCCCCGCGCCCTGCCCGACCTGGTGAGGGTCGTCCTGGCCAGGGTCCAGGCGTCCCGCTTCTCCCTGATCTCGGGCGACCCGGCCACGGCCGTCGCGACCAGGGACATCAGGGAGTCGGTCGAGTGGCTGGCGGCCGAGCGGGCCTTCCTGGTCAGCCTGGTCGGCGACCTGCACGCGGCGGGCCTCGACGACGGCTGCTGGCGGCTGGCGCACCTGCTGGCGCCGTACCTCGAACGGCACCGCTTCCTCGACGACTGGCGGCGCGTCACCGGGCCGGCCCTCGAGTCGGCACGCCGTGCGGGGAACGTGCGCGCGGAGGCGCTCGTCCTGCGCGACCAGGGCGACCTGCACCTGGCGGAGCGCGACTGGGACGCGGCGCACGACCGGCTCAGGCTCGCGCTCGGCATGTTCCTGCGCGAGGGCCGCACCAGGGACGTCGACCACACCAGGCGCAGGCTCGGCCGCGTCCACCTGGAACGCGGCCGCCTCGCCGAGGCCGAGCGCGCCCTGCTGACCTGCCTCGACGCGGCCGACAACCAGCGCGACGCCGCCGACGCGCTGCGCGTGCTCGGCGCGGTCCTGCACCGCGCGGGACGCCTCGACGAGGCCGCCGACCGCCTCTCCACCGCCATCAAGCACCTGGCCGAGTTGGGCGACCGGCACAGGCAGGCCGACACGCTGCTCGATCTGTCCTCGGTGCGGCTGGCGCAGGACGCGATCCCCGAGGCGCGAGACGCCGCGGAGCAGGCCAGGGGCATCGCCGTCCGCCTGGGCGACCGGCTCCTCGACGCCCACGCCCTGCTGGCCCTGGCCCAGGTGAACCGGGCCGAAGGCGCTCAGGAGCGAGCCCGCGACCTGGCGGCCGCGGCTCTCACCGCCTTCGAGGAACTGGCCGACGAGACCGGCGGCGCGCAGGCCCGCTCGCTGATCGGGTGACGACGTCCCGCGCAGGCTCGGCCGGTGATCGGGTGAGGCGGAAACCGACACGACATCGGCCTGCAATCTTGTGGAAACGGCCGGTTCCTATCGTCCGGCCATGCGGCTAACCCCACACGAGCAGGAGCGGCTGCTCATCCACGTCGCGGCCGGGGTCGCGCGCGACCGGCGGGCCAGAGGCCTGCGGCTGAACCACCCGGAGGCCACCGCGGTCATCGCGTCCTTCCTGATGGAGGGGGCGCGTGACGGGCGGTCGGTGGCCGAGCTGATGGAGGCGGGGCGGTCCGTGCTCGGACGGGCCGACGTCATGGAGGGGGTGCCCGAGATGCTGGACTCCGTCCAGATCGAGGCGACCTTTCCCGACGGCACCAAGCTGGTCACCGTCCACAGGCCCATCCCGTGATCCCCGGCGAGTACGCCCACCCCGACGGCGGCATCCCGCTGAACCCGGGCCGGGAGCGGGTGACCGTGCGCGTGGTCAACACGGCCGACCGGCCGGTGCAGGTGGGGTCCCACTACCACTTCGCGGCCGCCAACCCCGCCCTGGAGTTCGACCGGACCGCCGCCTGGGGGATGCGGCTGGACGTCCCCGCCGGAACCGCCGTCAGGTTCGAGCCCGGCGTCGAGCGGGACGTCGCCCTCGTCCCCATCGCGGGGAACCGCGTGGTGCCGGGGCTGCGGCAGGAGTGGGCGGGGCCGCTCGATGCGTGAGATCTCCCGGGCCCGCTACGCCGCCCTGTACGGCCCCACCACCGGCGACCGCGTCAGGCTCGCCGACACGGACCTGTTCGTCGAGGTCACCGACGACCTGTCGATGGGTCCCGCCGGAGCGGGCGACGAGGCGGTGTTCGGCGGCGGCAAGGTCATCCGCGAGTCCATGGGGCAGGCGCGCGCCACCCGGGCCGAGGGGGCGGCCGACCTCGTCATCACCGGGGTGGTCATCCTCGACCACTGGGGCGTCGTCAAGGCGGACGTGGGCGTCCGCGACGGCCGGATCTCCGCCATCGGCAAAGCCGGCAATCCCGACACGATGGACGGCGTGGACCTGGTCATCGGGCCGTCCACCGAGGTGCTCGCGGGCAACGGGAAGATCCTCACCGCGGGGGCGGTCGACTCGCACGTCCACCTCATCTGCCCGCAACTGCTCGGCGAGGCCATCGGGTCGGGAGTCACCACGATCGTCGGCGGCGGCACCGGGCCCGTCGAGGGCACCAAGGCGACGACCGTCACCGGCGCCTGGTACGTCGCCAGGATGCTGGAGGCGCTCGACGCGTACCCGCTGAACTTCGCGCTGCTCGGCAAGGGGAACACGGTCAGCGCCGAGGCGCTGCGCGAGCAGCTCGCCGCGGGCGCGTCGGGGTTCAAGCTGCACGAGGACTGGGGGTCCACGCCCGCCGCGATCGACGCCTGCCTGAGCGTCGCCGACGCGAACGGTGTACAGGTGACGATCCACACCGACACCCTCAACGAGGCCGGGTTCGTCGAGTCGACCCTGCGGGCCATCGGCGACCGCACCATCCACGCGTACCACACCGAAGGCGCCGGCGGCGGGCACGCCCCCGACATCATCCGGGTGGCCTCCTTCCCGAACGTGCTGCCCTCCTCGACGAACCCGACCAGGCCGCACACCGTCAACACGCTCGACGAGCACCTCGACATGCTGATGGTCTGCCACCACCTGAACCCGTCGATCCCCGAGGACCTGGCCTTCGCCGAGTCCAGGATCAGGCCCGCCACCATGGCGGCCGAGGACGTCCTGCACGACCTGGGGGCGATCTCCATGATCGGCTCCGACTCGCAGGCGATGGGCCGCGTCGGCGAGACGATCATCCGGACGTGGCAGACCGCCCACGTCATGAAGCAGCGCCGCGGCCCCTTGGGCGGGCCCGCCGACAACCTGCGCGCCCGCCGCTACGTCGCCAAGTACACGATCTGCCCGGCGGTCGCGCACGGCCTCGACGCCGAGCTGGGCTCCGTCGAGGTGGGCAAGCTCGCCGACCTCGTCCTGTGGGACCCGGCGTTCTTCGGCGTCAAACCCACCCTCGTGGTCAAGGGCGGCGTGGTCGCCTGGGCGCAGATGGGCGACGCGAACGCGTCCATACCGACGCCGCAACCGGTCCTGTCGCGGCCGATGTTCGGCGCGTCCCCGGCCACGGCGTCGGCCACCTCACTGCACTTCGTCTCCCCCCTGTCCCTGGACGCGGGCCTGGCCGACCGGCTCGCGGTCCGCCGCCGTCTCGTGGCCGTGTCGGACGTCCGCGCGAGGGGCAAGTCCTCGATGCCCATGAACGACGCCCTGCCCGACATCCAGGTCGCCCCCGACACCTTCGAGGTGCGCATCGACGGCGACCTGGTCGAACCGGCTCCCGCCGCCGTCCTGCCGATGGCCCAGCGCTACTTCCTGTTCTGAGGTCCGCCGTGAACCCCGCGCTGCTGCTCCTGACGGACTCCCGGCTCCCGGCCGGGGGTCACGCCCACTCGGGCGGCATGGAGCAGGCGGTCAGGTCGGGGGCCGTCCACGACGTGCCGTCGCTGGGGAGCTTCCTCAGGGGGCGGCTGGCCACCTCGGGGCTGGTCGCCGCAGCCCTCGCGGCCACCGCCTGCGCAGCGACCACCGCCGCCGAGCCGTCCCCGTGGGCCGCCCTCGACGGCGAGGCCGACGCGAGGACGGCCTCCCCCGCGCAGCGGGACGCGTCCAGGACCCAGGGCAGGCTGCTGCTGCGGGTGGCCCGACGGGTGTGGCCGTCGGCGGTGCTCGACGACCTGGCGCGGGACGTCCCGAACGCCCATCACCCGATAGCCCTGGGAGCGGCGGCGCACGCGGCCGGCGCCTCCCCCGAGGACGCCGCCCTCGCGGCGGCCTATCACGCGATCACCGGCCCGGCCACCGCGGCGGTGCGGCTGCTGGGGCTCGACCCGGTGGCCGTCCACCGGCTGCTGGCCGGCCTCGGCCCCGACCTGACCGACACCGCCGCGCAGGCCGGCCTCGCCGCCGACCCGACCCGGCCCGGGCGGTTGCCCGCGCACTCCGCCCCCGCCCTCGACCTGCTGGCAGAGCAGCACGCGCGGGCCAGAACCAGGCTGTTCGTCTCCTGAGGAGGGACCCCGTATGGGCGCCGATCACCACGACCACCACCACGCCCCGGACGGCCGCGACCGAGCGCTGCGGCTCGGCATCGGCGGGCCGGTCGGCAGCGGCAAGACGGCACTCGTGGCGGCGCTCTGCCGCACCCTCGGGACGTCGCTCAACCTCGGCGTGGTGACCAACGACATCTACACCACCGAGGACGCCGACTTCCTGCGCCGAGCGGGAGTGCTCGCCGAGGAACGCATCCTCGCCGTCGAGACCGGCTGCTGCCCCCACACCGCGATCAGGGACGACATCGCGGCCAACCTCGACGCGGTGGAGACCCTCGAAGCGCGGTTCGGCCCACTGGACCTGGTGATCGTCGAGAGCGGCGGCGACAACCTGACCGCCACGTTCAGCCGCGGCCTCGCCGACAGGCAGATCTTCGTCCTGGACGTGTCGGGCGGCGACAAGGTGCCGCGCAAGGGCGGCCCCGGCGTCACCACCGCCGACCTACTGGTCGTCAACAAGACCGACCTGGCCCCGCTCGTGGACGCCGACCTGGGCGTGATGGCCCGCGACGCGGCGGCGGTACGCGGCGACAGACCGGTGCTGTTCACCTCCCTGAGGCAGGACCGCTCCGCCGCCCCGGTCGCCGCCTGGGTGGCGGGCGAGGTGACGTCCTGGCAGCACGCTCAACGCCCCTCGGGGGTCGCCGGGCAGGTGGCCGGCGGGCCCGGCGCGTGATGCGTGCTCGCGCTGTGATCGCCGCCAGCCTGGCGACGGACGGGCGGACCGTCCTGTCCCGGCTGGTGTCCGCGCCGCCGCTGACGCTGCGCCAGACAGGGCCGCACGCGGTCCGCCTGGTCTCCACGGCGGCGGGCCCCCTCGGCGGCGACGACCTGGAACTGCACCTGGACCTGGCCCCCGGCACCACGCTGGACGTCGGCTCGGTCGCCGCCACGCTGGTGCTGCCGGGCGACGGCGAGTCCAGCATGCGGATCACGGCCACCGTCGGCGAGTCCGCCGTCCTCCGCTTCACCCCCGAACCGGCCGTCCTCGCCGCCGGATGCGCCCACCGCACGCACGTCCGGCTGACGTTGGCGGAGAACGCGCGGGTCCTGTGGCGCGAGGAACTCGTCTTCGGCAGGTACGGCGAAGCTCCGGGCCGCTGCCACGCCCGCTTCGACGCCGCCCTCGCCGGACGTCCCCTGCTCAGGCAGGAGTACACGGTCGGCGACCCACTCCTGGACCGCTCCCCGGCCATCTACGGCGACGCCCGCTGCATCGGCACCACCTTCCTCACCGTCCCGCCCGACGACACACCGAGCCCCAACGCCCACCCCCGAAACGACGGGAGCATTCTGGGTGACGGGGTTGCCGTGCTGCCGCTGGCCGGGCCCGCTGTGCTGGTGTCCGCCCTGGCCGGGGACGCTGTGGAGCTCCGGCGGCGGCTGGAGTGGGGAGAGTCCGTTGTTGCGCCTGGAAGGCGGGCCGAAGCCGTCCTATGGTGATCGTGTGGACCTTCAGCCCGCGCCGCGGCGGCGCGCGACGCGTCGCGGCTACGCGCTGGCCGTCCTGGTCGCCGGGACGGTGCTCGCGATCTGCGCCGTCCTCCCCTGGGCGGGCATCCGGGCGAGCAGCGACCTCATCGGCGGCGGCGTGACGCGGACCCTGCGCGGCACCGACGACAGGTTCGGCATCTACACCCTGCTCGCGGGCCTGGCGGCGGCGGCGCTCGGCCTCGCGGGGACACTGTCGCGGCCCCGGCTGGCCGCTCTGGCGGTGGTCCCGGGAGCGCTGGCCGCGGTGGTGCTGGTGATGTTCATCAGCGCCCCGAAGGGCGTGGGCGACCGGATCTCCGTCGAGCTGGGCGGCCTGCTGTCGATCGAACCGGTCATCCAGTACGGCTGGTGGGCCGCGCTGGCCAGCTCGCTGGCGGTCGTCGTCCTGGCGGTGCTGGCACTGGTCCGCCGCGGATGACACCGACCGAGGCAGAGGGACGCCCCGACGCCGGCTCGTCGCGGACGGCCTCGATCAGTCGTAGAAGCCGAGCCTGCGGAGTTGCTTCGGGTCGCGCTGCCAGTCCTTGGCGACGCTGATGCGCAGGTCCAGGTAGACGCGGCTGCCCAGCAAGGCCTCGATCTGCTTGCGGGCCCTGGTGCCCACGTCCCGCAGCCGCTCCCCCTTGTGGCCGATCACGATCGCCTTCTGCGAGGGGCGCTCCACGAACATGTGCGCGTAGATGTCCAGCAGGTCGTCGCGGCCCTCGCGCGGCAGCATCTCGTCGACCACCACCGCGATCGAGTGCGGCAGCTCGTCGCGGACCCCTTCCAGCGCCGCCTCCCTGATCAGCTCGCCCACCAGCACCTGCTCGGGCTCGTCGGTGAGCTGGCCGCCCTCGTACAGCGGCGGCGACTCCGGCAGGTGCTCGATCAGCACGTCGCCGAGCACGTCGAGCTGCTCCCCCGACTGCGCGGAGACCGGGACGATCGCCGCGAACTCGGCGATCTGCGACAGGGCGAGGAGCTGCTCGGCGATCCGCTCCCTGGTGGCCAGGTCGCACTTGGTGACCACGGCCACGACGGGCGTCTTCTTCACGGCCGAGAGCTTGTCGGCGATGAACCGGTCGCCCTTGCCGATCGGCTCGTTGGCCGGGACGCAGAAGCCGATCACGTCCACCTCGGTGAGGGTCGACAGGACGAGGCTGTCGAGCCGCTCACCGAGCAGCGTGCGGGGGCGGTGCAGGCCGGGGGTGTCGACGATGACGATCTGGGCGTCAGGGCGGTGCACGATGCCTCTGATGGCCCGCCTGGTGGTCTGCGGTTTGGACGAGGTGATCGCCACCTTCTGGCCGACCAGGGCGTTCATCAGCGTGGACTTGCCGACGTTCGGCCTCCCCACGAAGCAGGCGAATCCGGCACGATGGCTGTCTGGCGAGGTCACCCATGCATTCTCGCCCATCAGCGGCCCTGGTCACGCCACCAGGCGAACACGTCGGGCAGGACGTGCGGGGTCCACGGGGTCATCGTCAGCCCGTCGAGGTCCTGCTCGGTCACCCAGCGGAAGTCGTTGATCTCCTCTCCGTCGGGGGTGGGCGTGCCGGCGACGACCACGCAGGCGTAGACCGCGATCACGTAGGCCACCTGGTGGCCGTTGGGGTAGACGGTGCGGAAGTCCGGCCCGCCGTACACGCCGACCAGGCCGCGGACGGCGACGTCGATGGCGAGCTCCTCCCGCAGCTCTCTGACCACGGCGTCCTGGGGGCGCTCGTCGGGGTCGACGCCGCCTCCCGGCGCCGCCCACACCCCGGCGTCGCCGTGCCGGGCCACCAGCAGCCTCCCGGACGCGTCGAACACGCAGCCGCACACGGACGGCAGCATCAGCAGGTCGGTTCCGACCTTGGCCCGCAGTTCGGCCAGGAACGGCGACATCGCCATGCGAGCCCCGTCAGTTCCGCGGCGTGCCGTCGGGGCCGGCCACGAGCAGCGCCTTGACGCCCAGCTCGGCCGCGACCGCCTCGTCCGCGGCCGACGGCCCCTCGCCGGCCGTCACGAGCGCCGCCGCCTCCAGCGACTGCGCGCCGCTGGAGACCGCCATGGCCACCGCGACCTGGACGGCCGAGAGCATGAGCGAGGCGAGGGCGACGTCGGTCGCCGCGTAGGTGCGCCCGGTCTCGTCGCGGACGGCCGCGCCCTCCGCGGTGGCGTTGCGTGCCCGAGCGGAGCGGGCCAGGGTGATGAGCTTGCTGTCTTCAGGGTTCACGACACCAAGGTTAGGCGCTGGCCATTCCGACGACCGCGTTGAGCAACTGCCGCGTCCGGTGCGAATCGACCGTCGACAGGCCGGTGTGGACGATCGACACCAGCGTGTCGCCCGAGCGGGCGAGCACCACGTCCAGCGCGTACGGGTAGCCGTTGAGGCGTCCGCGCAGCTCGGCGGCGACCGTCTCGTCGCCCACGTCCTTCATCGGCAGCTCGCGCAGGGTCAGGTCGGTGCCGTCGCCCGCGCGGACCGTCCTGCAGGCGTCCAGGGCCCTGCTGAGGTCGTCGATGTGGTCCGACGCCTCCGATCCGGCGTACTGGGCCAGCCCCACCGCGGCCTGCTCGCCGAGCCCGTCGCCCTGGTAGCTGGCCGCGGCCTGGGCGGTCAGCGCCCGCTTGGGCGCACCCCCTCCTGCCGCCTGCAGGACGGTCCGGCAGTTGCGGTCGTGCGGCTTGAACGGCATCCGCCACGCCTGGTCGGGCCGGGTCGAGAAGCCGTCGGGCAGCCGTGGCTCCTTGGCCAGGAGCTGTCGCAGCCGCGCCGTCGCCTGCGCGTCGGTGCCGCTTCGTACCTTCCCGCCGCCGCACCCGGCCACCCCTCCGGCCAGGAGTACGCAGGCGATGGTGATGATCCGCAGTCCGCGTTTCATGATTCCCCCTGGACCGCAGCCTCCCCATGCGCCGAATACGGCAATCCTCTGAAGAGCCCAATAACCCTAAAGGGTGCTCTCGTCCGGCTTTCCGGACGAGAGCACCCTTTACGCCGAACAACGTCACGGCCGGCTAGCTGACCGAGACGTTGCCGTCCCCCCAGGGGCACCGTTCCGCCGCGAACCCCACCCGGCGTCGGGTGCCTCCTCGTGACGCCCACCGCACTGGGGCGTCGAGGAAGAGACTGCCCGACCGCGCTTGCAACCGACTTGTAGAACACTTGCGGCGTATCACCACAAACCGCGTCATTCCTGCTCGGCGGGGAACGCGGCCTGGTCGTCCTCGTCCTGCTTGACGTGGCGGACCACCACGGTGCTGATGCGGTTGCGACGCCCCGCGAGGCTCTCGGCGGTCAGCTTCAGCCCGGCCACCTCGGCCTCGGAGCCCGCGATCGGGACCCGGCCGAGGGCGTGCGCCAGCAGCCCGCCGACCGTCTCGACGTCGTCGACCTCGATCTCGGTGTCGAACAGCTCGGCCAGCTCGTCGACCGGCATCCGGGCCGTCACGCGCAGCGCGCCGTCGGACATCGCCTCGACGCGGGGCGCCTCCTGGTCGTACTCGTCGGTGATCTCGCCGACGATCTCCTCCAGGACGTCCTCGATCGTCACCAGCCCGGCCGTGCCGCCGTACTCGTCGATGACGATCGCCATGTGGATCTGCCGGGCCTGCATCTCGCGCAGGAGCTGGTCGATCGGCTTGCTCTCCGGCACGTACGCGGCCGGACGCATGGTCGACTCGATCTTCTCCCTGCCTCCGTCCTCGCCGGACTCGTGCACCCGGCGGGTGATGTCCTTCAGGTAGGCGATGCCGATGACGTCGTCCTCGTTCTCGCCCACGACGGGGATGCGGGAGAAGCCGCTGCGCAGCGCCAGCGAGAGCGCCTGGCTGAGGGTCTTGCCCCGCTCGATGAAGACCATGTCGGTGCGCGGCACCATGACCTCGCGCACCAGCGTGTCGCCCAGCTCGAAGACCGAGTGGATCATCTCGCGCTCGTCGGGCTCGATCACCCGGCGCTCCTCCGCCAGGTCCACCAGGTCGCGCAGCTCGGCCTCGGAGGTGAACGGGCCCTCACGGAAGCCCTTGCCGGGGGTGAGGGCGTTGCCGAGCAGGATGAGCAGCTTGGGCAGCGGCCCGAAGATGCGGGTCAGCCCGGACACGATGGGGGCGCCGGCCAGGGCGATGGGCTCGGCGTGCTGGCGGCCGAGCGTACGCGGTGACACGCCGACGATCACATAGCTGACGACGATCATCACGGCGGCGGCCGTCACGTAGGCCCAGCCCTGGTCGCCCATCTGGTCGATGAGGAGCAGCGTGGTGATCACCGTGGCGACCAGCTCGCAGCTCAGCCTGAGCAGGAGGAGCAGGTTGAGGTAGCGCGGCGGGTCGGTCACGATGGCCTGCAGGCGCTGCGCGCCCCGCCTGCCCTCCCTGACGAACTCCTCGGCACGCACCCTGGAGATTCGCGTCAGCGCCGTTTCCGCACTGGCGATCAGGCCACCTATCACCACGAGGACGATGGCCAGGGGCAACCAGGCGTTCACCGCGAGTTGCGCACCTCCTGCCACGACTCGAGCAGCTGGCCCTGCAGGCCGAACATCTCCTTGTGCTCCTCCGGCTCGGCGTGGTCGTAGCCGAGCAGGTGCAGGATGCCGTGCGTGCAGAGCAGCTCGAGTTCGTCCTGGGCGCTGTGCCCGGCCTCCGCCGCCTGCCTGGTGGCGACCTGCGGGCAGAGCACCACGTCGCCGAGGAGCGCCGGGTCGGCGGGGGCCTCGGCGTCGCCGCGCGCGCCGCCGCCTGGACGCAGCTCGTCCATCGGGAAGGCGAGCACGTCGGTAGGGCCGGGCTCGCCCATCCACTTCTCGTGCAGCTCGGCCATGGCGGCCTCGTCGACGACCACGATGGACAGCTCGGCGAGCGGGTTGATGCCCATCTCGCCGAGCACGTGGGCGGCGAGATGAGCGAGGTTCTCCTCGTCGACCTCGACGCCCGACTCGTTGTTGATCTCGATGCTCATCGCCGCTTACCCCGGTGCTGGATCTGCTTGGGTTCCTGTAGGGCGTCGTAACGGCCGTAGGCGTCGACGATCGCGCTGACCAGCTTGTGCCGGACCACGTCGGCGCTCGACAGCAGGGAGAAGTGGATGTCGGGGATGCCGTCGAGGATCTCCTGCACCACCCGCAGGCCGCTGACCGTGCCGTTCGGCAGGTCGACCTGCGTGACGTCGCCCGTCACGACGATCTTGGAGTTGAAGCCGAGCCGGGTGAGGAACATCTTCATCTGCTCGGCGGAGGAGTTCTGCGCCTCGTCGAGGATGATGAAGGCGTCGTTCAGCGTGCGCCCGCGCATGTACGCCAGCGGCGCGACCTCGATCGTGCCCGCCGCCATCAGCTTCGGGATCGAGTCGGGGTCGACCATGTCGTGCAGCGCGTCGTACAGGGGGCGGAGGTAGGGGTCGATCTTCTCGTAGAGGGTGCCGGGCAGGAAGCCGAGCCGCTCTCCGGCCTCGACCGCGGGACGGGTCAGGATGATCCGGTTGACCCGCTTCTCCTGCAGCGCGCGCACCGCCTTGGCCATCGCGAGGTAGGTCTTGCCGGTGCCCGCGGGGCCGATGCCGAACACGACCGTGTGCTTGTCGATGGCGTCGACGTAGCGCTTCTGGTTGACCGTCTTGGGCCTGATCGTGCGTCCGCGCGAGGAGAGGATGTCGAGCGAGAGCACTTCGGCCGGGCGGTCGGAGGTCATGCGCAGCATGGCGATGCTCCGCTCGACCGCGTCGGGGGTCAGGTCGCCTCCGCTGCGCAGCACCTCCACCAGCTCCTCGAACAGGCGCACCACGGTGCCGCTCTCGTCGGGGCTGCCGGTGACGGTGATCTCGTTGCCGCGCACGTGGATGTCGGCCTTGAAGGCGCTCTCGATGACGCGCAGCAGCTCGTCACGGGAGCCCAGGAGGCTGACCATCGGGTATTCGTCCGGAATGAGCACCTTGGCTTGGGTACGCGAAGGCGGCGCCATCCGTCGTGATTCATGTAGTTCGGACATGGGCAGGCCAGCGGCCTGATGCCTCCCGGTCTCGATTCGGGTGTACTTCTCGCCCTCATCGTAGCCGCCACCAGGCTGCTCGCTCGCGTCAATATCACCCCGGCGGCCACTCCAGGGCCCGCCCGCCCAGAACGTGCGCGTGCACGTGGAAGACCGTCTGCCCGGCGGCGGGGCCGGTGTTGAAGACCACCCGGTAGCCGGGCTCGGCCGTGCCCTCCTGGACGGCCACCGCGTGCGCGGCCTTGAGCACGTCGTCGGCGAGCCCGTCGTCGGCCGCGGCCAGGGCGGCCGCGTCGGCGTGATGCTCCTTCGGGACGACCAGCACGTGCGTGGGAGCCTGCGGGTTGACGTCGCGGAACGCCAGTGCCCTGTCGGTCTCCAGGACGATCTCGGCCGGGATCTCCTTGGCCACGATCTTGCAGAAGAGGCAGTCGGTCACGACAGCACCCTACCCGCCGACCCCCTGACCGATCTTGGACCGCTCCCGGATCGCCTGTGTCCGTTGCGAATCGGTAATCCGCCGTGTCGTGCGTGGGAAGATCCCCGAGGTTAGGGTGTGAGTGAGACTTCAGCAAAACAGGACGATTCACGGTCAGAGGTCGTCACCTGGCGAGGACACGACTGGGTAATGCCCCCTAAGGAACCGGAAGAGCGTAAACCCTCTGGGAAGGCCGAGCGTCCCACAGATGTGACCACCGAAACCCTTCTGGCCGACAGGTCGATGGGGGCGGTGCCGGTCGGGTGGGACGCCGACATGGCCGTTACCGCGCTGTACAGCGCGCACTTTCGGTCACTGGTGCGTCTCGCTGTGTTGCTGGTACGCGACATAGCAACCGCGGAGGAAGTCGTGCAGGACGCGTTCGTCGCCATCCATGGCGCGTGGCGTAGACTGCGTGATCCCGACAAAGCACTCGCCTACCTGCGTCAATCCGTCGTCAACCGGTCCCGTTCCGTGCTGCGTCACCGCGCGGTCGTCGAGAAGTACGCCCCCAAGGGCCTGCCCGACGCGCCGAGCGCCGAGAACGGCGCCATCGGCGAGCTCGAACGCTCCGCCGTCATCGAGGCGTTACGCGCCCTGCCCGCACGCCAGAGAGAGGCACTCGTCCTTCGTTACTACGGTGATCTGTCAGAGGCTGAGATCGCCCACGCCATGGGCATCAGCAAAGGCGCGGTCAAGAGCCACACGGCGCGCGGCATGGCCGCTCTGCGGTCCGTCCTGGAGAAGATGTCATGACCCAGTCCCCCGACGAGCACGGCGATCTGCTGCGCCGTGCCCTCCGCGCGGAGGCGGACACGGTCGTGCCGTCGCCGGAGGGGCTGGAGATCATCCGCGCCCGCATCGAGCGGCGCGGGGCGCGCAACCTGTTCTGGTGGCGGGCCGGCGCGGCCGCCGCCAGCGCGGTGCTGGTCGCGGGGACGATCGTGATGGTCGTCCCCGAACTGCGCACCAACCTCCAGTCCACCATCCAGGACGTCAACAGCACCTCCAAGCCGCCCGCCAACTCCTCGACCAGCAACCCGCGCTCGCCGCGCCCCACGGAGCCGCCCAGCCAGGACCCTCCGATCGTGGTCGTGCCCGACCCGCACACCAGCGCGCCGCCCGAGGCGTCGGAGACGGCCAGGTCGACCAGCAAGCCGTCGCCCAAGCCGACCCCCACCCACTGCCCGACGTCCACGCAGGAGCAGCCGCCCGACGACTGCCCCGCGGAGCAGACCCCCACCCCCACGCCCACCGCGACGCCGACTCCCTCGACGTCGGTCTCGGAGACCGGCGCGCCCACCGGCCCCTGCCCGGTCGAGGAGTGCCCGCCCACCGATCCGGCGCCCACGCCGAGCGACGTCGTCAACCCGCTGATCGTCACCCGGCAGGCCGTCCCGCAGGCCACGCCGTGACCGCCTGAGGCGTCACCACCGCCCGCTCCTGGTGAGCAGCACGGCCGCCGCCACCACCCCGGCCGTCGAGGTCCGCAGCACCGTGGGCCCCAGCAGGACCGGCAGCGCCTTCGCCGCCGTGAACCTGGCCAGCTCCTCCTCGGAGACCCCGCCCTCGGGCCCCACCACCATCACGATGTCGCCGCTGACCGGCAGCTCCGCCCCCGACAGCGACCGCTCCGCCTCCTCGTGCAGCACCAGCCCGAGCGCCGCCTCCGCCAGCAGCGCCTCCACCCGGGCGGTGGACGCGAGCTCGGCCACCTCGGGCAGGTGGAACCTGCGGGCCTGCTTGCCCGCCTCCCGTGCCGTGGACCGCCACCTGCCCAGCGCCTTGGCCGCCCTGTCGCCCTTCCACTGGGTGATGCTGCGCGCGGCCGACCAGGGGACGATCACGTCCACGCCCGCCTCGGTCATCATCTCCACCGCCAGCTCGCCTCTGTCGCCCTTCGGCAGCCCCTGGACGACGACCAGCCGCGGCGTGGGCGCGGGCACCTCGTGGCGGGCGAGCACGTCCAGCCTGAGCGAGTCCTTCAGCACCTCGCGCACCACGCACTCGGCGACCGTGCCCGCGCCGTCGGTCAGGTCGACCCGCTCGCCCGCCCGCAGGCGCCGCACGGCGGCGGCGTGCCGCCCCTCGGGGCCGCCGAGGACCAGCTCGGCCGCTGCCAGGTCGGCCAGGTCGTCGGCCAGGAAAACCGGCACGGTCACCGGCGATCACCCTCTCAGATTCTCACAACGGGTAGCAGGGCGAACACGTAGCGCATACGGTGGCGTTCGCAATCGCACGTCTCTCACGTCACTTTACGAGGGGTCGGACCGATGACCGTTCCCCCTGCCAGCCCCCCGGCCGGCACCGGCCGCCGGCCGCGCTGGCCCCGCACCATCAGGGCCCGGCTCACGGTGCTGCTCGCCGTCCCCACGGTCCTGATGATCTGCCTGGCAGGGGCAGGGGCGGCGGCCCAGCTGAGGGCCAGGGCCGACGTGTACGCGGCCGCCCGCCACGTCGACCTGCTGCTCTCCGCCCAGGACCTGGTGCACTCCCTCCAGCGCGAGCGCGGGCTGACGGCGGGCCTGGTCGGCGGCGAGAAGCGCTTCCAACCGGACCTGGCGGTGCAGCGGCGCGTCACCGACAAGGCGTGGACGGCGCTCGACGCCCTGCTGTCCACCCCCGCCGCACGCGGCGCGCCCGGCGCGGCCGATCTGCGCGCCGCGCTCGGACGGCTGGCGGCGCTGACCGCCACCCGGGCCGCCGCCGACACCGGGAACGCGACCGGCCAGGAGTGCTTCGCCTACTTCACGGCCGCGATCGGCGCGATCATCGACGCGTCCTTCTCGGTGGACGTCGGCCGCAGCGACCCGGCTCTGCTGCGCGGCCTCCAGGCGCTGGAAGCCCTCAGCCGGGCCAAGGAGGCGACCGGCCAGGAGCGCGCCACCGTCACCGGCGCGTTCGCCGCCGGGTCGTTCAGCACCGAGGAGTACGTGCGCTTCCTGGAGACCCGCGCCGCCAAGGTGGCCGCGTTCGACCGGTTCCGGCGCCTGGCCACCCAGAAGGAGATCGCCGCGCTGAGCCGCGTGCAGCAGGACGTGCCCGCCACCACCACGGCGACCATGGAGCTGAAGGCCATCGCGGGCTCGCGCGGCCAGCAGCTCCACCTGAGCTCCCGCTCCTGGTATGCCGCGATCACCGCCTACATCGACGGCCTGCGCGGCGTGCAGCGGGCCGTCGGCGACGACGTGCGCGCCCTGGCGGCGAGCCTGACGGAC
Organism: Nonomuraea sp. NPDC000554; assembly: GCF_040300065.1. Lineage (NCBI taxonomy): Bacteria > Bacillati > Actinomycetota > Actinomycetes > Streptosporangiales > Streptosporangiaceae > Nonomuraea > Nonomuraea sp. NPDC000554. The sequence goes on along the minus strand of NZ_JBEPDC010000005.1, from coordinate 352,098 downwards.
CGCGCCACCCACCGCCTGGCGGCGTTCGGCGTGCTGGTCACGGCGCTGCTCGCGGGCGCGGTGGTGCTCGGCGTGGCGACGTCCCGGTCGATCCTGCGCCCGCTGCGCCAGCTCATCGGCGACGCCCACGAGGTGGCCGAGCGGCGCCTGCCCGAGGCCGTCGCCCGCGTCCAGGCCGACGACGGCGCCGAGCCCGCGCAGCTCACCTTCGACTCCCCCCTCGACAGCCGCGACGACGAGTTCGCCGAGGTGGCGGGCGCGCTGCGGAACGTGCACGCGACCGCGGTGCGGCTCGCCGCCGAGCAGACGCAGCTGCGCCGCAACACCGCCGAGTCGCTGGCCAACCTGGGGCACCGCAACCAGACCCTGCTGCGCCGCCAGCTCGGCTTCATCAGCGCGCTGGAGCGCGAGGAGTCCGACCCCGACGCGCTGGCCTGCCTGTTCGAGCTCGACCACCTGGCCACCCGGATGCGCAGGAACGCCGAGAGTCTGCTGGTGCTGGTGGGAGAGCACGGGCCGCGCCGCTCGTCGGAGCCCGTCGCGGTGGGCGACGTGCTGCGCTCGGCCGTGGCGGAGGTCGAGGACTACCGCCGGGTCATGCTGTGCCGGATCGACGACGCGCTGGTCAGGGGCGCCGTGGTGGCGGAGGTCGCGCACCTGGTGGCCGAGCTGGTGGAGAACGCGCTGGCGTTCTCGCCGCCCGGCGCGCAGGTGGAGATCCAGGGACGCGCCGACGCGGGCGAGTACCACGTCGCCATCATCGACCAGGGCGTCGGCATGTCGGCGGACGAGCTGGCCAAGGCCAACGCCAGGCTGCGCGGCGAGCGGAGCTTCCTGGTGGCTCCGACCCGTTACCTCGGCCACTACGTGGTCGGCAGGCTGGCCGAGCGGCTCGGCGTCCGGGTGTGGCTGCACGAGTCGCCGCTGAGCGGCGTCACCGCGCGGGTCGTGCTGCCCGAGGGGCTGCTGGCGGCCGAGCAGGACGCGGCGCCGGCGACCACCGCGAACGGCCTGGTCCGCCGGAAACCCAGGAGGCGCGGGCGCCGCCGTGCGGAGGAGTTCGCCCACTGCGGGCCGGCGGAGCAGGCGGCGGGACGCTCGCCCGAGCGCGTCAGGACCATGCTCAACACGTTCAGGGCAGGTGTGCGCGAGGGAGAGCGGCAGGCCGCCCGCGAGAGGGAAGAGGAGGACTCCGCATGCCCGTGAGCACGGAGGCGCAGAACTTCAACTGGCTGCTCGCGAACTTCGTGAAGGGCACCGACGGCGTCACCGACGCTGTCGCGGTCTCTTCCGACGGGCTGCTCATGGCGGTGTCAGAGGGGCTGGGCAGGGAGGGCGGCGAGCAGCTCGCGGCCATCGTGTCGGGCCTGTCGAGCCTGTCGAGGAGCGCTTCCCGCAGGTACAGCATGGCCGGGCTGAAGCTGGTCATGGTCGAGATGAACAAGGGGTTCCTGCTGGTCTCGGTGATCTCCGACGGCAGCTGCCTGGGCGTGCTCGCCGACGCGAACTGCGACCTTGGGCGCATCGGCCACGAGATGGCCGTGCTGTGCGAACGGGTCGGCGGGGTGCTGACGCCGCAGCTCGTCGCGTCGCTGAAGAACACGCTGCCATGGTGAGCCGGCCACCGGCGAAGAGGGCGGTCCGTGGTGTCGCGGGCTGACCCGCCGGCCGCGCGGTCGGCGAAGATCGTGGTCGCGGGCGGCTTCGGCGTCGGCAAGACCACGTTCGTGGGCGCGGTCTCCGAGGTCGAACCGGTCACCGCCGAGGCGGCCATCACCACCGCCGCCGCCGAGTGCCTGTTCGGCGTGGACCGGAAGGCCGCGACGACCGTCGCCTTCGACTTCGGCCGGCTCACCCTCCGCAACGGCGTCGTGCTCTACCTGTTCGGCACCCCCGGTCAGGCCCGCTTCGCCTTCCTCTGGGACGACCTGGTGCACGGCGCGCTCGGCGCGGTCGTGCTGGTCGACACGCGCCGGATCGAGCAGTGCTTCCCGGCCGTCGACTTCTTCGAGGAGCGCGGGATGGCGTTCGCGGTGGCCGTCAACAACTTCGACGGGGCCGCGCGGTTCGACCTGGACGAGGTGCGCGAGGCCCTGGGCGTCGCCTCCGACGTGCCGTTCGTCGACTGCGACGCCCGCGACGGGGAGTCGGTCAAGGAGGCCATCGCGGCGCTCCTCGACGGGGTCACCTCCCGTTGAAGGCGTCGCGCAACCGCGAGAAGAAGCCCTGCTGGCCGGGGGCGAACTTGCCGGGCGGGCGCTCCTCGCCGCGCTGCTTGGCCAGCTCGCGCAGCAGCTCCTCCTGCGCCTGGTCGAGGCGCATCGGGGTCTCGACGTTGACGTGGATCAGCAGGTCGCCACGGCCCGACTCGTTGAGCCGCTGCACGCCACGCCCGTACATGGTGATGACCTGACCCGCCTGGGTTCCCGGCCGGACGTCGATCTCCTCCGAGCCGTCGAGGGTCTCGACCGCGAGGATGGTGCCGAGCGCGGCGGCCGTCATCGGGATCTGCACCGTGCAGTGCAGGTCGTCGCCGCGCCGCTCGAAGATCTCGTGCGCGCGCTCGACGATCTCGAGGAACAGGTCTCCGGGCGGGCCGCCACCGGGGCCGACCTCACCCTCCCCGGCGAGCTGGATGTGCGTGCCGTCCTCGACGCCCGCGGGGATGCGGACCTTGATCGTACGCCGGGTGCGGACGCGCCCGTCGCCCGAGCACTCCTGGCAGGGGTGGCGGATGATGGTGCCGAAACCGCCGCACTGGGGGCACGGCCGCGACGTCATCACCTGGCCCAGGAACGACCGGGTGACCTGGGAGATCTCGCCGCGCCCCGAGCACATGTCGCAGGTGTCGGGGTGGGTGCCGGGCGCGGCGCCCGCGCCCTGGCAGACCTCACAGCGCACGGCCGTGTCGACGACCAGCTCGCGGGTGGTGCCGAAGGCGGTCTCGCGCAGGTCGAGCTCGACGCGGATGGTCGCGTTCCTGCCCCTGCGGGCTCTCGTGCGGGGGCCGCGGGTGGCTCCGGCCGTGCCGAAGAAGGCGTCCATGATGTCGCTGAACGGGAAGCCGGCGCCGAAGCCGCCTGCCCCCGCGCCCGCCCCGGCGCCGCCGAAGGGGTCGCCGCCCAGGTCGTACATCTGGCGCTTGTTCGGGTCGGACAGCACCTCGTAGGCCTGCGTGATCTCCTTGAACCGTTCCTGGGTCTCGGGATCGGGGTTCACGTCGGGGTGCAGTTCGCGGGCCAGCCTGCGGTAGGCCTTCTTGATCTCGTCCTGACTGGCGTCACGGCGCACCCCGAGGGTGGCGTAGTAGTCGCTGTTTGCCACTTATCGACCTCTTAAGATGCAGCCAGGATCTGGCTGACGTAGCGTGCCACCGCGCGCACGGCGCCCATCGTCACGGGGTAGTCCATCCTCGTGGGACCCAGCACGCCGAGCCGGGCCAGTTGATTGTCACCGGAACCGTATCCGGTCGCGACGATGGACGTGCCCCGTAGATACGGGTTCTCCGACCCGATGCGCACGGTGAGCGCGGACGGTGTGTCTGTGGAAGTCTCGCCGAGCAGCCGCATGAGCACGACCTGCTCCTCCAGCGCTTCGAGCACGTCGCGCAGGCCGACGGTGAAGTCGGCCCCGGCCAGGTTCGCCGCGCCCGCGAACACGATCTTCTCGTCGTGGCGTTCGACCAGCGTCTCCAGCAGCACCGACAGGATCGTCGCCACCACAGGACGGTCCTCGACGGGCAGCCGCTCGGGCAGGTCGGCGATCTGCTCGGGCACGTTGCTCAGGCCGCAGCCGTCGAGGCAGGCGTTGAGGACCGCGCGCAGGTGCGCGACGCGGGTGTCCTCCACCACCTCGGGCAGCTCGATCACCCGCTGCTCGACGCGGCCGGTGTTGGTGATCAGAACGAGCATGACCCGCCGCTCGTTCAGGGGGACCAGCTCGACGTGCCGTACCGTGGAACGGGTCAGGGTGGGGTACTGCACGACCGCGACCTGCCTGGTGAGCTGCGCGAGCAGCCGCACCGTGCGGGTCACCACGTCGTCGAGGTCGACCGCGCCCGCCAGGAACGTCTCGATCGCCCTGCGCTCCGCCCCGGACAGCGGCTTCACCTGTGACAGCCGGTCGACGAACAGGCGGTAGCCCTTGTCCGTCGGGACGCGGCCCGCACTGGTGTGCGGCTGGGTGATGTACCCCTCCTCCTCCAGCGCGGCCATGTCGTTCCTGACCGTCGCCGGGGAGACCTTGAGGTTGTGGCGCTCGGCCAGCGCCTTGGAGCCCACCGGTTCGTTGGTGGACACGTAATCCTCGACAATGGCGCGGAGCACCGCCAGCTTCCGATCATCGAGCACGTGCTCACCTCCCTGCCTCTTCCTTCGGGAACGACAGATCTAGCACTCTGTGTTCCCGAGTGCCAAGTGTACGGCTCCTGGTCACCAGGCGCGATGACACAGGCGTCCAACGTCCTGCTAGTCAGTTCCAAGCGACAGGCATCACACTTGCGGACATGACCGACAATTCCCAGCCCCCGACCTTCGGGCCGCCGCCCGGCCAGGGTCCCTCCTACCCCGGTCAACCTCCTCAGTTCGGGCAACCTCCCCAGTTCGGGCAGCCTCCATACGGCCCTCCTTACGGCCAGCCGCAGTACCCGCCGCCGCCCCCGTACGGCCAGCCCTATCAGTTCCCGCCCCCCGTGGACCCCAAGCAGATCAGGCCGCGCCTGTGGTGGATCGCACTGGGCTGGGGTGTCGCGGTCATCTGCGGCGTGGTCGGCGTGGTCCTGTTCGCCGCCGGCGTCCTGGGCTCCGTGACGAGCGCCGCACCGTCCAAGACGTTCGCGGCCGGCCAGGACGTCACCGTCACCGTCGACCCCGCCGACAAGCCCGCGATCTACCTCGCCAGCGCCTCCCAGGTGCACTACGAGTGCCGCATCTCCGGCGGCCCCGGGCAGGCCAAGCTGGCCAACACGCCGATCAACCAGACGGTGACGAACGACGGCGACGTCTGGGAGCTCATCCTGGTCGTCAACGCGCCCGCCAAGGGCGACTACAAGCTCCTCTGCGTCACCCAGGAGCAGGCGGACGTGAAGTTCGGCGTGGGCCGCGAGCTGACCTCCGCCGCGGGCGGCATGGTGGGCGGGGTCGCCGCGCTGCTGCTCATCCCGGGGCTGGGAGTGCTGGCCGCGATCATCGTGACGGTCGTCGTGCTCATGCGGCGCGGCAGCCACCGCAAGCGCCTTGCGGTCAGCGGGTGATTTGCTACGGTCCCCGTGTGTACGAGGGAGACGTTCTCGCGGGGAACTGGCGGCGACCGGGCAAGGGGAAGATCCCGCAGGTGCCCGCCGAACTGGACCTGGTCGTCGAAGACGCCGACAGCGGCTTCTGCGGGGCCGTGGTGTCGTGCGACAAGGAGGCCGTCACGCTGGAGGACCGGTTCGGCAAGCGCCGCCTGTTCCCGCTCGCGCCCGCCGCCTTCCTGCTCGAAGGCCAGGTCGTGACGCTGGTCCGGCCCGCCGCCGCGGCCAGGGCGCCACGGCGGAGCGCGTCGGGCTCGATCGCGGTCGAAGGGCTGCGCGCACGCGTCGCCAGGGAGAGCCGGATCTACGTGGAAGGCGTGCACGACGCCGCGCTGGTGGAACGGATCTGGGGCCACGACCTGCGGGTGGAGGGGGTCGTGGTCGAGTACCTGGAGGGCGTCGACGACCTACCCGCGATCGTCGCCGAGTTCGGACCCGAGCCGGGGCGACGGCTCGGCGTGCTGGTCGACCACCTGGTGCCCGGGTCCAAGGAGAGCCGGATCGCCGCCCAGGTCACCTCGCCGCACGTGCTCGTGGTCGGCCATCCGTACGTGGACGTGTGGCAGGCGGTCAAGCCGTCGGTGCTGGGCATCCCGGCCTGGCCGGACGTGCCGCGCGGCCTGCCCTGGAAGGAGGGCGTGATCGCCGCCCTGGGCTGGGGCGTGGAGCCGGCCGACGCGTGGAGGCGCATCCTCGGCTCCGTCTCGACGTACACCGACCTCGAGCCCGACCTGCTCGGGCGGGTCGAGGAACTGATCGACTTCGTCACGGAGGCAACATGAGCCAGGACCAGCCGCACCCGCCGCCCGACGACGACGCCACGCGGCGCGTCAAGCCCTCGGACATCCCGCCCGCCTCGCCCTCGGGCCCTCAGTACGGGCCCCCGTCCGGTCCCCAGTACGGGCCCCCGTCCGGGCCGCAGTATCCGCCCCCCTCCGGCCCTCAGTACGGCCGGCAGCCCGGTTACGGCGGGCAGCCCGGCTATGGCCAGCAGCCCGATTACGGTCCGGGGGCCGGTTACGGGGCCCCGGCTGATCACGCCTACGGGCAGCCCACTCCGCCGCCCGGCTACGGTTACGGGGCACCGCGGCAGGAGCCGCACGTGCCCGGCAGGTACGGCCCGCGCCCCGGCAGCGACGACACCATGATGGCGATGCTGGCCCACCTGCTCGGCCTGGTCGTCTCCTGGGTCGGCCCGCTGATCATCTACCTGATGAAGAAGGACGAGTCCCCCTACGTCCGGGACCAGGCGGCGGAGGCCCTGAACTTCCAGATCACGATGTTCATCGGCTACCTGATCGCCGGAGTCCTGACGATCGTCCTGATCGGCCTCATCCTGCTGCCGATCGTCTGGATCGTGTCGCTGATCTTCCACATCCAGGCCGCGCTCGCCGCCAACCGCGGCGAGAACTACCGCTACCCGATCGCCATCCGCCTGATCACGTGACGAGGTCGCGCACCAGCGCGTCGGCGAGCAGCCGCCCCTTCAGGGTGAGCACCATCCGTCCCGCCTTGAACGGCTCCGTCTCCAGCAGCCCGTTGCCGAGAGCGGCGGCGACGGCCGCCCGGGCGCCCGGGGCGACGCCGGCGAGCGGATAGCCGGACGCCAGCCGCAGCTCCAGCATCAACCGCTCGACGTCGCGGTCCTCGCCGGCGAGCACCTCGCGCGCGTGCGCGGGCGAGGTGCCCGCGGCCAGGCGCTGCGCGTACGCGGCCGGATGCTTGACGTTCCACCAGCGGGTGCCGCCGACGTGGCTGTGCGCGCCCGGCCCGGCTGCCCACCAGTCGCCGCCGGTCCAGTAGAGCAGGTTGTGCCGGCATCTGGCCTCGTCGGACGTCGCCCAGTTCGACACCTCGTACCAGCGGAAACCGGCCGCCCCCAGCATGGAGTCGGCGATCTGGTAGCGGTCGGCGGCCACGTCGTCGTCGGGCATGGGCAGCTCGCCGCGCCTGATCCTGGCGGCGAGCCGGGTGCCTTCCTCCACGATCAGCGAGTACGCGGAGACGTGGTCGGGCTCGGCGGCGATCGCGGCGTCCAGCGTGGCCCGCCAGTCGTCGTCGGACTCGCCCGGCGTGCTGTAGATCAGGTCGAGGTTGACGTGCCCGAACCCGACCTTCTTCGCCTCCTGAACGGCCTGCGCCGCCCGTCCGGGGGTGTGCCGGCGGTCGAGGACCTTGAGGACGTGCTCGCGGGCGCTCTGCATGCCGAAGCTGACCCGGTTGAACCCCGCTTCCAGCAGACCGTCGAGGTAGGCGGGATCGACCGACTCGGGATTGGCCTCCGTGGTCACCTCCGCCCCGGGGCGCAGCCCGAACTCGGTGTCGATGGCGCGCAGGATGCGGCCGAGGTCGGCGGCGGGCAGGAGCGTCGGGGTGCCGCCGCCGAAGAAGACCGTCTCCACGGGGAGGTCCACGTCGCCCAGGACGCGGCGGGCCAGCCGCACCTCCTCGATCGCGGTGTCGGCGTAGTCGCGTTGCGACGCGCCGGGGCCCAGCTCGGCGGCGGTGTAGGTGTTGAAGTCGCAGTAGCCGCAGCGCGTCACGCAGAACGGGACGTGCACGTAGAAGCCGAACGGGCGCTCACCGAGACCGCGCAACGCGCTCTCGGGCAACTCGCCGGACTGAGGGGCGGCCTCGCCGTCGGGCAGGGTGGATGGCACGCCTTCCAGTCTGCCCGCTACCACCCACTACCCGATCCACCCCCTCCCCCCACCGCCTCGCACCAACCGCCCTCGGTGCGCTCCCGGGCGCCCCCCGGCGCTCTGCCAGGGCCGGTCAGGTCGGCGTCAGATCGGAGCCGGCGCCCAGGACCCGCCTGGCCGCCTCGTCCCAGAAGCTCTCGCGCCCGGGAAGGGCGACGACGCGGCGCATCAGCTCCTTGTCGCCGTGGAAGGCCAGGAACGACTGGGCCACCGTCACGCTCCCCTCGGGACGCGACACGATCTCCACCTCGTCGCCCACTCCCAGCTCGCCGGTCTCGACGACCTTCAGATACGCCCCGGGACGTCCGGCACGGGTGAACCGGTTGACCCAGCCCGGCTCGTCCATCCAGTTCCTGAACACCACGCACGGCACCCGTGGCCCGCTCACCTCCAGCAGCGCGGTGCCGATCCGCCATCGTTCGCCGAGCAGCGCGCCGTTGACGTCGAGCCCCGAGGCGGTCAGGTTCTCGCCGAACCTACCGTCGAGCACCTCACGCCCGAGTTCCCGCTCCCACCAGTCGTAGTCCTCCCTGGCGTAGGCGTAGACGGCGTGGCCGGGGGCGCCGTGGTTGGCCAGGTCCGCGCGCTCGTCACCGGCCAGCCCGTTCGCCCGCACCTCGACCCGGTGGGTGACCGGGGTCTTGTTGATGGCGGTACGCCCGAGTTTGCCCGCCCACTCCGCGTCGACCGCTGTTCCGACATTGACCGAGATGATGCGCATGCTCCCGACGGTAACCGCGAGATCGTCGGACGGCGATCCGATATTCGCCACGCTCTCCACCCCAGGGTGGAGATCCTCGTCTCAACCCCCGGGCCGATCCGGAGGCACCCCCCTGGCTCCTACCTTCTCAGGCATGGAGCCGATTCTGACCCCCGTCCTCATCCTCCTCGCCGCCGCCTTCGTCGTGTACCGGCAGATGATGACCCGTCCCACGGCCAGGAACGGCCTGGTCTACGTCGCCGGAGCCATGATCGTGCTCGGGCTGGTGAACGGGGCCCTCATCGACACCCGTCACCTGACCATCAGCATCGTGCTGCTGGTCGTCGAGATCGTCGCCGCCGTCGCCCTGGGAGCGGTCCGCGCCGCGACCGTCCGCGTCTGGATGGACGCGGCGGGGGCCACCTGGTCGAAGGCCACCGGCTGGACCATGCTGGCGTGGGCCGGCTCGGTGGTCGCCCGCGTCGGCCTCTACTACGCCGGGACACTGTTCGGCCTTGCCTCCTCGACCAGCAGCATCCTGTTCTTCATCGGGCTGACGGTGGGGGTCCAGGCCCTTCTCGTCGCCTGGCGGGGCCGGGCCCTGGCCCGCGAGACCAGACCAGAGGATAGCTTCGTGAGGTGACCCCCGAACCGAGCAAGATCGCCACCACCGTACTCCGGCTGGGGGCGATCGTGGTGTTCGTGGTGGCGCAGAGCGGGTCCCACCCAGGGCTGAGCCTCAAGGGCGAGGGCCTCGGGGTCACCCTGCTGACGGCGTCCGTGGTGCTGACGCTGCTCGTCGCCGTACTCCCGTCCCCCCAACCCGTCCCGGGTCTCTCACCTCCGGACACCACCCCACACGGAACCACCCGCCCGGCAGAGGACGCCCAGGCCCCCGCCCCACCAACTCATGGAACCCCGGGGAACTTCGCTCCATCGCTCGACGGTGGTGTGGAGCCGGGGCCATCTGCGCGACGGAGGCCAGGGGAGCCTGGGCGCTCGTGGGTCGACGGGGTGGCGGCGTCGCTGAACAGGTTCTCATCGGCCACGCTGCTCGGCGTGCCGGTCAAGCTGATCGCCCTCGGCCTCGGCGTCGTCCTGTCGATCGTCCTGGACTCGGTGGCGGAGGGGAGCCCCGCCATCGCGGTGCTGTACTTCTGCGTCGCCGCGGCAGGCGCCCGGTACAGGCTGGCGCAGGCGCTGCCGATCGTCGTGCTCGCCGCGACGGGCCTGCTGGCGTCGGGCGCAGGCTCCGGCCAACTGAACCGCGACCTCAGCCTGATCTTCAGCATCGGCGTGGTGTTCCTGGTGATGTACTCCATCAAGGAGCGCCGCGCGGCCAGGGCGGTCCAGGCTCGGGAGGCCGTCCTCGCGGAGCGCGCCAGGATCGCCAGGGAGATCCACGACATCCTCGCCCACTCCCTCTCGGCGCAGATCGTCCACCTGGAGGGCGCCAAGCTCCTGCTGCGGGCGGAGCGGAACGAAGAGGCCCTGGAGAGGGTCGTCCAGGCGCGCGACCTGGCGAAGTCCGGCCTGGAGGAGGCGCGCAGGGCGGTGTCGGCCCTTCGCGAGGACCCGCCCGCGCTCCCGTCGGCCCTCCGGACCCTGGCCGACGACTTCGAAACCGCCACCGGCCAGTCGTGCACGCTGCGCATCACGGGGACGCGCCGCCGCCTCCAGCCGGAAACGGAACTCACCCTCCTCCGGACCGCCCAGGAGGCCCTCACCAACGTCCGCCGCCACGCCCCCGGCCAGCCCGCCGACGTCCGCCTCGCCTTCGCCAACCGCTCCTGCGACCTGGAGGTCACCAACCCGGCCGCGTCGGCGCCGGGCACCCCTGGGGGAGGATATGGCCTCATGGGCATGCGCGAACGCGCCGAACTCCTGGGAGGCACCTTGACGGCCGGTGAGACGCCGAACGGCTTCCGCGTGCACCTCAAGGTTCCGGCGTGACCCCCGCCCACCGCCAGAAGGCGGGCACGGCCCGTTCATCCGCTCGCCCGCTCCGACGGTGGTGCTCGTGACGAACGTCAGGGTCGTGGTGGTCGATGACCAGACGGTGGTCCGTGAGGGGCTGGTGCTGGTGCTCGGGCTGCTGCCCGGGATCGAGGTCGTCGGGTCGGCGGGCGACGGTGAAGGCGCGCTCCGGATGGTGTCCGAGCAGCGTCCGGACGTCGTGCTGATGGATCTGCGGATGCCGCGCATGGACGGCGTGGAGGCCACCAGGCGGATCCGGGCCGAGTACCCCGGAACCCAGGTGGTGGTGCTCACCACGTACGCGGACGACGAGTCGGTGTTCGCGGCGCTCAGTGCGGGAGCGCGCGGCTTCCTCACCAAGAGCGCCGACTCCGACGAGATCGCCAAGGCGGTCGCCACCGTCATGCGCGGCGACGCCCAGCTTGCCCCGGCCGTCCAACGACGCCTCCTCGACTCCATCACCCACCCGAGCACCCCGCCTCTGGACGCCGAACCCCGCCCCGGGACGCCCCCCTCTGCCAGGACCGCCCGGCACCATGGCGGCGATGGCCCGTTTCCCGACGGGTTGACGCCTCGTGAGGTCGAGGTGCTGCGGCTCATCGCCGAAGGCCTGTCGAACGCGGAGATCGCCGCCCGGCTCTACGTCACCGAGGCCACCGTCAAGACACACATCAACAACCTCTTCGCCAAAGCGCGGCTGAGGGACCGGGCCCAGGCCGTCAGCTACGCCTACCGGCACGGCCTGGCAGCGACCTGAGCTCGCCTCAGCCGTCTCCGCGAAGCCCTGTGGGCGGTGAGTGCGCGGCGGCAGGGGTGTTCAGTTGTGATTCCGCGTCAAAGTCCGCGAGCTGCAACAGCGCTTCGAGCGCCGCCTGGCGGGACTCCTCCGCCGACGCACCCCGCTCGCCGAAACACTCCGCTGCGACGTCGAGCACCGCCTTGACGACGGCAGCATCCGGGTACGGCACGTCGACCAGCACGGTGCCGTCGTCGGACGCCTCGGCCGGGGGCAGGTGGAGCCTCAGCAGCCGCCGGGTCTCCTCGGCCATCGCGACCCCCAGTACTGCGGCACGTTCGAATCGCTCAGAAGCAATCACGAGACCCTCCAGTCGCACACGCGTTCGGTTCCGAAGATAGAGGGCCGCACCGACAGAATCCCCGACGCCATCGGGGTTCTCACCAGAAAGCCTCGGAGCGAGAGAGGGCTGGAACGAGAAAGGGCCGGACGAAAGGAAATCGTCCGGCCGGTGGCGACGAACGCCCCCGCGGGCGTCCGGAACAGCTACTTCTTGGCCTTGTCGGTGCTCGACTCCGTGGACAGCGCGGCGACGAAGGCCTCCTGCGGGACCTCCACCCGGCCGACCATCTTCATCCGCTTCTTGCCTTCCTTCTGCTTCTCCAGCAGCTTCCGCTTACGCGAGATGTCGCCGCCGTAGCACTTGGCCAGGACGTCCTTGCGGATGGCGCGGATGTTCTCACGGGCGATGACCCGGGCCCCGATCGCCGCCTGGATCGGCACCTCGAACTGCTGCCTCGGGATCAGCTCGCGCAGCTTCTTGGCCATCTCGACGCCGTACGCGTACGCCTTGTCCTTGTGCACGATGGCGCTGAACGCGTCGACCGCCTCGCCCTGAAGCAGGATGTCGACCTTGACCAGGTCGGCCTCCTGCTCGCCCGCGGGCTCGTAGTCGAGCGAGGCGTAGCCGCGGGTGCGGGACTTGAGCTGGTCGAAGAAGTCGAAGATGATCTCGCCGAGCGGCAGCGTGTAGCGGATCTCGACGCGGTCTTCGGAGAGGTAGTCCATGCCGAGGAGGCTGCCGCGGCGCCCCTGGCAGATCTCCATGATGGCGCCGATGAACTCGGCGGGCGCCAGGATGGTGGACTTGGTGACCGGCTCGAAGACCTGCGCGATCTTGCCGCCGGACGGGAATTCCGACGGGTTGGTGACGGTCAGCTCGGAACCGTCCTCCATGACGACGCGGTAGACGACGTTGGGCGCGGTGGAGATCAGCGACAGGCCGAACTCGCGCTCCAGCCGCTCGCGGACGATCTCCATGTGCAGCAGCCCGAGGAAGCCGACGCGGAAGCCGAAGCCGAGCGCGGCCGAGGTCTCGGGCTCGTAGACCAGGGCGGCGTCGTTGAGCTGGAGCTTGTCGAGCGCCTCGCGGAGCTCGGGGTACTCGTCGCCGTCGATCGGGTACAGGCCGGAGAACACCATGGGCTTGGGGTGCTCGTAGCCCGCCAGCATCTGGGTCGCGGACTTGGCGACCGAGGTGACGGTGTCGCCGACGCGCGACTGGCGGACGTCCTTCACGCCGGTGATCAGGTAGCCCACCTCGCCGACCCCCAGCCCCAGCTCGGACGGCTTGGGCTCGGGCGAGATGACGCCGATCTCGAGGGTCTCGTGGGTGGCGTTGGTGGACATCATCAGGATGCGCTCGCGCTTGCCGAGGTGGCCGTCGACCACCCGGACATACGTCACGACGCCGCGGTAGGTGTCGTACACCGAGTCGAAGATCAGCGCGCGGGCGGCCGCGTCGGCGTCGCCGACCGGCGCGGGAACGGTCTGGACGACGTGGTCGAGCAGCTCGCGCACGCCCACGCCGGTCTTGCCCGACACGCGCAGGACGTCGGACGGGTCGCAGCCGATCAGCCCCGCGAGCTCCTCGGCGAACTTCTCCGGCTGCGCGGCCGGCAGGTCGATCTTGTTGAGCACCGGGATGATGTGCAGGTCGGCGTTCATGGCCAGGTAGAGGTTGGCCAGGGTCTGCGCCTCGATGCCCTGGGCGGCGTCGACCAGCAGGATCGCGCCCTCACACGCCTGCAGCGACCGCGACACCTCGTAGGTGAAGTCGACGTGGCCGGGCGTGTCGATCATGTTGAGGACGTGACCGTCCCACGGCAGGCGGACGGCCTGCGACTTGATCGTGATGCCGCGTTCGCGCTCGATGTCCATCCGGTCGAGGTACTGCGCGCGCATGGAGCGGTCGTCGACGACGCCGGTGATCTGCAGCATCCGGTCGGCAAGGGTCGACTTGCCGTGGTCGATGTGCGCGATGATGCAGAAGTTCCGGATCAACGCGGGGTCGGTCTGGCCAGGCTGAGTGCGCACCGAAGTCCGTTTCGACAGGGTTGAGGTCAAGCGTCTTTCATGGTGACATGCCCGGGTGATTGCCCGAACCGTCATCCGCCGCGGCCTGCGCCTGCTCGCGCTTGCCTTGGTCGTCGTAGTCGCGCTGCTCGGCCTCCTGGCCGGCGCGCTCCGGCTTCAGTTTACCGGTGACCCGGCGGCCTGGGCGAAGAGCACGGGCAACGACGCGCTCTGGCTCGGCCACGCGTGGGTGGACGGCCGCCGCACGGAGCAGGACTTCCAGGGCCTGGCGGCCAGGCTCAGGACCACCGGCATCAGGGACTTGTACGTCCACTCCGGCCCGTTCGAGTGGGACGGCCGCCTAGATCCCGCCAAATACCCCAACGCCCGAAATTTCGTCCAATGGGGTAAGAAATACCTGCCCGGCGTCCGTCTCTCCGCCTGGCTCGGCCAGGCCGTCAAGAACGGCCTCGACCTCGACGACCCCAAGGCCCGCCAGAACGTCCTGGACGGCGTCGCCGACATCATGCGCACCGGTTTCGACGGCGTCCACTACAACTTCGAGCCGATCGGCGACGGCGACACGGACTTCCTCGTCCTCCTCGACCAGACCAGGCGCCTGACCGGGCTGCTCTCCACGTCCACCCCGCAGATCGAGCCCTATCCCCTGATGCGCCCGGTCGCCAGGGCGCTGCTCAGCCACGACAAGTACTGGTCTCAGGGGTTCTTCAGGCAGGTGGTGGACCGCGTCGACCAGGTGGCGATCATGACGTACGACTCGGGCACCCTCTCCCAGTCGCTCTACGGCGGCTACGTCGCACGGCAGGCCGCCCTGGCGCTGGACCTCGTCCCGCAGGACAGGTCGCTGTTCGTCGGCGCCCCCGCCTACCACGACCACGGCCTGAGCTGGTCCGACGACGCCGAGAGCGTCGCCGTGGCGGCCCAGGGCGCCAGGCTGGCCCTGTCGGACCACGGCCCGCGCGAGCGCTTCGGCCTGGCCCTGTACGTGGACTTCGCGGCCACGGAGGAGGACTGGCGGGAGTACACTTCGCAATGGCTTATCCAAAACCCTGACCCAGGCCGTTGATTTGAGCAGCCACCTGGGTTATTGGTATCCTGTTCAACTGCGTGTGGCGCGCCCTCTCTCGAGCCCGCGCGCCCCATCCATCACCAGACTTTCACCGAGGCTTCTTCGTGGCGAACATCAAGTCCCAGATCAAGCGCAACAAGCAGAACGAGAAGGCCCGCCAGCGCAACAAGGCGGTCAAGTCGTCCCTGAAGACGGCCGTCCGCAAGTTCCGTGAGGCCGCCGAGCAGGGCGACGTCGAGCAGGCCACGGCGTTCCAGCGCGCCGCCGCCCGCCAGCTCGACAAGGCTGCCAGCAAGGGCGTCATCCACAAGAACCAGGCCGCCAACCGCAAGTCGGCGATCGCCAAGCAGGTCGCCGCGCTGGCCGCCAAGTAGCAGCTACACCCAGGCGCCGCACTCCCGTTGATCGGGGTGCGGCGTTCTTGTTTTTGTCTGGTTTGTGTAACAGTTTCGATATCACGTCCGGATCGCCACGCCGTTTCGGGTGTGTCACCCCTTACCAAGATCCCTTGCCCCGGGCCGCCTCCGTCCCCAAAAGTTCACTAAACGGGTGAAGGGGGTCATATGCGGGGGCCGTTGGTCGTCAAACGGGCGTTCAGCGAGCCTTTGCTGTTGCTGGCCGCGTTCGGCTCCATCCTGCTGGCCACGACCACGCTGGTCGCGCTGACCATGTACGCCACGTCCATCGCCGACGTCGGCGTCCGCCGGACGATGGAGACCGCGTCGCTGCGGCAGGTGGCCGCGACCATCGCCGCGCCCGTCACGTCCGAGACGTTCCCCAGGCTCGACCAGGCCGTGGGCGCCCAGGTGGGCAAGGCGTACGCCGGAGCCCCCGCCGCGATCACGACGAGCTTCGCCTCCGACTCCTACACGCTGCCCGGCCAGGAGGGCCGGAAGACCCCCGAACTGCTCAGGTTCGGCAGCTACGACGGCCTCGACCAGCACGCGAAGCTGGTCTCCGGGGCTTGGCCGAAGGCGTCCGGCGACACCGTGGAGGCGGCGATCTCGCTGTCGGCGGCCTCCGCCACCGGCTTCAAGGCGGGCCAGGAGATCAGCACCGAGGGCCGTCTCGATCACAAGGCGGTCAAGGTCCGCATCTCGGGCGTGTTCCAGCTCAACGACCCGTTCGGCGACCGCTGGACCGGTGAGCAGCTCCTCAGCAGGGGCGTCACGGTGAGTGACTACACCACCTACGGCCCGCTGATGGTGCCGCGTGAGACGTTCCTCGCCCGGTTCGCCACGAACGTCACCGCGACCTGGACCTCGGTGCCCGACCTGCGCGCGCTGACGCCGGAGCAGCTCAGGCCGTTCGCGGCCAGGGTCGCGCAGCTGCGCGAGGAGCTGAAGCGGAACGGCTGCCCGTCCTGCACCGCCGAGAGCCGCCTGCCGGACATCCTGTCGCAGCTCGACACGGCCGCGCTGGTCGCCAGGTCCACGATGCTGATCCCGGTGCTGCAGCTGCTGCTGCTCGCCGCGTACGCGCTCATGCTCACCGCGCGACTGCTCGCCGACCACCGGCGCATGGAGGTCGCGCTGCTGCGCTCGCGGGGCGCGGGCACGGTGCGCCTGGCCGTCCTGGCGGGTGGCGAAGCGCTGCTGGTGGCGATCCCGTGCGCGGTCGTCGCGCCGTTCCTCGGGCCGCCGCTGCTCGCCCTGGTCAACGCGCTGCCCTGGATCAGGGCGTCCGGGGTGCGGCTGGCGCCGGACGCCGATCTCGGGACGTTCCTGGTCTCGATCGGCGTCGCCCTCGCCTCGGCCGCGCTCCTGGTGCTGCCCGCGCTGGCCGGCGCCCGCCGCACCTACGTCGAGGAGCAGGCGGCGCGCGGGCGCAGCGGCGGGCGCGGTCTGGTCGAGCGGGCGGGCGCGGACCTGGCGCTGCTGGTCGTCGCCGGGCTGGCCATCTGGCAGCTCCAGCACTACGGCGCGCCGGTCACCGCCACCGCGAGCGGCGCCCTCGGGATCGACCCGCTCATCATCTCGGGGCCCGCGCTGGCGCTGCTGACCGGCGGCATGCTGGGCCTGCGCCTGGTGCCGCGCATCTCCAAGGTGGCGGAGCGGATCACGTCCAGGCGCCCGACGCTGGCGCCGGCGCTGGGGGCCTGGCAGGTGAGCAGGCGTCCGCTCAAGTACGCGGGGCCGGCGCTGCTGCTGACCATGGCCGTGGCGATCGGGATCGTGTCGATGGCGACCGCGTCCACCTGGCGTTCCTCGCAGCTCGACCAGGCCCGACACCAGGCGGGCACGGACCTGCGGCTGTCGGGCCCGCCCGACGGTCCCGAGCTGGGCACGTTCGGGCGCGGCACCGCGTTCGCCGCGCTGCCGGGCGTGACGGCCTCCTCCCCCGCCTTCCGCGGGCAGGTCGAGCTGAGCGGCGAGGACGCCGTGCTGCTCGGCCTCGACGCCGCCAAGCTGGGCGAGCTGTTCCAGCTCCGTCCCGACCTGTCGGCGCAGCCCGTCCCGGAGCTGGGCCGGGCGCTGGTCTCGGCGCGCGGCCAGAACGGCGGGGTTACGGTGCCGGGCAGTCCCGCGCGGCTGACGGTCGAGGTCCGCGCGAGCGGGCGGGTCCCGCTCAGGCTGGTGCTCGCGGACGCCCTGGGCGTCTGGCGCGAGCTCCCCCTGGGCATGCTGAAGGCGGGCGACAACCGGCTGGACGTGGACCTGAAGGCCCTGGCCGGGCAGAGCGGGAAGATCACCTACCCGCTGTCGGTCCGCGGCCTCATCGCCAACCCGCCGCAGGAAGGCGGCGTGGACGTCTCCCTGACCGGCCTGAGCGCCGACGGCCGGCCGTTCACCCCGCCCCCTGCCACGCTGCGCGCGACCGGATCGCACCCCGTCGTGGCCGCCTTCCCGCCGGCCCGGGTCGCGCCGCTGCCCGTGGTGCTCACCGCGGACCTCGCGAAGACCCTCAAGCTGGACGCGGGCCAGGTCGGCCGGGTCACCCTGGACCGCAGGATCATCGAGGTGAAGGTGGCGGGCGTGGTCGAGCGCATGCCCACCACCACGCCCGACCAGTCCGCCGTCCTGGCCGACTGGGCGGCCCTGCAGGAGCACGGGCTGGCGGCCGGCCAGCCGCCCAGGCCCGCCACCGAGTGGTGGCTCGCCACCACCGGCACCGCCGCGAGCCAGGCGCTCAAGGCCAAGCCCGAATGGGACGTCACCACCGTCGACCAGCGCGAACTGGTCGCGACCCTCCAGGACGACCCGCTGGCCAGCGGCCTGCAGGGGGCGCTGATCCTCGGCTTCCTGGCGGCGCTGGTGTTCGCGGCGCTCGGGTTCCTGGTCAACGCCACGGTCGCGGCCAGGGAGCGGATGGGCGAGTTCGCCATCCTGCGGGCCCTCGGCGTGAGCTTCAGGCAGGTGTTCGGCCTGCTGGCGATCGAGCAGACGTTCGTCATCGGGCTGTCGCTGGCGGCGGGCACCGCGCTCGCGGTCGTCGTCGGCGTGCTGGTGGTGCCGCACATCGTGCTCACCGGGCAGGCCTCGGCCGTCACCCCCGACGTGGTGCTCGACATCCCGTGGGCGGCGACCGCGGTGATGCTGGTGCTGGTGGCCGCCGTCCTGTTCGCCATCGTCGCCGTGCTCGCGCGCAACCTGCGCAGGCAGGGGCTCGGCCGCGTCCTGGAGGATCAGTGAAGACCCTGCTGCTTGCCCGGGTGCACCTGGGCGTGGTGGCCGTGCTGTCGGTGCTCACGCTGAGCGCCTGCCTGCTCGTCGCGGGCCTGCCGCGGGCGATGCAGGGCTCGTTCGACGACGCGCTGCGCCGGACGCTGCGGTCGGCGCTGGCCCAGCAGGTCGATCTGACCGTGCGGTTCGAGTCGCACGGCGCGGAGGAGGATCTGCGCGAGCGCGGCCAGTTCGACTCCAGGGACAAGGAGTTCCGCGGGCTCGTCCCCGCCGCGCTGAAGCCGCTCGTGTCGCCGCCGGGGACGGGCACCGGCCACATGAGCGCCGAGACGTTCGACACGCCCGTCAACGGGGCGGGCGGGTCCACCTACCTCAACCTCGGCTGGCTGTCCGACGCCGACAGGCGGGTCTCCTGGGTCGCGGGCAGGGCGCCGGGTACGACCGGGAGCACGCGGTGGAACGGGGCGAGCATCCCGCTGTACGAGGTGGGCATCGTGGACGAGGCGCGCTCCGTGGTGGGCCTCCAGCTGGGCCAGACCAAGATCATCGGTGAGACCCATCCGGCGGCCGTCAAGATCGTCGGCGTGTTCCAGGCCAAGGACCCCGCCGACCCCTACTGGACCCACCACAGCGAGATCCTGCACGCCACCACGGTCGTGCCGCCGGGCAAGGTGGAGAGTGAGAAGTACACGACCGCGCTCATCCCCGACTCCGCCCTGGCCGTGCTCAGCGGCGCCGACCGGAACCTGACGTACAGCTGGGTCCTGCCGATCGCCCCGGCCACCGGCGGCTCGTTCGACGTCCCCGAACTGGGCGCGGCCGTCGCGTCCATGGCCAAGACGGTCACGCTGCACGCGGCCGACAACGGCGCGGGGTCGGCGTTCTCCCGCAGCCAGTACCGGCTGGACACCGGCCTGCCCAAGCTGCTGTCGGACTTCCTGACCGCGCTGGCCACCGCGCAGACCGTGATGTTCCTGGTGCTCGGCGGACTGCTGGTGGTCGCGCTCGGCGTGATCGTCCTGGGCGTGCAGTTGCTGGTGGACCGGATGGACGGCGCGCTGGCGCTGGTCCGGGCGCGCGGCGGTTCGCTGCGGCAGGTGGCGGGCGGCGGGGCGCGGCTGGTGGCGCTCGCGGTCGGGCCCGCCGCGCTGGCCGGGTACGCGCTGTCGTACCTGGTACCGGGGCCGATGCTGCCGGTCGTACACGCGGGCCCGCTGCTGGTGCTGGTCACCGCGGTCGGGTTCGCCGCCGCGCGGCTGGCCGTCACGCACCGCACGCCGCTGCACGAGCGGCGCGACGACGTGGCGGGCGCGCGCCCCTCGGCCAGGCGGATCACGCTGGAGGTGCTGGTCATCGGCCTCGCCCTGGCCGGCGCCTACCTGCTGCGCACCCGCGGGCTGACGACGCGGGTGGCCGAGGAAGGGCAGGACCCGTTCCTGCTGTTCGTGCCGGTCGCGCTGACGCTCGCCGCCGCGCTGGTCACCATGCGCTGCTACCCGTACCCGCTGAGGCTGCTGGCGCGGCTGGCGGCACGCAGGCGACCCGCCGTCCCGTTCCTGGGGCTGACCACCGCCGCCCGCGCGCGCTCCGCCAGCGTGCTGCCGGTGCTGATCCTGCTGCCCGCGCTGGCCGTCTCCGTGTTCGCCGCGGTGGTCTCCAGCGGGATCTCCAGCACGCAGCGGCTCGCCTCGTGGCAGAGCGTCGGGGCGCCGATCAAGCTGACGTCCCGCCTGGATCTGCCCGCCGACGCCGTCGAGCGGGTGCGCCGGGTGCCCGGCGTGGAGCTGCTGGTGCCCGCGCAGACCGGCAGGGTGCAGCTCGGCTATCTCGGCGAGAACGCGGAGATCCTCGCCGTGGACCTGGCCGGCTGGCAGCGGCTGCTCGACGGCGCGCCGATCAGCGTGCCCGCCGCGCCCGACACGTCCTCGGGTGTCCCCGCCCTGGTCTCCCCCGAGCTGCGCGGACGCCGGGTGCTGGACGTGGGCTGGCAGCAGCGGACCAAGGTCGTCGAGCGGGGCGTGGTGCCCGCGCTGCCGGGGTTCTTCACCCGGGGCAAGTTCCTGATCGTCCCGTTCGGGGTGAACCAGCGTCCGATGGTGAACACGCTGCTGATCAAGGGGGACGCGGACCCGGCCGCCCTGGTGAAGGCCGCCGGGACGGGCACGGTGACCACCCAGGCCGGGGCACTGGCCGCGATCACCGGCGATCCGCTCACCGGGACCGTCCGGGACGTGCTGCTCATCACCACGGTGGCGCTGGCCGCGTACGCGCTGGTCGCGGTCGTCGTCATGCTGGTGATCGGCGCGGCCGACCGGGCCAGGGCGCTGACCTTCCTGCGCACGCTGGGCCTGTCGGACCGGCAGGCGCAGGGGCTGACGATCCTGGAGATCCTCCCCTTGGTCCTCGTCACCGCGCTGGTCGGGCTCGCGCTCGGCCTCGGCCTGCCCGCCGCGCTCGGGCCCGGCGTGGACCTGTCGTCCTACGCCGGCGACCTGGCCGTCGGCGACTACGACCTCGACCTGATCACGCCGACAGCGCTGGCAGCGGGGCTCGCCGCCGTCGCGCTGCTCGGCGCGTACGCGCACACCGCCATCAGCCGTCGCCGCAACCTCGGCGCCGTACTCCGAGTGGGTGATCTCTCTTGAACCCGACCCTTTCCGAGCTCGAGGCCAAGGCGACGCAGGAGAAGGCCGCCTTCGGCGGCGACGCGCACATCGTGTGCGACAACCTGGTGCGCATCTACAAGACCGAGGGCGTCGAGGTGGTCGCCCTGCAGGGGCTCGACCTGCTCATCCAGCGCGGCGAGCTGGTCGCGATCGTGGGCGCGTCCGGCTCGGGCAAGTCGACGCTGCTGAACGTGCTGTCAGGGCTGGACGTGCCGACCGCGGGCGTCGCCAAGGTGGCGGGCACGGACCTGCTGTCGATGACGGCCAAGGACCGGCTGCGCTACCGGCGCGAGGTCGTCGGCTTCATCTGGCAGCAGACCGCGCGCAACCTGCTGCCCTACCTGACGGCGCGGGAGAACGTCGAGCTGCCCATGAAGCTGGCGGGCAGCGCGCGGCGCGGGCGCGCCACCGAGCTGCTGGAGCTGCTGGGCGTCGGGTACTGCGCAGACCGCAGGCCGCCCGAGATGTCCGGCGGCGAGCAGCAGCGGGTCGCCATCGCCGTCGCGCTGGCCAACGGGCCGCAGCTCATCCTGGCCGACGAGCCGACCGGCGAACTCGACAGCGACACCTCGGAGGAGGTGTTCGACGCGCTGCGCAAGGCCAACCGGGAGCTGGGCGTGACCGTGGTCATCGTGACGCACGACCCCTTGGTGTCCGAGCAGGTGGACCGCACGATCGGCATCCGCGACGGGCGCACGAGCAGCGAGACGCTGCGCCGCGAGGACGCCGAGGGCCAGATCGTCGCCGAGGAGTACGCGGTGCTCGACCGCGTGGGACGCCTGCAACTGCCCCGCGACTTCATGAACGCCCTCGAGATGGAGCGCCGGGTGCGCCTCGAACTCGAGTCCGACCACATCGGCGTCTGGCCGGCGCGAGAGGAGCCCTCCAGTGAGCAGTGAGCCGCCCCTGGTCACGGTCGAGGGGGTGCGCAAGGTCTACCGCACCGGGCCGAAGGAGGTCGTCGCGCTCCGCGAGGTGACCTTCGAGGCGTTCCCCGGCGAGCTGATCGCGCTACGCGGACGGTCGGGGTCCGGCAAGACCACCCTGCTCAACCAGGTCGGCGGCCTGGACAGGCCCGACTCGGGACGCGTCGTCGTGGCCGGGCAGGAGGTCACCGCGCTGGCCGAGGACGACCTGCTCGCGCTGCGCCGCGACGTGATCGGGTTCGTGTTCCAGTCGTTCGGCCTGATCCCGGTGCTGTCGGCGGCCGAGAACGTCGGCGTGCCGATGCGGCTGGCCCGCACCCCGGTCGAGGAGCGGGACAAGCGGGTGCGCATGCTGCTTTCCCTCGTCGGGCTGGACCAGCACGTCAACCAGCGTCCGTACGAGCTGTCGGGCGGCCAGCGGCAGCGCGTCGCCATCGCCCGCTCGCTCGCGAACCGGCCGCGGCTGCTGCTGGCCGACGAGCCGACCGGCCAGCTCGACTCGCAGACCGGACGCCAGATCATGGAACTGCTGCGTGCCCTGGTGCGCAGCGAGGGCGTCACCGCGCTGGTCGCCACGCACGACCCGAGCCTCATCACGCTGGCCGACCGGGTGCTGGAGATCAGCGACGGGGTGCTTCGGGAGTCCGTGCCGCAGGAGTCCTGACGATCGCCGCGAGGTTGGCCAGGCCCACCGCCACCGCGCCCGCCAGCAGCAGCCCGGTGGCGCCGGTCGCGCCTGCCAGCGGCACCGCCACGGCCAGGCCCAGGGGACGCGACGCGAACGAGATGAGCTGGTCGAAGGCGCGTACCCGTCCCAGTGCCTGCTCCGGGATCTCGCGCGCCACCACGGTCTCCCACAGCGGGCTGAGCAGCCCCAGCCCGAACATGGCCACGAGGTACGCGCCGGCGATCACCGCGGCGGGCGCGGGGACGGCGAGCGCCGCCATCGGCAGCACGTAGAGCGCGGCGCCCACCTGGACGGCGACCAGCGGCCTGCGGATCGGCAGCCGCGGGGCCGCGAACACGCCCGCGACCAGGCCCACCGTGCCGCACTGCACGATCAGCACCCAGCTCGCCTCCCCGCCGAGCTCCCTGACGGCGGTCAGCGGGCCGAGGGTGAGGAACAGCCCGGCCATGAAGTGCCAGACGCCGTGGCCCAGGACGCTCGCCAGGAACCACGGCCGGGTCCTGATCTCCCGCCAGCCCTGGGCGAGGTCGCTCCCGAACGTGCCGGCCCGCGCGAGACGCACCGGCCTGGGCGTGCGGACCCCGCCCAGCGTGAGCGCCGAGCA
Source organism: Nonomuraea sp. NPDC000554 (assembly GCF_040300065.1). Lineage (NCBI taxonomy): Bacteria > Bacillati > Actinomycetota > Actinomycetes > Streptosporangiales > Streptosporangiaceae > Nonomuraea > Nonomuraea sp. NPDC000554. Next base: position 328,738 of record NZ_JBEPDC010000005.1, on the reverse strand, counting down.
GGCGAACACCGCCGCGGTGAGCAGCGCCGCCCATCCCGGCCCGGCGACCAGCACCACGCCGCCAGCCAGCGCCGGAGCGGCCACGCCCGACAGGCTGGTGGCCACCCCGATCCGGGCGTTCACCCGCAGCCTGTGCTCGTCCGGGACCACGGTGGCCACCAACCGGGGCACGGCGGGCATCCCGAACGCGATCGCCACCCCGGCCACGGCCGACAGGACGGCCAGGTCCAGCACCTGTCCGGCACCCAGGAGCAGTTCCACCCCGATGGCCGCCTGGGACAGGCCGCGCGTGAGATCGGCGAGCAACGCCAGCCGCTCGGGCCGCATCCGATCGGCCAGCACGCCGCCGACCGGCAGGAACAGCAGCAGCGGCACCAGCTCGGCGGCCAGCACCAGGCCGAGGTCCTCGCCGGACCCGGTGGCGCGCAGGACGGCCAGGGTGAGCGTGGTGGGGATCAGTGCCGTGGCAAGGGCGGAGAGAGCACGCCCGATCATCAGCCGGTTCGTCATGATGGCCGACATTAATTCGCTAGCTAATGTTTCGTCAACAAATTACTTGCTGGCGTATGATTTGTGCCGTGGACGCAGCAGACTCGGTCGACCGGCATCTGGAACGCTGGCGCGGCAAGGCGCCGTTCGACGAGCGGGTGGAGGCCATCGTCACCCGCATGCAGGTCCTCGTGAAGCACCTCCGCCACACCAAGGAGGCGGCGCTCGCGCAGGTGGGGATGCAGGACTTCGAGTTCGAGACCCTGCACCGCCTGGTTTCCCGCAGCGGCACGGCGACCCCCTCCGAACTCGCGGCCGACCTGCTCCTCTCGCCCGCCGGGATGACCGGGCGGCTCGACACCCTGGAGAGGTCCGGCCTGGTGAGACGGGTACGGGCCACCGACGACCGCCGTCGCGTGGACGTGGAGATCACCCCTCAGGGCCACGACCTCTGGATGGACGCCATGAAGATCCGGGGCGTGGTGGAGGCCGACATGGTCGCCGTCCTGGGGCCGGAGGATCAGGAAGTCCTCGACGCGCTCCTCAAACGCCTGCTGATCAACGTGGAATCCTCCCGCTGACCTTCCCCGGCGACCGCAAACGCCCAGGCCCCACGAGGCCGCATCACACCACGCCGCGCCGATCGACGCGGCGTCACGCGCTGCGTGGTCTGCCCCACGACCGTGCGACGCATCACGTCACGTCAGATCACGCCACGCCTCAGAACGGCGCGTCACATCACGTCCGTGCCGATCGACGCGGCGGCACGCGCTGGAGCGCGGCACGCGAGTGTCGGCTAGCGGCCTGTCCGGCTGGCCACGATGACCTGGACCGCGTGCTCCAGCGCGTACGCCGGATCGGCTCCCCCGCCCTTGACCTGCTCGTCGGCCTCGGCCACCGCCTGGATGGCGCGCGACAACCCTTCCGGGCCCCACCCGTTCAGCTGCCGCTTCACCCGGTCGATCTTCCACGGCGGCATCCCCAGGTGACTGGCCAGCTGCCCGCCGCGCAGATTCCGCGGCGCGCCCCCCACCTTCGCCAGCGACCGCAGCCCCCCGGCCAGCGCGCTCACCAGCAGCACAGGTGCGACGCCCGTGCCGAGCGCCCACCGCAGCTGCTCCAGCGCCTCGGCGAGGCGCCCCTCGATGGCGGAGTCGGCGACGTTGAACCCCGTGACCTCCGCCCGGCCCTTGTGATACCGCGCCACGGCGGCCGCGTTGATCGTCTTCTCCTGCGTGTCGAACGCCAGCTGGCTGCACGCCGCCGCCAGCTCACGCAGATCGTTGCCCACCGCGTCGAGCAGCGCCTGGGCGGCGTCGGCGGCGATGCTCCGCCCGGCCCGCTTGATCTCCCCCTTGATGAAGTCGAGCCGCTCTCCGGGCTTGGTGATCTTGCTGACCGTGACGACCTGCGCCCCGGCCTTCTTGACCCCGTCGACCAGGGCCTTGCCCTTCACCCCGCCCGGATGCGCCAGGATCAGCACGGTGTCGTCCGACGGGCGACCCGCGTACGCCACGACCTCCGCGATGGCCTCTTTGGCGAGATCCTGAGCGGACCGGATCACCACCACGGACCGGTCTCCGAACAGCGACGGCGAGGTCAGCTGGGTCAGCTCCCCGACCCCCACCTTCCCTCCGACGAGATCGTGCACCTCGGCACCGGCGTCACCGGCCCGCGCGGCCGCGACGACCGCACCGACCGCCCGCTCGGCCAGCAGCTCCTCGTCGCCGACGACCAAGGTCACAGGTGCTGGATCGGTTCCCGCCATGTCAGGCAGCATGCCATGCCCGACCGACAACCGAGAACTCGGCGGATCGCCGGCCCCGACGGCCATCGGGAACGTCCCCGGCCTGGTACCTGTGTACCCGCGCGCCGGGTGCCGGCCGGTCGCGTCAGCGGCCCGCACGTGCTCCCCGGACCGCCGAGGACGCCCCTCGACAGACGTCCCCTTCAAAAGACGCACCTCGACAGACGCCCTTCAGCGGACACTCGCCGGAAGACGCAGAGGAAACTCCGACCTGAAGCCAGGCATAGCACCGCCGCCCGGACGCGTCTCTAGGACGACAACCGAACTATGGAGGTGATCGTGGACGCCGCAGCACAGCGACGTTTCCGCGACTTCGTGGCGGCGCGCTCCCCCTCGCTGATGCGCCTGGCCTTCCTGCTGACAGGGGGCGACCAGCACGCCGCGGAGGACCTGCTCCAGACCGCCCTGGCCAGGACGGTCGCCAAGTGGCGCACGGTGGAGGAACCCGAGGCCTACGTCCGGCAGGTGATGTACCGCCAGCAGGTCTCCCTGTGGCGGCGGGCCACGGGCCGGCGGGAGACCGCAGTCGCACAGCCACCGGAGCGGGCCGTCCAGGACTCCACGCACGCCGTCGACGTGCAGATCGTCGTGCGGCGGGCCCTGGCCAGGCTCACCCGCCGGCAACGGGCCGTGCTGGTCCTGCGCTACTTCGAGGACCTCCCGGAGGCCGAGGTGGCGGCGATGCTGGGCTGCTCCGTGGGGACCGTGCGCAGCACCGCCCATCGTTCGCTGGCCAAGCTCCGAACCCTGGCACCCGAGCTGACCGAGCCCTACAACATCATCGGGGAGGCGATGGCATGACCATCGACGATGTCGTCAAGGAAACGCTCACCAACTGGGCGGACGAGGCGCGCGTGCCGGACAGGCTCGCCGATCGGGCGCTCGGCAGGCGCAGGCGGAACCGGATCAAGGCGTTCGCGGTGCTGGCAGGGGCCACCGCGGCCGTCGTGGCAGCCGCGCTGACCGTCCCGATCGCGATTCAGGGGAGGGGCGGGGAGACCAGCCGTGTCCTCGCCGACGGTTTGATCGCCGACGGTCCGGCCATCGCGCTCACCGGACCGCCGGAGCTGTCGACCGACCCGGACGCCGCCGTACCCGCCAAGCTGGTGGCGACGCCGGAGGTGGCGATGTACGCCTACTACGTCTGGAACGCCGAGAAGATCTCCGACAAGCGGCAGATCGTCACCAGGACCTGGTACCTCTACAACCCCGACACGGAGACCTACGAGAAGTCCCCGTGGGCGAACGTGGCCGTGGCAGCCGGGGGGTACGTCGCGGTGCTGGAGGATCACCAGTCCCGCAGGGTCGGCATTCTGGGGCCGCATGGCCAGGTGAAGTGGGTCGACCTCGAGCAACCCGCCTCCTCGGTCGAATGGTCTCCCGACCGCAAGAAGCTGCTGCTGACCAGCTACGCCTCGAACCCTGACGAGCAGGGCGTCGTCGACGAGCACGGAGGGTCGGATGTCGTGCCTGTCACCCGCACCGGATTCTCGGTCGTGGACGTGGCGAGCGGCCAGGCGTACTTCCGTCCGCTGCCCTCCGGCGACGACGTCCCCGAACGGAACGACCTGCGCTGGAGCGACGACGGGACGCTGATGTGGGAGCACGTCAGCACACCGCCGCTGACCAAGCGCTTCTACGACCTCGAGGGAAGTCCGCAGGAGGCCCCACCGAACGTGGCCGGTACGTACCAGGAGGCAGGCCTGTCGCCGAGCGGCCGGTCGCTGATGATCGACAACCCCGACAAGAGCGCGATCGTGGCGGTCAAGGACGTGGCCTCGGGCAGGACCACCCCGCTCAAGCCCGTCGCCGGACACTGGATCGAGCAGTCCGTCGCCTGGTCGGGCGAGGACAACGTGATCACCTGGGCCTGCGCGCTCAAGGGCGTGGACAACTGCGAGATCAGCGAGTTCCGCAGCCGCCTGCTCCTGGTCGGCGCGGACGGCAGGCAGGCGGTGCCGCTCACCGGGTTCATGGAGAACAGCCAGAAGCCGGGCTCCTGGAAGCCGCTCTTCGCCCCCCGCTGACACAGCAGCGGGGGCTTGGCGGGACGCCCCCGCCCGCAGAGCCGTACCGAAGCGCACATCTCACACGCCCACCTCGACCGACGCCACGCCGCCGAGGCGGCCGGGGCGGCCACACGGACGTGGTGGGCGGTCCCATGGGCACCCCAGCGGAAGCCGCCGCAGGCAGTCGGGCCGCTTCCGCTGACGCCCTGTCCGGCAGACCGGCTGTCCAACAGCCGGACCCTCCCCCGCACGCAGTGGCGGCTACGGGCCTCGGGGAAGCACGGCCAGGCCACCGTTCCTTGCGACGACGGCGAGGTCCCCCGACCGGTCCGTGCGGTAGACACGGGCGCCGAGTTGGTGGAGGTTCGCGAGCGTGGATGGGGCGGGGTGACCATAGCCGTTGCCGGCGCCGACGCTGATCAGTGCGGCACGTGCGCCCACGGCCGCGAGGAAGGCCGGGTCCTGGCGGGGCGATCCGTGATGCGGAACCTTCAAGATGTCCGCGCGAGGTGAGAATCTGCGCAGGAGTTCGTCCTGGGCCTCCGTCTCGATATCGCCGCTCAGCAGGGCAGAGCCGGCCTGCCAGCGGACGAGCAGGACGACGCTCGAATTGTTGACGACGCTTCCTTCGCCTTGTCCGCCGATCTCGCCGAGCGCCGGGTCTGGGGCCAGCACGGTGATCTCCGAAGGGCCGAACCGCCAGCGGGTGCCAGGTGTCGCCTGCCATTCGGGCGTGCGCCGTCGCGACAGGTCGGCGGAGACGCGGGCGGCCTCCTGGGGTGCGACGTGATCGGGGCTGACGACGGCCGCTCCCACACGCCTGTCCCTGAAGACGCCGGGGAGGCCGTTCACGTGGTCGGCGTGCGGGTGTGACAGCACCAGCAGCGGGACGTCCCGGATGGCGAGTCTGCGCAGGCAGCGGTCCATGGCGACGGGATCGGGGCCGGTGTCCACCACCACGGCTCGTCCGGGGCCTGCCGCGAGCACGAGCCCGTCGCCCTGACCGACGTCGCAGACCACCATCAGCCAGCCCCTGGGCGGCCACGGCGACGCGATCGGACGAACGATGAGGACCGCCAGCAGGGCGGCACCGGCCATCGTCAGCGCCACCGCCCTCCAGGCCCGGCGCCGCAGCACGGGGACCGCCACGCCCACCGCGACGGCGAGCAGACCGACCCCGGCCAGGCCGCCCGGCCACGGCACGGTCGCGAGCGGGACGTTCACCGCCCAGTGGGCGACCATGATGATCCAGCCCACGGCGTATCCAGCGGGTATGACCAGCAGCTGCGCCGCCTCGGGCGAGACGGGCGCGACCAGGGCGGCGAGGAAACCGAGGAGCGTCGCGGGCGCCACCGCCGGGCCGGCGAGCAGGTTGGCGGGCACCGCGACGAGGGTCAGTTGTCCCGACATCAACAGCAGCACGGGCGTTACCGCCGCCTGAGCCGCTGCGGGTACGGCCACGGCCTCGGCGACCCATCGAGGCAACCTCACCCGTCGCCGCCGTCCCAACGCGCTCAGGCGTGCGGAACCCGCGGACGTCTCACCGGAAGGTACCGCCGAGAACCTCCCGACGCCGGGTGAGGCGGTGGACTGGTGCTCAGGGTTTGCGGCGGCCGAAAAGCAATCCGAGCCGACCGGGTGTTGGGACGCAGTCGGCGCGCCTCGCCGACCAAGGGAGGTGGCGCCGGAGAGGCAGACCAGGCAAGGCGGCCGGGTTGGCCCACCCACCGGACCATCAGCGGACGCACCGGAAGCGCAAACCGCGCAGCCCAAGCCCTGGGGTGCGGCTGACACACCGGGCTCACCATGAGGGGCGGCAGAGAAGTGCTCCAGGGCGGTGCTGGGGCGACCGGGGGTGGCACGGCGGACAGGGACAGCATTCGAACGGCGGTGTGCTGTTGTCTTGCCGGGTGGGGTCGTGTTCTGGCCCTCCGGGGTGGAGGCGAGGCGGTCTCGCCAGTTGGGAGCCAGGAGGAGGATGCCGGCGGTTGCGGCTACCGAAAGGGCGAAGCCGTACGAGCGGGCCAACTCGGGGTCGAACATGAGCAGGAGGAGGACCGAGGCCGAGAGTGCCGTGACACCGTCCTTCGCCCGGCCCGTGCCGAGGGCTATCGCCGCCACCAGCCCCATCAGGAGCGCTCTCAGGACGCTCGGTGAGGGCCGGGCGACCACGGTGAAAGCGATCATGGAGGCGGCGGCGACGAGCGCTCTCGGGGCCAGGGGAAGGCCCGCGAGACGGGCGAGCGCCAGAGTGGCTCCTGCGACTATCGCCAGATTTGCGCCGCTTACGGCGTTCAGGTGGCTCAGCCCTGCTTCCTTGAGGTCGGCGGCGACTTGAGGATCCATGCGGGAGGTGTCGCCCACGACCAGGCCGGGGAGCAGACCGCGCTGGTCAGGAGGGAGGGCGTCGGCTGCACGCCTCAGTCCGGCGCGGAGGCTGCCCGCGACGGTCTGGGGCCAGGACGGCGGCGCCAGCACCTTCGGCGGGCTCCGGACCAGAAGGACGGCGGCTGCCAGCTCGCCCGGGGTGGGCCTTGCCAGGCGGCCGGTGACCTCCAGGCGTTGGCTGGGCAGGAAAGTGGTCCACTGAGGGCCGCCGGCGAAGACGACGATCGGGGTCTGTAGGGCGAGCCGGGTGCCACCAACTTGGATGATCTCCAGGGTGGCGGGAACCACGACCCTTTCCTGCTTGAAGTGTCCGCTCTTGTTCGGTCTGACCTTCGGGTCGTCGGTGAGGGATATCTGGGCGGTGATCGAGGCGCCGTTGGCTGCCAGGTCGGCGACGGGACCGGTGCTGACGGCGTGGACTCGCAGCGCGATCGTGGCCGCCACCGCCGCCACACAGCCGAGCACGGCAATCGTCACGTTGCGCCAGTGTCCGGCTCCGGGTGTCGGACGGTTGCGGGTGGCCAGTGCCACCGTCAAGGCGGCGACGACAGCGATGGACGCGACCGCCATGCCTGTGGTCGCGGAGCAGCCCATCAGAGGGAGAGCCGTCGCCCAAGCGGCGAGGGCTGGAAGTGTCAACGCCCAGGAATGGCTGCGAGGTGGGTCGATGCCGTCCATGTCAGGCGCCTCCACGCACGTCGTACTGGCCGAGGCCCCGTCGCGGAACGCCGTGAAGACGCGCACCGTAAAGTCGCACATCGCGAGGCCACCCGCTGTGGAGACGCCCATCACCAGAACGCACGTCACCCCAGCACCAGTCCTGAGGGCGCGCCTCTCGGAGGTTTGGGTGGTGCTGGCACCCCGCGTCGTCGCGCACGGGATGCTGACACGCCGCGTCGTGACGCATGGGTGCTGGTCGGCCTTGGCTTGTGGGGTGTGTTGGCTGGCGTCGTGCTGGCGCATGTCAGACGCGGACCTTTGTCTTGATCTCGTCGTACTTTCTTGGACCTATGCCGGAAATTTCGCGTAGTTGTTCGATGCTGGTGAAGCCGCCGTGAGTCGTTCGGAAGTCGACGATTCTGGCGGCCAGGACTTCGCCTACACCCGGTAGTTGCTCCAGTTGATCGGGGGTGGCTGCGTTGAGGTCGAGGACCGCGGAGTCCGGGGTGGGAAGGCCGGTGAGGGTGGAGGCGGAGGCGGGGGTGCCGATGACGACCTGCTCGCCGTCCACCAGGCGTCTGGCCAGGTTGATCGAGTTGGTGGACGCGCCGTGGCTGGCGCCTCCGGCCGCTGTCAGTGCGTCCATGACTCTGGAGCCGGTGGGTAGGGAGTAGACGCCTGGTTTGCGAACTTTGCCGGCCACATGGACGGTTACCTTTGCCGTGGCGGACGGGCTCGGGGGCGGGCCTGGGGTCGTCGTCGTGAGTGGGGTGGGAGCCGGAAGCGGTTCGGGGGACGGCTGGGAGCGCCAGGCGATGAAGGCCGCGACAATGGCCGCCGCCACACCCACGACGATCAGCGCGCGCAGGCCGGGCCGCCCGGGGTCGAGGGTGGGCACTTTGGCGTCCAGGGCCGCGCGGAAGGCTTGGAAGGAGGGTGGGATGGGAGCCGGCGCAGTGCGTCGCCCCGTTGAAGAGGCAGCGGTCGAGGCGCTGGCGTAGGGCTCACGGCCCGCCCGAAACGGGGCGCTGGCGTGTGGTCCGCGAGCCTGCTGAAGGGAAGTGCGGGAGTGTGAATCAGGATCCTGGAAGGGCGCAGAATCCGTAGGCCCAGGCTCACGCGGCTCCCGGGAAGGCTGCGCCGTCTCCCATAGAGGTTGAGACGTGTCGGCGAAGGGCGGAGCGCCCTCCGATTGGGCCCCAAGGAGGCCGCCTGGAAGAGGCTGCGCGGCCCCAGGCGCAAACTCGTGGAGGTCGTGGGACGGCTGCATGGCGGCAGGCACAGGCGCGTGGACGTCACTGGAAGGCAGGGCATCCCCAGGCACGGGCGCGTGGACGTCGTAGGGCGGCAGGACAACCCCAAGAACAGACTCGTGGAGGTCGTAGGAAGGCTGCGCAACACCAGACGCAGGCGCGGGAAGGACGGGAAAGGACTGGGCGGTCTCGGAACTGGGTGCGGAGGGAACGGGGAAAGGCTGGGCGGCCTGCAGGACAGGCGTGGAGGGGACAGGCGCGGAGGGGACGGGGAAAGGCTGGGCGGTCTGCGGTCGAGGATTGTTGACCTCTGGGGAGGTTGTCAGAGCCTCGGACCGCCGCGTTCCCGCTGTCGGGGCAGGGGTGGCGGGCAGCAGGGGCTCGCTGGGCCCTCGGCGGGCTGTGGAAGCCTCTGAGAGATAGCCCGCCGACTGGGACCCAGGATGGTTCGCCTCGGCATCATGGGGGCCTGGAAGGGCCCTTGGGGGCAGCGGGAAGGCGATGCGCGGGGCAGGGATGCGCGGGGCGGGGGGCTGCGGGGCGGGGGTGCGGCGGCCCGAGGCGGTGATGGAGCGCAGCCGGGACTCGGCTATGTCCCGTTCCGCGACGGCGTCGTGAGTTCGCACGGCAGAAAGCTAGAAGCGACCCGCCCTCGCCCCCTCCACCGAACTGAGTTCTGTGGACAACATCGGGCTTTCCACAGTCCGCGGAATTGCCCGCCTGCGGTAGAGCCCCGGTGGCCACCAGAGCTCGGCTACACCGACGTCTCGCACTCCTTCGCACGGGCTGGCGGGTTCGCGCGGGGTGGCGGCTTCGTGCGGGCTGGCGGCCCCATCGTGCGAGGGCGGGCGATCGACGGGAAAGTGGTCCACGCACGATGACCGCCAGGGACGGACCCGCACACCGGTGCCGCATGGTTCCAGCCCTCACGGGTATGGCCCGCGCATCGGACGGATGGGGGATTCATGCCGCTTATCAACGTGAAGGTCATCGAAGGAGTGTTCACCGCGTCCCAGAAGGCCGAGATCGTCCAGAAACTGACCGAGGCGATGGTCGGCATCGAAGGCAAGAACCTGCGCTCCATGACCTTGGTCATCGTCGAGGAGGTCAAGAGCGGTGACTGGGCTGTCGGCGGTCAGCCAGTGACGACCGCAGACGTGAAAGCCATGGCCGCGGGCGCGCCGCCCGGCGGATCTTGACAAGACTCCCAGGAGAGCCGCCCTCGAGCAGGGCACTGGGGCGGCGGACAACGTTCAGATGGGCACGGGCAGTCGCCGCACAGCGTCCCCACAGACGAGGCTCAGGTGGGCACGGGCAGTCGCCGCACGGCGTCCCGTGCTCCGGGAGACAGGAGGGACGCCCCGCCCGGTCAGCCGGCGGAGGTCACCGTGAGCCCCAGCATTCCCGGCCCCACGTGGACGCCGATCACCGCCCCCATCTCCACCACGGCCGTCCGCACCACCCCCGGCAGCCGTTCGGCGAGCCGTTCCGCCAGGTCCTCGGCCCGTCCCCTGGCCCCCAGGTGCTGCACGGCCACCTCTACCGCCCCCTTGCCCGCGGCCTGCACGGCGAGGTCCTCCAGGCGGGCGATGGCCCGGCCGGACGTGCGCACCTTCTCCAGGAGGGAGATCCGGCCGTCGACGATGTGCAGCAGGGGTTTGATCATCAGGGCGGAGCCCACCAGCGTCGCGGCGGCGCCGATGCGTCCGCCTCTGCGCAGGTACTCCAGGGTGTCGACGTAGAAGAACGTCCGCGTGGCGGTGGCGCATCGCCGGGCCGCCGCCGCCACCTCCGGTAACGCCGCTCCTGCGGACGCGGCTCTGGCCGCCGCCAGCACGGGGTAGCCGAGCCCCATCGCGATGGACCGGCTGTCGATCACCTTCACCGGCACGGGCGCGTCCATGGCGGCCAGCGTCGCCGCGTCCGCCGTGCCTGAGAGCTCTCCCGACAGGTGGATCGAGACCACGCCCGCCGCGCCGCCGGTGGCGAGTGCCGCGTAGCACGCGGCGAACCGTGAGGGCGCGGGACGGGACGTGGTCGCGGTGGAGAGGTCGCCGGTGAAGTCGCCCTCGTCGCACGTCACACCCCCCGAAATCACCTGCATGGGGACCATCGTGATCCCAGAGAGGTCAGAGAGGTAAGCGGTGGAATCCGTGACAACGGCGACCGATGGCGGCATACACCGAGATTAACTACTGACCGGCTACTGGACCGGGGTTCCGCCTCGCCAGACGCGGCGCGGCTTGAGCCCGTAGCTCCAGGCGAACGCGCCTTCGTGGTCGGCGTCCCACTGGACGATGTCGGCCAGTCGGCCGGGAGCGAGGACGCCGCGGTCGGGCGCGCCGAGGACGGTGGCGCCGCCGAGCGTGGCGGCCCGGAGCGCGTCGTTGACGCTCATCCCGAACGCCGACACGGCCATCGCGATCACCAGGGACATCGAGGTGATGCCGCAGTGACCGGGGTTGTGGTCGCTGCCGAGCGCGATCTGGACGCCGTGCTTGATCATCTGGCGGACCGGCGGCAGCTTGCCGCGCTGGAGCGCGGTGGCGGGGCAGACCACGGCGGGCACCCCGTACCTCGACATGATCGCGATGTCCTCGTCGGACGTGTGGTGCAGGCCGTCGGCCGAGGCGCAGCCGAGCTCGGCGGCGAGCTGGACGGCTCCGCGGCGGCTGAACAGGCCGGAGTGGATGCGCGGCAGCAGGCCGACGTTGCGGCCGGAGGCCAGCACCCAGCGCGACTCCTCGGTGGTGAAGTGCCCCTCGTCGCAGTACACGTCGACGCTGTCGGCACCGGCCGCCGCGGCGTCGGCGCACCAGGCGCCCACGGCCTCGACGTACTCGCGCTGACGCCCGAAGTACTCGGGCGGCACCACGTGCGCCGCGAGGAACGTGACGTGCACCCGCGGCATCATCGGCTCCTTCTCCAGCTCGCGCAGGAGCCGCACGTCAGCGAGCTCGCCGTCGCGGGTGAGGTGGTAGCCGGTCTTGGCCTCGACGGTCGTGGTGCCGCTGAGCAGCCAGGCGCGAAGGCGCTCGCGCACGCCGTTGCAGAGGGTCCACGGGTCGGTGCCGCGGGTCACGGTGACGGTCGAGCCCACGCCGCCGCCCGCCGCGGCGATGGACGCCGCGCTGGACCCGCCCGTGCGGATGGCCAGCTCGGCGTAGCGGTTGCCCGCGTAGACCGGGTGGGTGTGCGCGTCGATGAGGCCGGGCGTGACGAGCGCGCCGCCCAGGTTCTCGACGTGGTCGACGTCGACGATGTCGTCGACGACGCCGGGAACGCTCTGCGGCAGGTCGGGGGCACGGCCGACCCAGGCGATGCGGTCGTTGTGCACAAGAATGGCCGCGTTGCTGAGGACCTCGTTGCCGGTCCAGAGGCGGCCGATGTTGGTCAGGAGCCGAACGGTCACCGCATCACCGCCCCGCGGACGAGCAGCACCCAGCGCACGGCACGCGCCGCGCCCACTGAGTCGGCTCCGGGTAGGGACGACATGGGGGGTCTCCTGCTCTCATCCGCGTAAGGCTTAGCGGTGACCGTATCGCCAGACTCATGATCCGGCGATTTCAGTTCAGTTACGTTATTTCACAGGTCGGCTTGCTGTACAGGGTTATTCGGAAGAAAGCCCACTGATCCCATGCGCCACCCAGCCTCGGTCCTCCCCCTAGGCCCCCGCATGCGATGCGATTCGCAGCAGCCATCATCTGAACCCGCGCCGTAAGTGTCGTAAGGCTCGGCTTATCGTAGCAATCCCAAGGATGAACGACCACTGTCGCTTTTGGGCAGCCCTGCGTTTCTTTTAACCAGAGCTGCCCATTTGTCCCGTTATGAGACGCGTTCGACCGGCTTGCCCACCCGCTCCAATTCCTGCCACAGACTGGGCAGGACGCGGGCGTGCAGGATCGTACCGTCCTCGACGTGGTTCACGGAGAGGACTTCGCCCTCCTTGTGCGCCCGCGAGATCAGGTCGCCCCTGTCGTACGGCACCAGCAGGTGCACCTCGTGGTCCAGCCTGGGCAGCCGCTCCTCGATGAGCCGCATCAGCTCGGGGATCCCGGCGCCGGTACGGGCCGAGACCACGATGCTGTCGCGCTCGCGCCTGGCGATGCGGTCGAGCACCTCCTGGTCGGCCGCGTCGGCCTTGTTGATCACCACGATCTCGGGCACCTCGGAGGCGCCGTCGATGTCGGCGAGGACCTCGCGCACGGCGGTGAGCTGGCCCTCGGGGTCGGGGTGCGAGCCGTCGACCACGTGCAGGATCAGATCGGCGTCGGCGACCTCCTCCAGCGTGGACCGGAACGCCTCGACGAGCTGGTGCGGCAGATGCCGGACGAACCCGACGGTGTCGGCGATCGTGAACAGCCTGCCCTCCGCCGTGCGCGCTCTGCGCACGGTCGGGTCGAGGGTGGCGAACAGCGCGTCCTCGACCAGCACGCCCGCGCCGGTGACGCGGTTCAGCAGGGACGACTTGCCGGCGTTGGTGTAACCCGCGATGGCGACGGCGGGAACCTCGCGCTTGCTGCGCCGGTGGCGCATGGTGTCGCGCGAGGTGGACATGTCGCCGATCTGGCGGCGCAGCTTGGCCATCCGCTCGCGGATGCGGCGCCGGTCCAGCTCGATCTTCGTCTCACCTGGACCGCGTCCGCCGATGCCCACGCCGCCCGCGGCGCGACCGCCGACCTGCCGGGACAGGTTGCCACCCCAGCCTCGCAGGCGCGGCAGCAGGTACTGCAGCTGCGCCAGCTCGACCTGGGCCTTGCCCTCGCGGCTCTTGGCGTGCTGGGCGAAGATGTCGAGGATCAGCGCCGTGCGGTCGATCACCTTGACCTTGACGGTGTCCTCCAGCTGGCGGAGCTGGCCAGGGGTCAGCTCACCGTCGCAGATCACCGTGTCGGCGCCGGACGACTCCACCACGTCACGCAGCTCCAGGGCCTTGCCCGAGCCGATGTAGGTGGCGGGGTCGGGCTTCTGGCGGCGCTGGATCAGGCCTTCGAGCACTTCCGACCCGGCCGTCTCGGCCAGCAGCTTCAACTCCAGCAGGGAGTTCTCGGCGTCGATCGCCGTTCCCGAGGTCCAGACGCCGACGAGGACGACCCGCTCAAGCCGCAGCTGCCGGTACTCGACCTCGGAGACATCCTGGAGTTCCGTGGAGAGGCCCGCCACGCGGCGCAGCGCCTGGCGCTCCTCGAGGTCCATCTCGCCGGTCTCGAACTCGTCGAGAGCGGAGTATTCGTGCATACGTGTCATCTCTAATAGGCAACGTCCGGACATCCCGGTGTCTTCCCCGATGGTGACATGACATCCCTCGCGCCATCACCTGGTTATCCCGGGAGCACGCTCACGTCGCCGGAACCGGCGTCGAGCGTGAGCTTGTGCGGGGAGGCGGAATCCCTCTTCACGGACACGGTCTCGTCGCCGGCGCCCGTCTTGGCGTCCACGTCGTACGTGCCCTGCGGCACGTGCAGGACGACGTCCCCGGAGCCGCTCTTCAGCTCGGCGCTGTCGGGGACGGCCACGCACTTCAGCTCGACCCTGCCCGACCCGCTCTTGGCGAGGATCTTCGTGCCGCCGAGCCCCGACCCGTCGACCTCGCCGGAGCCGGTCTCGACCTCGACCGGCCCCGTCAGCGACCTGAGCGTGATGTCGCCCGAGCCCGCGTCCACCTTGATCTGGACCCCCTTGGGGACCTCGATCTTGTAGTCGACGCCGCAGCTGCCCCAGGAGGCTTCGCAGTCGTAGGACATGGACAGGGTGTCGCCGTCGACCTTGTGCCACGTCTTGGGCTTGTCGTTGCGCCACTGGAGGGTCTCCACGACGCGGACGGACGTCCCGTCGTACTCCGTGACAGCGGCGTCGCCCGCACCGCTCCTGAGGTGCAGCGCGGCGACCTTCTCCGTGACCTGGTACGTGACGGTGTCCTGGTTGGTCGGGCCGCCGATGCTCTTGAGGCCGCAGCCCGTCAGCAGGGCCGCCGAGGCGAGGAGCCCGCCCGCGATCACGATCGTCTTCATGCCCCCGATCATTCCGGCCGCGCCGGAGGGGCACATCGGGGATGCCCCCGATGGTTCCCCGGGGGTACCCCACCTTTGACCCAGGTGAGGCCATGACGTAGCGTCACTTCCATAATCCAGAACTCATTTTCCACATAGCGGAAAGAGGGAGCATATGGAGATCACCGGCCCGATGCTCGACCGGTTCGACGAGATCCTCACTCCGGAGGCACGCGGCTTCGTGGCGGCTCTCCAGCGGGAGTTCGGCGCCAGGCGGCTGGAACTGCTCGAAGCCCGCCAGACACGGCAGGCGGAGCTGTCAGCGGGCGGCATGCTCGACTTCCTCCCCGAGACCAAGCAGGTCAGGGAGGCCGAGTGGAGCGTCGCGCCGCCCGCCCCCGGTCTGGAGGACCGCCGCGTCGAGATCACCGGCCCCGTCGACCGCAAGATGACCATCAACGCGCTGAACTCCGGCGCCAAGGTCTGGCTGGCCGACTTCGAGGACGCCAACTCGCCGCTCTGGGAGAACTGCGTCAACGGCCAGCTCAACCTGCGCGACGCGCTCGACCGCGCGATCGACTTCGAGACCGGCGGCAAGTCCTACGCGCTGCGCCCCGACAGCGAGCTGGCCACGATCGTGGTCCGGCCGCGCGGCTGGCACCTGGACGAGAAGCACGCCCTGGTCGACGGCCGTCCGGTCGCCGCCTCGCTGTTCGACTTCGGCCTGTACTTCTTCCACTGCGCCCAGCGGCAGCTCGCCAAGGGGCTCGGGCCGTACTTCTACCTGCCGAAGATGGAGTCGCACCTGGAGGCGCGGCTGTGGAACGAGGTGTTCCTGCGCGCGCAGGCGCTGCTGGGCCTGCCCGCCGGGACGATCCGGGCGACCGTCCTCATCGAGACGTACCCGGCGGCGTTCGAGATGGAGGAGATCCTGTACGAGCTGCGCGAGCACTCGGCCGGGCTGAACGCCGGACGCTGGGACTACCTGTTCAGCGTGATCAAGAAGTTCCGCACCCGGGGCCGCGAGTTCCTGCTGCCCGAGCGGAACGCCGTCACGATGACCGCGCCCTTCATGCGGGCCTACACCGAGCTGCTGGTGCGCAGCTGCCACAAGCGCGGCGCGCACGCCATCGGAGGGATGGCGGCGTTCGTCCCCTCGCGTCGCGACCCCGAGGTGAACGCGACGGCGCTGGAGAAGGTGCGCGCCGACAAGACGCGCGAGTCCGGCGACGGGTTCGACGGCTCGTGGGTGGCCCATCCCGACCTGGTGCCGATCTGCCGTGAGGTGTTCGACGGCGTGCTCGGGTCCAGGCCCAACCAGCTCGACCGGCTGCGCGAGGACGTCGCCGTCTCGGCCGCCGACCTGCTGACCGTCTCCGAGACGCCGGGCGAGATCACCGAGGCGGGGCTGCGCAACAACGTGGACGTGGCGCTGCGCTACCTGGCCGCGTGGATGGGCGGGCTCGGCGCGGTGGCGATCCACAACCTGATGGAGGACGCGGCGACGGCCGAGATCTCGCGCTCGCAGATCTGGCAGTGGATACACAACGGCATCACGCTGTCCGACAGCGGCGAGGTGGTGACCAAGGAGCTGGTCGAGCGGATCATCGCGGAGGAACTGGCGAAGATCGCCGCCGAGCCGGGCTACGACGAGGCGCTGTACGGCCAGGCGACCGCGCTGTTCAAGGAGGTGGCGCTGGACGACGACTTCGCGGAGTTCCTCACCTTGCCCGCCTATGCCCGCATGCCGTAAAAGAGGCAGGCTGGTAGAGGGGACAACCGAACAGCCGATCGGGAGGGCCACCATGCTGGACACGCTGACGGCGGCGTTGCGTTCCGTCCTGCCCGCCGACGAGGTGATCACCGATCCGGTACGGCTGCGCACCTACGAGTGCGACGGCCTCACCTACCATCGGGCGACTCCCGGCGTGGTGGTGCTGCCGGAGACGGCTGAGCAGATAGCGCGGATCGTCCGGATCTGCAATGACTTCGGGGTGCCGTTCGTGGCCCGCGGGTCGGGCACCGGGCTGTCCGGGGGCGCGCTGCCCCGCGAGGACGGCGTGCTCATCGTCACGTCCAAGATGCGGCGGATCCTGGAGATCGACCTGCCCAACCGCAGGGCGGTGGTCGAGCCGGGCGTCACCAACCTGGCGATCACCGAGGCCGTCCGCCACGAGGGCTACTACTACGCGCCCGACCCGTCCAGTCAGCAGATCTGCTCGATCGGCGGGAACGTCGCGGAGAACTCCGGAGGCGCGCACTGCCTCAAGCACGGATTCACCGTCAACCACGTCGAGGCGTGCGAGATCGTCACCCCCGACGGCGACCTGGTCACGCTCGACGGCCTGGACCCCGGCTACGACCTGCTGGGCGCGTTCATCGGCTCCGAGGGCACGCTGGGCATCGCCACCAGGATCACGGTGCGGCTGAGCCGCGTCCCCGAGACCGTCACCACCGTACTGGCGGCGTTCGAGAGCCTGGAGGAGGGCGGGGAGGCCGTCTCGGCGATCATCGGGGCGGGCATCGTGCCCGCCGCGATCGAGATGATGGACGCGCTGTCCATCGAGGCGGCCGAGGCCGCGGTGGCGTGCTGCTACCCCGAGGGCGCGGGGGCGGTGCTGATCGTGGAGCTCGACGGGCCCGGCGGCGAGGTGGCGCGGCAGTTCGCCCAGCTTCAGGAGATCTGCTCGAAGGCGTTCGAGCTGCGGGTGGCCGACGACCCGGCCGAGCGGGCGGCGATCTGGAAGGGCCGCAAGTCGGCGTTCGCCGCCGTCGGGCGCATCAGCCCCGCCTACATCGTCCAGGACGGCGTGGTGCCGCGCACCTCGCTGCCACGCGTGCTGGCGGCGATCGACAGGCTGTCGAGGCAGCACGGGATCAGGGTGGCGAACGTGTTCCACGCGGGCGACGGGAACCTGCATCCGCTGGTGCTCTTCGACGACGCCGAGCCGGGGGCGGGCGAGCGGGCCGAGGTGGTGTCGGGGGCGATCCTGGATCTGTGCATCGAGCACGGCGGGTCGATCACCGGCGAGCACGGGGTGGGTGTCGACAAGGCCAGGTACATGCCGAAGATGTTCTCCGACGACGACCTCGACACCATGCAGCTCCTGCGGTGCGCCTTCGACCCGAAGGGGTTGTCGAACCCCGGCAAGGTGTTCCCGACGCCGCGGCTGTGCGGGGAGGTGCCGGGGGTGCGCAAGGGTGTGCATCCGCTGGTCGAGTCGGGTCAGGCGGAGCAGTTCTGATGCCGCGCGAGCAGCTGGAGAAGACCGGCGTGACCGTCCGGGACGCCGGCCCCGGCGACGCCGTGTCGGGGGTGCGTCCGAGCTGGGTGGTGCTTCCCGAGACGGTCGAGGAGGTCTCGTCGGTGCTGCGGGCCTGCACCGAGCACGACCTGGCCGTGGTGCCGGTGGGCGGCGGCACCAAGCTGCACTGGGGTCGCCCGCCCGAGCGCTGCGACGTGCTGCTCGACCTGTGCTGCCTGAACGAGGTCCTGGAGCACGCGGCGGGCGACCTGGTGGTCCGGACGCAGGCCGGGGTGACGATGGGCGCCCTCGCCGCCGCCCTGGCGGAGAAGGGCCAGGAGCTGGCGCTGGACGCCGCCCCCGAGGCCACGGTGGGCGGCACGCTGGCCACCGCGACGGCCGGGCCGCGCGCCTTCCGCCACGGCACGGCCCGCGACCTGCTGATCGGCATCACGGTCGTGCTGGCCGACGGGACGGTGGCCAGGTCCGGGGGCAAGGTCGTCAAGAACGTGGCGGGCTACGACCTGGGCAAGCTCTTCACCGGCTCGTACGGCACGCTGGGCGTGATCGCCGAGGCCACCTTCCGTCTCCACCCGCTGCCGGCCGAGAGCCGCTGGGTGGTGGCCGAGGTGGAGCCGTCCCGCCTGCGCGAGGTGGCGGCGGCGCTGGCGGCCTCGCAGACGGAGCCGAGCGCGGTGGAGATCGACCGGCCCGGCCCCGAGGGGCCGGTGACGCTGGCCGTCCTGGTCGAGGGCACCGCGGCAGAGCCGCGGGCGCTCGCGCTCCGCGAGATCACCGGCGGGGGCGAGGTGATGGGCGAGCCGCCGTCCTGGTGGGGGGTGATCCCTCAGGACGAGGTGCTGGTCGAGGTCCGGTTCCTGCCCAGCGCCCTCGACGGGGTGCTCGACGCCGCGCGGGAGGCCGGGTTCCGGCTGCGCGGCTCGCCGGTGTCCGGCCGCCTGCACCTGACGCCCGCGGGCGACGCCGGCGCGGGGACGCTGGCCCGGCTGAGGGAACGGACCGGCCGCATGACCGTGCTCGCCACGCAGCGGGAGGACGTGGACCGCTGGGGGGAGGTCGGCGCCCTGCCGCTGATGAGGCGGGTCAAGGAACGGTTCGACCCCGGGCGCACCCTGTCCCCCGGACGTTTCCTGGGAGGCATCTGACCATGGACCCCGAACTGATCAACGACTGCGTGCACTGCGGCTTCTGCCTGCCGACCTGCCCCACGTACGTGCTGTGGGGAGAGGAGATGGACTCGCCGCGCGGCCGGATCCACCTGATGAAGCAGCATGTCGAGGGCACTCCGATCACGGCCGAGATGGCCGGGCACTTCGACGCCTGCCTCGGCTGCATGGCGTGCGTCACCGCCTGCCCGTCGGGCGTCCAGTACGACCGGCTGATCGAGCAGACCAGGGCCGAGGTGGAGCGGGCCCGCCCGCGCGAGCCGCAGGACCGGGCGGTGCGGGGCATGGTGTTCAGCCTGTTCCCCTACCCGCGCCGGCTCAGGCTGCTGCGTCCGGTGATGGGGCTGGCCGAGCGGATGGCGCCGTTCCTCGGGCGGGCGAACCCGAGCCTGGGCGCGATGGCCGCGCTGGCGCCGCGTGTGGGGCTCCGCCAGCGGATGCCGAGGCTGGTCAGGGCCAGAGGTGCGCGCAGGGCCGTGGTCGCCATGCTCACCGGGTGCGTGCAGGGCGAGTTCTTCCCCCAGGTCAACGCGGCCACCGCGCGGGTGCTCGCGCTGGAGGGCTGCGACGTGCTGATCCCGCCGGGGCAGGGCTGCTGCGGCGCGCTCAGTGTCCACTCCGGACGCGACGAGCAGGCCAGACGGCTGGCCCGCCGGACGGTCAGGACGTTCAGGAAGGCCGGGGTCGACACGGTCGTGGTGAACGCGGCGGGCTGCGGCTCGTCGATGAAGGAGTACGGCGAGCTGCTCGGCGAGGAGCCGGGCTTCCGGGTGCTGGACCTGTCGGAGTACCTGGTCGAGCTGGGCCCGGTCGCCGAGCGGCACCCGCTGCCGCTCACCGTCGCGTACCACGACGCCTGCCACCTGGCCCACGCCCAGGGCGTCCGGGCGCAGCCGCGCGAGCTGCTGCGCGCCATCCCCGGGCTGACGCTGCGCGAGGTGCCCGACGCGGCCATCTGCTGCGGCTCCGCGGGCACCTACAACCTGTTCCAGCCGGAGGCGGCCCGCGACCTGGGCGACCAGAAGGCCAAGGCGGTCGCCTCGACGGGCGCCGAGCTGCTGGTGTCGGCCAACCCCGGCTGCACCATGCAGATCGTCTCGGCCATGCGCCGCGGCGGCGCCGACATCAGGGTGGCGCACACGGCCGAGGTGCTCGACGCCTCGCTGCGCGGGGTGCGGCTTTGAGCGAAGCGGGGGTGTGCGCGTGAGCGTGCAGTCGGTCGAGCGGGCGCTGGACGTGCTGGAGGCGCTGGCCGAGCACGGGGGCGAGGCGGGCCTGTCGGAGATCGCCGCCAGGACCGGGCTGCCGTACGGGACGATCCACCGGCTGCTGCAGACGCTGCTGGCGCGCGGCTACGTCCGGCAGGAGTCGGACCGGCGCTACGCACTGGGCGGCGGGCTGGTGCGGCTGGGCGAGGTCGCCGAGAGCATGGTGGGCGTGTGGGCGCAGCCGTACCTGTCGAAGATGGTGGAGCTGTCGGGCGAGACGGCGAACCTGGCCGTGCTCGAGGGCGACTTCGTCGTCTACGTGGCGCAGGCGGCCTCGCCGCGCAGACTGCGGATGTTCGCCGAGGTCGGCAGGCGGGTGCTGCCGCACAGCACGGCCGTGGGCAAGGTGCTGCTGGCGGGCCGCACGGCCGAGGAGGCGGCCACCGTGTTCGGGCGCACCGGCATGCCGCGCCGCACGCCCAACACGATCGCCGACACCGGCGCCATGCTCGCCGAGCTGGCCCTGGTCAGGGAGCGCGGGTACGCGATGGATCTGGGTGAGGAGGAGCTCGGCGTGCACTGCCTGGCCGTGCCGGTGCACGACGGCGACCGGGTGGTGGCCGCGATGTCGGTGTCGGGGCCCGCCGAGCGGATCGACGCGCTGGACCGCGACGAGCTGGCCGAGGGCATGCGGAAGATCGCGCACGCCTTCGGCGCCGAGCTCAGCCCCGCGGCCGGCGGAGCCTGAACACGGCGCCCAGCCCGCTCCGACCGAGCCCGAAGCGGAGCCTGAACACGGCGCCCAGCCGCTCCGACCGAGCCCGAACTGGGCGCCTGAACACGGCGCCCAGCCCCGCCGACCGAGCCCGAACAGGGCGCCCGGCCCTTGACAGATTATCCTGTTGCGCTATGAGCAACAGCTCCGTACAGTCCGTCGACCGGGCGATCGCGATCCTGGAGATCCTGGCGCGCAGAGGAGCCACCCGCGTGACCGACCTCGCCGTCGAGCTGTCCGTGCACAAGTCCACGGCGTTCCGGCTGCTCGCGGCGCTCGAACAGGGCGGTCTGGTGGAGCAGACCGGCGACCGTGGGCGCTACCGGCTCGGTTTCGGGGTGGTCCGGCTGGCGGGCGCGGCCACGGCGCAGCTCGACCTGTCGAAGGAGAGCCGCAAGGTGTGCCTGCGCCTGGCCGAGGAGGTGGGCGAGACCGTCAACGTGGCCGTGCCGCAGGACGGTCACGCGGTCAACATCAGCCAGGTGCGCGGCCCTGCCGCGATCAGCGGGCACAACTGGGTCGGCCAGCGCACCCCGGCGCACGCCACGTCCAGCGGGAAGGTGCTGCTGGCGTTCGGCGCGCTGCCGCTGCCCGCCCAGCTGGAGCGCTACACGCCCGCGACGATCACGGACCCCGCCGGGCTGGGCCTGGCGCAGATCAGGGAGCGCGGCTGGGCCTGCACGCTGGAGGAGCTGGAGGTGGGGCTGAACGCGGTCGCCGCGCCCATCAGGGGCGGCGACGGGGCCGTGGTGGCGGCCGTGAGCGCCTCGGGCCCCTCCTACCGCCTCACTCCTGAGCGGCTGCCCGAGGTGGGCAGGCTGCTGGCCGCGGGCGCGCGGGAAATCAGCCAGCGGATCGGCTATTACCGTTGAGCCATGTGCAGAAGCATCAAGACCCTGCGTCCCCCGTACACCGAGGACGTCACGGAAGAGGACGTGCGCGCGGCCGCCCTGCAGTTCGTGCGGAAGATCTCCGGATTCCGGGCGCCCGCCGCGCACAACGCCGAGGCGTTCGACCGCGCGGTGGAGGCGATCACCAAGGCGTCTGAAGAGCTGCTGGGGGCGTTGCAGGTTCGCGGCGGACGTTGACAGCCCCCGTCGGTGGGGAAAGTCTCCCGGGTGTGACCTCCACCACGATCCGGACAGGGAGCTCCCATGATCAGCGGGCTGTACCAGGGCCAGGACGGCGACGCCCGGCTGGAGCTCCGGATCGACGTCGACGGGGCCAGGCCCACCGGCCGGGTGAGCGGCGACCTGTTCTCGGTGGCGGGGGCGACCACGTCCTACTCCGGCTCGTTCGTCGTCACCTCGCCCGCCGTCCGCGCGGAGAGTGACGAGACGCGCGTCGACGGGCGCGGCACGTTCACCTTCGACACCCCTGCGAAGGACGTGAGCGTCACCCTCACCGGCACGACGGGCACGGCCACGGTCGCGGGCCGCACGTACCGGCTGGCGTTCGCCTCGCCGTACTTCCGCAGCGTGCTGCTGGAGCAGGACACCGTGGCGGGGGCGGTGCCGTTCGTCGCCTACGACACGGGCACGCTGCCCGGCCCCACCGGCCTGACGGCCAGGGAGCTCAGCGTGATCGGGGCCTTCAGGGAGGCGGGCGTCGACCTGACGGCGGCCCCGCCGGGCGTGATCCCCGTCGAGGGGTCGGGAGCCGACCTGGCGTGGGACGACGCCGAGCTGCACCACGCCATGACGCAGCAGTTCTCGCTGCTCTCCGACGCTCCGGCGTGGCGGGTGTGGCTGCTGGTGGCCAGCAAGCACGTGGCCGGCTACCGGGGCATCATGTTCGACTACAACGACGCCCACCAGCGGCAGGGCTCGGCCGTGTTCTACGACGCGATCAGGGGCGACACCCCGCAGGCGCAGCGCGCGCAGCTGCGCACCTACGTCCACGAGCTCGGGCACGCCTTCAACCTGCTGCACTCGTGGCAGAAGAACCTCGGCACGCCGCCGCAGCCGCTGGGCCCCAGCGGCGGCTTCGGCGACCTGTCGTGGATGAACTACGTGCAGAACTACCAGCCCGGCGGCGAGCCGGCGTACTGGGCGGCCTTCCCGTTCCAGTTCACCGACGCCGAGCTGATCCACCTGCGGCACGGCTTCTACCGGGACGTGGCCATGGGCGCGAGCGCGTTCGGCACGGGCGCGGCCGAGGTCGCCCCCTTCGAGCAGCCCGTCGAGGACCACTCGGGGCTCAGGCTGGAACTGCGCGCCAAGGACGGGTTCGGCTTCGGTGAGCCGGTGGTGGTCGAGCTCAAGCTGTCCACCACTGGCGAGCCCCGCGCCACGCACGGCCACCTGCACCCCGACACCGAGTTCACTCAGGTCTGCATCACCCAGCCGTCCGGCAGGACCGTGCTGTACCGGCCGATGATGCGGCACTGCGTCGACACCTCTCCCAGCATCCGGCTGGACTCGGGCAATCCGGCCATGTACCGCAGCGCCTACATCGGGCACGGCCGCGACGGGCACTACTTCCGGCAGCCCGGCGAGTACCAGGTGCGAGCGCAGTACGTGGCCGCCGACGGCTCCCGTATCGTCTCCCCCGCGTGCCTGGTCAGAGTCCGCTACCCGGTCGGCGGCGACGACCACCGGGTGGCCGAGCTGATGCTGGGCGAGGAGCAGGGCCGGTTGTTCTCGCTGCTCGGCTCCGACTCGCCCGCCCTGCGGGCCGGGAACGCCGCCCTCGACGAGCTGATCGACCGGTACGCCGGGCACCCGCTGACCGTCTACGCCCGGATGGTGAAGGGGCTCAACGCCGAGCGGGAGTTCAAGTCGCTGACGGCGGACAAGCGGCTGCGCATCCGGCCGCCGGACCCGAAGCAGGGCATCGAGCAGCTCACCGAGGTGTCCAGGGACGCGAGCATCGACAACATCACGCTGAACATGGTGATGCGCCGTCTGGCCAGAGCCGAGGCCCGGCAGGGCGACCTCGACAGGGCGAACGCGGTGATGGACCGGATGGTTGCGACGTTCGCGGCGAAGGGCATCAATCCCATCGTGATGGGGCAGATCAGGAGGCAGGCCGACCTGACGAAGGCCGCGCTCAGTGCCGAAGCGTGACGGGCCGCCCCGCCGAGCAGTGGATCCTGAGTTTGACGTCGTCGCCCTCGTCGGGGTCGAACTCGACCCTGGCCTCGCGTCCGGGGCCGGGCTCGACCGCGTCGACGGAGTAGCCCTGGGCGGGGGTCCACGAGCGCAGCGTCACCTGGTCGCCGTCGCAGGCGGCGATCACGGTGCCGCCCTCCGTGCGGACGAGCCCGCCGTCACCGGGCGTCGCCGGCGCGGTGGGCGTCCCCGTCGGGCGGGCCGCGGGCGGCCGGGTGGTGGCGGTGGCGAGCGCGGCGCGAATCTCCGCCTGGCTCAGGACGCGGCTGGACGTGCCGGTGAGCCCGCCGCCGAGCAGGCCGAGCACCGCCACGGCCGCCGCCGTCGCGGCGACGGCGGTCACGGCCCAGGCGAGCACGAGTCGCTTCACCCGGTCAGCCTCCCCCACGTACCGCTAAAGGCAGGTTAACGCCACGATAAGGGCGCTCGGCTCATCACCCGGAAGCCTCTAGGTTTCCGTATATGGCCGACATTCTGCTCATCGAGGACGACGTGACGATCCGCACGGCGCTCGGCCGTGGCCTGCGGGAGCTCGGCCATGCCGTCTCCTCCTCCCCCACGGCGCTCGACGGCCTGCGGATGGCCGTCCAGGACCGTCCGGATCTGATCGTCCTCGACCTCGGGCTGCCCGACCTCGACGGCGGCGAGCTGCTGCGGATGCTGCGCGCCGTCAGCCGGGTGCCGGTGATCGTGGCGACCGCCCGCGACGGCGACGCCGAGATGGTGCCGGTGCTCGACGCGGGCGCCGACGACTACGTCGTCAAGCCGTACAGCGCGGCGCAACTCGACGCGCGGATCAGGGCGGTGCTGCGGCGCGCAGGGGCGCCCGCGCCCGAGCCGCTGGTGGTGGGCGCGCTGCGGGTGGACCCGCGCGCCCGGACGGCGACGCTCGACGGCGTGGCGCTGGACCTGACGCCGCGCGAGTTCGACGTGCTGCACCACCTCGCCGCCCGCCCCGGCGAGGTCGTCACCAAACGGCAGCTCCTCACGGAGGTCTGGCAGCTCCCCTACGGCGGCGCCGACAAGACCGTGGACGTCCACCTGTCGTGGCTGCGCAGGAAGCTGGGCGAGACCGCGTCCGAGCCCCGCTACCTGCACACGGTGCGCGGGGTCGGGGTCAAGCTGGTCGAGCCGTCGTGAGGCGGTGGCTGGCGCTGCTGGTGGCGGCCACCACGTCGGTCGTGCTGATCGCGCTGCTGGTGCCGATGGCGCTGCTGATCCGGGCCGTGGCGGAGAACGGCGCGATGGCCAGGGCGACTGCCTCGGCCGAGTCGGTGTCCGTCGCGGTCGGGACCCCCGAGCTGCCGGTCGCCGTCGAGCAGGTGGCGCGCCCGGTGACGGTGTTCCTCCCTGACGGGCGCACGCTCGGCGCGCCCGCCCCTCTCAGCGACGCGGTGCGGCTGGCCGCGACGGGCCGCAGCGTCACCGCTGCCGCGTCCGGAGGCAGGGAGGTGCTGGT
Organism: Nonomuraea sp. NPDC000554; assembly: GCF_040300065.1. Classification (NCBI taxonomy): domain Bacteria; kingdom Bacillati; phylum Actinomycetota; class Actinomycetes; order Streptosporangiales; family Streptosporangiaceae; genus Nonomuraea; species Nonomuraea sp. NPDC000554. Next base: position 303,155 of record NZ_JBEPDC010000005.1, on the reverse strand, counting down.
CTCGGCGCAGTCGCCGCAGGGCGCGGCCGTGATCAGGGTGTTCGTGCCCGACGACGAGCTGTTGCACGGCGTGCGGGAGGCGTGGCTGGCGCTGGCGGGGCTCGGGCTGGCGCTGGCGGTGCTGGGCATCGTCCTGGCCGATCGGCTGGCGCTCGCCGTGACCAGGCCGGTCGTGGGGCTGGCGGGCGTCTCGCACCGGCTGGCGGGCGGCGACCTCGCGGCCCGCGCGGAACCGGGCGGGCCGCCGGAGGTCCGTTCGGTGGCGCTCGCGCTCAACCACCTCGCGGGCCGCATCGGCGACCTCCTGACGGCCGAGCGCGAGTCGGTGGCCGACCTGTCCCACCGCCTCCGCACGCCTCTGACGGGCCTCAGGCTGGACGTGGAGGCGCTGCGCGACCCTGAGGAGGCGGCCCGCGTCGGGGCCAGGGTGGACGCCCTGGAGCGCGCGGTCAGCGCCGTCATCACCGACGCCCGCCGCCGCTCCGCCGGGCGGGAGACCTGCGACGCGGCCGGCGTGGTGCGGGAGCGGGTGCGCTTCTGGTCAGTGCTGGCCGAGGACCAGGGGCGGGACGTCTCGGTGTCGCTGCCGCCCGGCGAGCTGCCGGTGGCGGTGGGGGGCGAGGAACTGGCCGCCTGCGTCGACGCGCTGCTGGGCAACGTGTTCGCGCACACTCCCGAGGGGGCGTCCCTGTCTGTACGGCTCGCGCCGCATTCCTCAGGGGCCGTCCTGACCGTCAGCGACTCGGGGCCCGGCTTCGACCCGTCGCTGCTGGAGCGGGGCAGCAGCGGCGGCGGCTCGACCGGGCTCGGGCTCGACATCGCCCGTCGGACCGCCGAATCCTCGGGCGGCCACCTGTCGGTCAGGTCGTCCCCGTCGGGGGGCGCGAGCGTCGAGGTGGTCTTAACCCGCGCTTAGCGCGTGGTTACCGGTGATCGCGGTTCAGTGAGGGCATGCGAATCACCAAGAAGCTCATCGCAGCAGGAGCAGGGGCCGTCGTGCTGGTCGCGGGTGGAGGCGCCGCCTTCGCCGCGTCCACGGCCGCCGCCCCCAAGGTCACGGCCGAGCGGGCCATCGAGATCGCGCACCGGCAGGTGCCGGGCGCCTGGGTCAAGGAGGTCGGCCACGACGACCGCGGCGCCCGCCCGGACGTCTGGGAGGTCGAGCTGGTCAAGGGCGCCGTGGAGCACGAGCTGGACATCGACGCCGGCACCGGCCGCCTCCTCCGCCACCAGACCCACCGCGTGGGCGCGGACGACCACGGCGGCCACGGAAGGGAGCGGGGAGACGACCACGGTGGGCACCACGACGACTGACGCTGCCTGCCGTGGGTGAGGGTCAGCAGCTGGACAGGATGCCCTCCATGGCGGTCTTCTCCGCTGCCGTCACCCACACCTCGTACTTGGTCTTCACCTCGACCTGCCGGGCGATGTAGGGGCAGCGGTAGTCCTTGCGCGGGGGCAGCCAGGTGGCGGCGTCGCTGTCGCTCTTCTGGTTGTTGAGCGGGCCGTCCACGGCGAGCAGGTTCAGGGGGTCGTTGGCGAACTCCTTGCGCTTGCTCGCCGCCCACTGCTGGGCGCCCTTCTGCCAGGCGTCCGAGAGCGGCACCAGGTGGTCGATCTGGACGGCGGTGCTGGTGTCCTGGCCGCGTTTGAAGTCGATCGTCTTGCCGCTGTAGGGGTCGTCGAGGACGCCGCTGACCACGATGCAGTCGTGGGTGCCCGGCTTGAACTTCTCGTCGCGCAGGTCGCGCTTGAGGATGTCGTTGCGGGTGTCGCAGCCGTTGTGGTCGACGTCGGACCAGGCGGGGCCGAAGTTGTCGCGGTCGAAGCCGGTGCGGGGCGCGCGGCCCTTGACGGCGAGCTTGGCGAGCTTCTTGCGGGCGTCGGCGACGTCCACGGACGAGCCCTTGCCGGAGGTGGGCGACGACGTCCGCGCGTCCAGCCCGCCACAGCCTGCGACCAACGTCACAGCAGTCAAACCTGCCGCTATCGCCCGTAACTGCACCACAGAACCCCCAAGTCACTTTTTCGTAAATTCTACGTATAGTGACTACCCGGAGCGGCCCAACTATCCCGCGAGAGCGTCAAGCAGCCACTCGGCCAGGTACGACGTGAACGACGACCGGACGTGCACGCGGTACCCCGCCTCCGTCCGCTCCAGGATCACCGGGGCCTTGCCGAGCAGGGTCTGGGCGTGCGTGGTGAACACCGACGGGTCCAGGTCGAGCGGGCAGCCGGTGATCAGGACGTCGAGCGCTCCGGGGCCCGACAGCTCCAGCACGGTTCGCTGGCCGGAGACGTCCACCCAGTCCGGGCGGCCCTCCCCTGCCACCAGCCACCACTCGGGGCCCAGCCTGAGGCCGCGGCCCGGGTCCGTCCCGCGGACCTCCCACATGCGCAGGAACGGCACCTCACGCAGCCTCACCGACTCCGTGGAGGCCGCCGCGAAGCGGGCGGCGAACGCGGCGGCCGGGCTCTCCGCACGGCACTCCGTCACCGTCCCCGCGAACGCGACCCGGACGGGGTCGCCGTCGCGCCGGGCGTTCTCCGGGTCGTGGAAGACCGGCTCCACCACTGTCACCTGGACGGCCCCCGCCCCGGACACCGCCGTCAGCCGGTCTCCCGGCGCCACGTCGCGCGCCATGGCCAGGCCGAACGGCCGTCCCAGCGCCCCGCCCGGGTAGCTGGACGTCACGTGGCCCAGCATCGGACCCGTGGTGCCCGGCGCCACCAGCTGCGCGCCCTCCTCCACATGGGCGTCCGGCAGCAGCCCCACCAGGTGTTTGCGGCCGGCGCGCGAGGTGTCGGGGCGGGCGTGCGAGCGCTTGCCCACGAAGTCCGGCTTGCGCTTGGAGACCAGCCAGGACATGCCGAGGTCCTGCGGGGTGACGGTTCCGTCGGTCTCCTGGCCGACGATGGCGAACCCCTTCTCGGCCCGCAGCACGTGCATGGTCTCCGTCCCGTACGGAACCGCCCCCAGGTCGAGCACCGTCTCCCAGAGCGACCTGCCGTACCACCAGGGCACGTTGACCTCGTACGCCAGCTCGCCCGAGAAGCTGATCCTGAACACCCGGCCCTCGACGCCGAGCACCTCGGTGGCGGCGTACGTCATGAACGCCAGCTCCGACGCCCCCGGCGCGATCGCGGCGATGATCTCGCGCGCCTTCGGGCCCGCCACGGCGACCGTGGCCCAATGGTCCGTCACGGACGTGAACTGGACGTCCAGGCCGGGCCACTCGGTCTGCCGCCACTCCTCCAGCCAGTCGAGCACGGCCGCCGCGTTGCCCGTGGTGGTGGTCGTCAGGAAGTGGTCATCGGCGAGGCGGGTGGTGGTGCCGTCGTCGAAGACCATGCCGTCGGCGGTGCACATCACCCCGTACCTGCACGAACCGACGCTCAGCGTGGAGTACAGGTTCGTGTAGACGCGGTCGAGGAACTCTCCGGCGTCCGCACCCCTGATGTCGATCTTGCCGAGGGTGGAGGCGTCCATGGCGGCGACCGCGGTGCGGGCCGCGCGGGACTCGCGCCGCACCGCCTGCTCCATCGTCTCGCCGTCCAGCGGGAAGTACCGCGGACGCTTCCACTGGCCGACGTCCTCGAACACCGCGCCCCTGGCGACGTGCGAGCCGTGCAGGGCGGTGGTCCTGACCGGGTCGGACAGGACGCCGCGGTCGCGTCCCGCCAGCGTGGCGAAGGACACCGGCGCGTACGGCGGGCGGAACGTGGTCGTCCCCACCTGGCCCGGCGCGGCCCCGAGCAGCGCCGCCATCACGCCCACCACGACGGCTCCCGAGGTCTTGCCCTGGTCGGCGCCGGTGCCCGCGGTGGTGTAGCGCTTGACGTGCTCGACCGAGCGCATCCCGGTGCCCGCCGCCCTCGCCAGGTCGGCCACGGTGACGTCCCGGTGCAGGTCCACGAAGGACACAGCGTCGGATTCCGCGTCGGATTCCGGGTCGCCGGGCCCCGCCTTCCAGAGCGCGGCGGGCGGCCTGAGCGCCGACTCGTTGCTGACCGGAGCGCGGAAGCCGGGCTCGGCAGGCGCGGAGCAGGGCGCGCGGCGCTCCCGCTTGGCGGGCTCGCCGCCTGCTGAAAAGCCCGCGAGCTCGGCCGCCTCGGCTCCGGCCGCGTGGCCGTCCTCGATCGCGGCCGTCGTGTCGTACAGGCCCCTGCACGCGCCCGCCGACCGCTCGGCCTGCGCCGACAGGTCCGGGACGAACGCCTGCGCGGCCTCGTCGAACCTGACGCGGCCCTGCGACTGGCTGAACAGGTGCACGGCCGGGTTCCAGCCGCCCGCCACGGCCAGCAGGTCCGCCTCGACGTACCGCTCGCCCACCTGGACGCCGGTGAGCAGGCCGTCGGGGTCGGCGGTGGTGCCGGTGACGGTCCGCCCGGCGAGGACGTCGGCCTGCGCGGGCAGCCCCGCCGGGCGCGGGTCGACGATCGCGGCGATCTCCACCCCGGCCGCCAGCAGGTCGCGGGCGGCCTCGTAACCGGAGTCCGCGCAGGCGAACACCACCGCGCGGCGTCCCGGGCGGACCCCGTAGCGGTTGGCGTAGGCGCGGGCGGCGGACGCGAGCATCACCCCCGGACGGTCGTTGCCGGGGAAGGCGAGCGAGCGCTCGTGCGCACCCGTCGCGAGCACCACCCGGCGGGCCCGGAAGTGCCACAGCCGCTCACCGCGCTCGCGACGCTCCACCGCGACCACGTAGTTGTGGTCGTAGTACCCGATCGCCGTCGTCCTGGTGAAGACCCGGGCCCGCAGGCGGCCCCGCACCGCGTCCACCCAGCCGAGCGCCGAAGCCCCGTCCAGCCGGACGCGGCTGTTCAGCAGGTCGCCGCCGAGACGCGGCTGGTCGTCCACGAGGATCACCCGCGCGCCCGACTCCCCCGCCGCCAGCGCGGCGGCCAGGCCCGCCGGGCCGCCGCCGACCACCAGCACGTCGCAGTGCAGGTAGCCCTTGTCGCAGCGGCGGTCGTCGCCGTCGGCATCGGCGTGCAGGCTCACCCGCCCCTTGCCGCGCAGGCTCCACGCCTCCAGCCCGTCGCGCAGTTCCACCGTGGTCGCCGCCACCATCGGGTCGGCGCCGACCCTGACCAGCGCGTTCGGCTCCTCCGGTCCGGCCGAGAAGACGCCGCGCGGCCGTCCGAGCTCGACACCGCGCCCGACCACGCGCACGCCGTTGGCCAGCAGCGCGGACGCCAGCGTGTCGCCGGGGTGCCCGTGCAGCGTGCGCCCGTCGAAGCGGAACGACAGCGTGACCGAGCGGTCCACCAGGCCGCCCTCGGGCAGACGGGTCACCGCGCCTCCCTGACCTCGGTCCGGATCTCGTGCGTGACCGTGTGCCGTTCCAGGGCGAACCACGTCCGGCAGCCGTGCACGTGGAACCAGCGCTCGTGGAACCAGCCCTTGGGGTTGTCGCGGATGAACACGTACCCGGCCCACTCCTCGTCGGACAGCTCCGCTGGACGGTCGGGGTAGGCGATCCCGGCCTGGCCGCCGTACCGGAACTCGGTCTCGTCGCGTGGCCCGCAGTGCGGGCAGTCGATGAGCAGCATCAGTGCGCCTTTCAGTGACTCAGGGTGCTCAGTGACTCGGGGTGCGGCCCCGGGTGCCGCTCAGTGTGCGACCGCCGCCGCGCCGTGCTCGTCGATGAGCGCCCCCGTGCTGAACCGGTCGAGCGCGAACGGCTCGGCCAGCGGATGCGGCTCGCCGTGCGCGATCGTGTGCGCGTACACCCAGCCGGAGCCCGGAGTGGCCTTGAAGCCGCCGGTGCCCCAGCCCGCGTTGACGTACAGGCCGTCCACCGGGGTCCGGCCGATGATGGGCGAGGCGTCGGGTGAGACGTCCACGATGCCCGCCCAGGTACGCAGCACCCGCACCCTGCTGAAGATCGGGAACAGCTCCAGCGCCGCCGCCATCTGCGCCTCGATGACGTGGAAACCGCCGCGCTGGCCGTAGGAGTTGTACGCGTCGATGCCCGCTCCCATGACCAGCTCGCCCTTGTGCGCCTGGCTGACGTACACGTGCACGGCGTTCGACATGACCACGCAGTCGAGCACCGGTTCGAGCAGCTCCGACACGAGCGCCTGCAACGGGTGCGACTGCAGCGGCAGCCGGATCCCGACCCGCTCCGCCAGCACCGACGTGTGCCCGGCGGACGCCAGCGCGACCTTCCCCGCCGCGATCCTCCCCCGCGAGGTCTGGACGGCCACCACCCGGTTCCCCGCGAGCTCGAACCCGGTGACCTCGCAGCCCTGGACGAGGTCGACGCCGTACGCGTCGGCCTTGCGGGCCAGCGCCCAGGCGACGTGGTCGTGCTTGGCGATGCCGCCGCGTCGTTGCAACGTCGCGCCCAGGACCGGGTACCTGGCCTGGTCCGACACGTTGATGATCGGGCAGAACTTCCTCACCTCGCCGGGGTCGAGCCACTCCGCGTCGACGCCGTTGAGCCGGTTGGCGTTGACCCTGCGCTTGCCCTCGCGGACGTCCCCGAGGCTGTGCGCCAGGTTGAGCACGCCGCGCTGGCTGAACTGCAGGTCGTAGTCGAGCTCGTCGCTCAGCCCCTCCCACAGTTTCAGGGAGTGCTCGTAGATGGCGGCGCTCTCGTCCCACAGGTAGTTGGAGCGGATGATCGTGGTGTTGCGGGCCATGTTGCCGCCGGCGAGCCAGCCCTTCTCCAGCACGGCGACGTTCTTGATCCCGTGGTTCCTGGCGAGGTAGTAGGCGGTGGCCAGGCCGTGCCCGCCGCCGCCGACGACGATCACGTCGTAGGACGGTCTGGGGTCGGGGTTGCGCCAGAGGAAGTCGGGGTGGGTCACCGTTTGATCTTCTCCATCCCGGGGTCGAACAGCGGCTCGGCGGCGACCTCGGCAGGGACGCGACGCCCGAAGTAGGAAATGTCAACATGCGTCCCGGGTGCTGACAGCTCGATCGGCAGCCAGGCGTAGGCGATGGGACGCTGGATGGTATGGCCGTACGCGGCGCTGGTCACGTACCCGACGGTGCGGCCCGCATGCCGCACCGGCTCCTTGCCCATCACCACCTCGGTGCTGAGCAGCGGCACCAGCTTGCGGGTGATGTCCGCGGACAGGGCGTCGCTGCCGAGGAAGTCCTTGTCGCGCCTGACGGCGAAGCCCAGCCCGGCCTCGTACGGGTTGTGCTCGGGGGTCATGTCGACGCCCCAGAGCCGGTAGCCCTTCTCCAGCCGGAGGCTGTTGAACGCGGCCCTGCCTCCGGCGACGGGCAGGCCGGTGGCCCAGAGCGTGTCCCACAGCTTGAGCCCCATGTCGGCCGTGGTGTACAGCTCCCAGCCCAGTTCGCCGACGTACGAGACGCGCATCGCGAGCACGGGCACCTGCGCGACATACCCCGATTTACAGGTGAAATAGCGGAAACCTTCGTGGGACAGGTCCATGTCCGTCAGCGGCTGGACCAGCTCCCTGGCCCGCGGCCCCCACACCCCGAGACAGCAGGTGCCCGGCGTGAGGTCGCGCACCTGGACGCCGCCGGGCGCGTGCCTGGTCAGCCAGTCGAGGTCCAGGTTGCCGTTGGCGCCCACCTGGAACCTGTCCTCCGCCAGCCGCGCCACCGTCAGGTCCGACCGGACGCCGCCCCCGGCGTCCAGCAGGAGCGTGTAGGTGACCGAACCGGGCTTCTTGTCCACGTTGTTCGTGGTCAGGTGCTGCAGGAACGCCGCCGCGCCCGGCCCGGCGACCTCGATCCGCTTGAGGGGTGTCATGTCGTACAGCGCCACGCCCTCCCGGGTGGCGTGCGACTCGGCGGCGGCCACCGGCGACCAGTGACGGGAGGCCCACGCGTCGCGCTGGGCCGCGCCCAGGAACGGCTCGACGGCCATGGCCCGCGCCTCCTCCGGCAGGTCGCCCAGGTCGGTGCGGCGCCGCCGCACCAGGTCCTCCAGCAACGGCACGTTCGCCTCGAACCACTGCGGACGCTCCCATCCCGCCGCCTCCAGGAAGTACCCGCCCAGCTCCCGCTGCCGTTGGTAGAACGGGCTCGTCCGCATCGGACGCGGCGACTCCATCGGCTGGAGCGGATGGATGACGTCATAGACCTCGACGAAGTTCTGCATGCCGCGCTCCTCGATGAACGCGGGCGACAGCTGCGCCTTCTCGAACCGGTTGAGGTCGCACTCGTGCAGGTCGAAGCCGGAGCGGCCGTCCACGAGCAGCTCGGCCAGCGCCCTGGCCACGCCCGCCGAGTGCGTCACCCAGACGGCCTCGGCCACCCAGAACCCGTCGAGCTGCGGCGCCTCGCCGATCAGCGGGAAACCGTCGGGAGTGAAGGAGAAGACGCCGTTGATCCCGTCCTCGTGGTGGGTCTGCTTCAGGGCGGGCAGCAGCTCGACGGCGTCCCGCCAGGACGGGGCGAAGTCCTCCTCGGTGAACGCCTGCACCGACGGCATGACCGTGCCCTTCGGCCCGATCTCGTGCTGGGCGACCGGCATCGGCCGGTGGGCGTAGGAGCCGATCCCGATACGGTCACCGTGGGTGCGGAAGTACAGGTCCCGGTCCTGGTGCCGTAGGATCGGCCATCCGTCCGGCGCCGCGGCCTCTCCTTGGCCTGGCAGCGGGCCCGTCTTGGCGTACTGGTGGGCCAGCGGGAGCAGCGGCACGGTCAGCCCCGCCATCGCGCCGACCGTCGGCCCCCAGAACCCGGCCGCGCACACCACCACGTCGGCGGGGACGACCCGGTACTCGACGTCCTCCCCGCGCACCTCCACCGCGACGCCGGTGACCCTGCCGCCGCTCTGCTCGACGCCCAGAACGGTGTGATGCGCCAGAAACCGGGCACCCCGCTCGATCGCCCGAGCGGCCTGCCTCTCGCCGCAGGACACCGCGGCGGCCAGCCCGTCCGTCGGGACGTGGAAGCCGCCGAGCACCTTGCCGGGGTCGAGCAGCGGCCAGAGCTCCGCACACCGATCGGCGTCGACCAAAGCCCCCTCGACGCCCCAGGACTCGGCCCACCCCTGCTTGCGCCCCAGGTCGGCCCAGCGCTCCGGCGTGGTCGCCACCTCCAACCCGCCGACCTGCCGAAAGCACCCCAGCTCGGTGTACTTGCGCACGGTGTAGGACGCGAACTCGGTCATCGTCTTGGACGGGTTCGTCTGGAAGACCAATCCGGGAGCGTGCGAGCTCGACCCTCCGGTGACGAAGAGCGGCCCCTGGTCGACGACGGTGACATCGGTCCACCCCCGCCCGGTGAGCTCGTCGGCCAGGGCACAGCCCACGATGCCGGCTCCAACGATCACCAAACGGGGCCGGCCCACCATGCGCCCTCCGGTTGTTCCCTCATACGCAACAAGCACCGGACTACGCAACGAACATAAGGCGCCGATCATTCACAGACAAGTGGCCATTTCGCCGCCGAACAGGCCAAGATCACGGGTCACCCTCGGAGCAGCCGACGCCCCATGACCGGCGTGCCGGGCGTTCCGTCTGCGGACGCGTTGTCACGGCGGCCAACCACGTACCGGTCAGCGGCCGTATTCCTGGAGGCCCTCAGCCACGTGCGGCGGGTGGCGGGTAACCACCGCGTGCCGTACCAGAAGGCGTTTCGAACCGCACGGCGGGACGCGCGCGAAACAGCGCGCGCCCCGAACGCACGAGAAGAACGCCACGCGGCGGGACGCGCGGGCAGCCGCGAAAACGGCGCGCGCCTCGAACGCGAAGCAGAACGTGATCGCTACGAGCGGCCGTACGCGTCTTCGAGGCGCTCGATGTCGTCCTCGTCGAAGTGGCCGAAGGCGACCTCGAGGATGCGGGCCGTCGGGCCGGACGAGCTCAGCCGGTGGGTCTGGCCGGCGCGGATGAGGACGCGCTCGCCCACCGCGGGCTCGATCCGTTCGCCGTTGACCTCGAAGACGCAGCCCGGGTCGAGCGCCACCCAGAGTTCGTCGCGGTGCTCGTGGCGCTGGAGGCTGAGCCGCTGCCCGGCCGCCACCTCGATGATCTTCACGGTGGACGACTCGTTCAGCGTGAAACGCTCGAAGTTCCCCCACGGACGCTCGTCGCGCACCACTGCCGCAAGCCGGTCGATGTCCTGCATGTCCCCTCCAGATCACGAAATTCCGTGAGGCAAGCTATCAAGTGATCAAAATCCCGCCGTCGACGGGGAGCGTGACCCCGGTGACGTACGACGACGCGTCGCTGGCCAGGAAGATCGCCGCCGCCACCAGCTCCGACGGGTCACCCGCCCGCCCCATCGGGACCCGCTGCTCCAGCATCCGCTCCAGGTAGCCCGGCTTGTACTGCTCGGTCATCTCCGAGGCGAAGAAGCCGGGTTCGAGACAGTTGACGCGAATCCCGCGTCTCCCGGTCCACTGCTGCGCCAGGTCTCTGGTCAGCCCGATCACGGCGGCCTTCGACGCGCTGTAGGCCGCCTGCGGCAGCCCCGCCGTGGTCTCGCCGAGGACGCTGCCGATGTTGACGATCGACGACCCCGGCCGCATCACCCGCGCGCACGCCTGCGCCATCCAGTACGTGCCGTGCAGGTTGACCTCCACCACCTGGCGGAACTCCTCGGGCGGCTCCCGCAGCGCGGGCACCGCCGTGCCCACCCCGGCGTTGTTGATCAGTACGTCGACGGCCCCGAAGGCGGACACGGCCGAGGACACGAGCGCGTCGCAGTCCTCGACCCGGGTGACGTCCGCCTGCACGGCCAGGCACCGGCGGCCGGTCTCCTCGACCAGCCGCCGCGTCTCCTCCAGCCGCTCGCGACGGCGCGCCCCGATCACGATGTCGGCCCCCGCGGACGCCAGCCCGCGGGCGAAGGCCACTCCGAGCCCCGAGGACGCGCCGGTGACGATGGCGACCTTCCCCACAAGGCTGAAGCGTTCGAGCATCGCTACAGCCCGTACTCCTTGACGATCCGCTCGTGCCGCTCCACCTCGACGTCGACCTCCTTGGCCAGGTCGAGCCAGGCCAGCGGGTGCGACCAGCGCTCGGTGGCGTCGTCGAGCAGGGCGTCGACCTCGACCGCCGAGACGTCCGGCGGCACCGCGACCCAGCCGAACACGCCCGGCAGCGGCTCACCGCTAGTGGGGTGGGTGACGGTGTAGTTCTCGTCGCTGTAGACCCACATCGGCCAGCCGCGCTCGGCCATGACCTCGGTGAACTCCGCCCAGTCCTCCTCGCTCGGCGCGGCGCCGTCGAAGAAGAAGCTGGTGTACCCGCCGGAGCGGAGGATCTGCACCGCGGCGAAGGGCGGCACGAAGTTCTGCTGCTCCTGAGGGTCTTCGGGGACCGGCTCCAGCAGCTGCGGGTCGAACACGACCAGGTCGCCGGCGTTGTACTCCATGCCGCGCGGCTGCGGCAGCGCGAGCCTGGCGGTGGCGGGGCCGGTGCGGATGGACAGCACCTGCCGCTGACCGCCGTCGGGACCGGGGAGGATGATCCGGATCAGGCCCATCTCCTCGTCGATGGGCCCCTCGGTGGACTTGATCGGCATGCCGATCTTGGCCGCGCCCTTGCGGACGGTCGCCCAGTCTTCGGCGGCGGTGGCCATGACGACCATCCGCCACACGTCCTCGTCGGCGAGCTCGTCGAGCACCTCGAGGAGGGTCTGGGCGCCCTTGGCGGGGTCGTCGAGCTGCTGCGCGGCACCGGCGAGCAGGCGGCGCGCCTCCACGCCCGCGCCCGCCGCGACGGCGTGCTCGGCGGCTTCGAGGGCTTCCTGCCAGCGCTCGCGGGCGCTGTGCAGGCGGGCCAGCGCGAGGTGCTGGGCGTCGCGCGGCAGCAGGGCCGCCATCTGCTCCAGCCGCTCGTCCTGGCGGGCCTCGACGAGCAGCGTGGTCAGGTAGGCCACGTCGTCGGGCTCGGCGGCGGCGATATCGCCGGAGTCGACGAGCAGCTGCCAGTAGATGTCGGCGCCCGTCGAGGGGTAGCCGAGGAAGCCGAGCGTGGTGGTGTGGCGGCGGGTGGCCTCAAGGTCGCGACCCGACAGCGGGGCCAGCCAGCCGACCCAGCGCTCAGGGTCGGCGTTGTAGCCGTCGGCGGCGTCGAAGTAGGCGACGCGCTCCTCGACGGGGCCGGGCGCGGCGGGCTCGGTGGTGGCGTCGGTGGCGGCCCGCAGCGCGGCGACGCGCTCGGCCACGCCCTCGCTGACGCGCAGCTCGGCGGCGGACGACTCGGCCAGGTCGGCGAGCAGCCCGGCCTGCCAGACGCCCTGCCGGGCGACGGCCAGGTCGCCGGCGATCAGCGCCAGCTCGACGCGGGCGCGGTAGCCGCCCATCATGCCGAAGTAGTCGATCCACTGGCGCAGCACCCGGCCGAGCTGCCAGGTGTTGGTGATCTGGCTGGACCCGGCCAGCTTGCTGACGGCCTCGGCCCACTCGACGAACACCCGCGGGTGCTCGCCGATCACGTCGAGGTCGGGCAGCGCGTCGACGGCCTCGGCGGTGCGGCCGAGCGCGGCGAGGATCAGGGCCCTGCGCACCCCGTCGCGGTACGGCTTGGCCACCGGGTCGTCGGCCTGGAAGTCGGTGGCGGCCTGCAGCGCGTTCAGCGCGTCGTCGGCGCGGCCCGCCGCCAGCAGCGCGCGGGCGCTCTCGGCGCCCAGCTCCCAGCTCGCCTCGCGCTCGGCCGCGCGCAGCCGCTCGACGGCGGACTCGGCGTAGCCGACGGCCTCGCCCGGCCTGCCCGCGTCGGTGAGCGCCGCGACGTACTGGGTCACGAGCCCGGTGTAGGCGGGGTTGGCGGGCGCGAGCTCCTCGATGACCGCGGCGAGAGTCTCGAGCCGCTCGGGGGCGTAGCCGGGGCCGTCGGCGTTGGCCCAGGCGAGGGCGAGGGCCTCGACGGCCGCCGGGGTGGCCGGGCACTCGCGTACGTCTTCGCGCTGGGCGAACGAGAGCAGCTGCTCGGCGTCGTCGATGGCGACGGCCCCCTGGGCCCGGTCGCCGATACGGCCGAGCAGGTGCCAGTAGCGGGCGTAGAACTCGAGCCAGGGCAGCTCCAGGGCCTGCGCCTGCTGGGCGATGGCCGGGGCCATCACGTCGAGCTGGGGATATCGCCCCTCGTAGGCCTGTGCGGGGAGGTCTCCCAGCGCCATGGCGAGGCCCACGTTTCCCGCCTCAGAAAGCTGCTGCTGGGTTTCGCCGACCCAGGCCCAGATGTCCACGTCCATGGGGAGTCAGTCTGCCAGGTCAATGACCGTGCCCAAAACGCAGAAGCTCGATCAGCTCGTCCGATTCGTGGTGGTCGAGTACGGAAAACACGGATGCCATCAGGTCGTCGGTGGCGTCCTCGGCTGCGGCTCTGCGCGCGATCACCTCGGGCTCCGGCACAGGGTACGGTTCGGGCCAGGTGAAGAACTTGGCGATCAGCTCGCCCGTGGCGTGGCCGAACGGGGTGCCGTCGTGATCGGTCGCGAGCGTCGCCTCCAGCGGGCCGAGGCCCGCCGCGAGCACCGCGTTGGCGTGCAGGCCGCCGCGCAGCTCCCGGACCACGTGCAGGAGCTGGATGGCCCTCCCGGGCGCGTCGCCGGGCAGTGGGACGGCACGCCACCCGGCGAACAGCGGCGCTCCGGCAGACGGCGCGGCCGTCACGACGCGTTCGAGCAGGTCGGCGAGCCTCGCGCAGCCGTCGTAGTCGCCGATCTTGCGGCGCCCCCAGTCGCGGCAGGCCTCGGCGTAGGCGGTGACCGCCTCGTCGACGGCCAGCTTGCGCCCGCCGTTCCAGCTCTCCTCGACGTGCGCGGGCGGGAAGAAGACCGCGACGGAGGTGACGACGTCGGCGTGACACTCGCCGAGGACGCCGCACCGGCCGCGGAAGTACAGCTCGCGCGGGCCCAGCCCGTACCGCTCGCAGAGCGCCTTGGCCTCCCGGGAGACCATGAAGCCGCCGCCGTACTGACCGATGGGCGCCTTGACAGCCACCGCGGTGGCACGTGGGTCCGCCATGCCCACCCCTCTCGGTTCGGGAAGTGGACCCAGCATCGCTCAGGAGAACATCATTCTGCAAGCCTCAGGACGCCCTCGGCCACGAGGACGGCGGGGCCGGAAAGGTAGCTGGTCTCGTCGTCCAGCGTGACGGTGAGCGTGCCGCCGGGCACCTCGATGCTCCAGACGCCGGTGGTCTCGCCCTCCAGGTTGGCCGCCGCGACCGCCGTGGCGACCGTGCCGGTGCCGCAGGAGCGGGTCTCGCCCGAGCCGCGCTCGAAGACGCGCATGACCGCGCGGCGCGGCCCGACCGCGTTGAACAGCTCGATGTTGACGCCGTTGGGGTAGACGCCGGGGTCGAAGCCGGGCTGGTGGGTGAGGTCGAGCTGCGCGACCGGGTCGCCGATCGGACAGGCCAGGTGGGGGTTGCCCATGTCGACGTTGAGCCCGACGTACTCCCGGCCGCCGAGGTTGGCGACGCTCTCCCCGTGGACGACCGGCCTGCCCATGTCCACGGTGACGTCGCCGCCGTGCTCCATGTGGATCCGCCTGACGCCGCCCCTGGTGGCGATCCCGAACTCCGACGCGGTGACCAGGCCCGCCTCGACGAGGTAACGGGCGAAGACCCGCGCGCCGTTGCCGCACATCTCGGCCATGCTGCCGTCGGCGTTGCGGTAGTCCATGAACCACTCGGCCTGCCCGGCCTGCTCGGCGACCTCCGGGCTGAGCTTGGCGCGCACCACACGGAGGACGCCGTCGGCGCCGATGCCCGACCTCCTGTCGCAGATCTCGGCCACGAGCGCGGCGGTGACATCGAGCTCCCCTTCGAGGTCGGGGAGGATGACGAAATCGTTCTGTGTGCCGTGACCCTTGAGGAAGCGCATTCTTCGATTTTAGGCCGATTCAGGGCCGACGATCTGCGCCAGGGATCGTTCGAGCAGGTCAGGGGCGTCGTACGGGAGCCAGCGCACCCTGGGATCGCGGCGGAACCACGACTCCTGCCGCCGGGCGAAGCGCCGGGTCGCCCTGATGGTCTCCTCGTACGCCTGCTCCTCGGTCCACTCGCCGTCGAGGAACCTGATCACCTGGGCGTAGCCGAGGGCGCGACCGGCCGTGCGTCCCTCTGCCAGACCCTGCCCGAGCAGCCGCCGCACCTCGCCGACCAGGCCCGCCTCCCACATCCGCGCGACCCTGCGCGCGATGCGCTCGTCGAGCTCGGGCCTGGGCACCTCCAGCCCGATCTGCACGCTCGGGTAGACCGCGTCGTAGGACGGCATCGTGGCCGAGAACGGCCGGCCCGAGTGCTCGATCACCTCCAGGGCACGGACGATGCGGCGGCCGTTGCTCGGCAGGATCGCCGCCGCCGCGGCCGGGTCGAGCTCGCGGAGCCTGGCGTACAGCGGCGCCGGCCCGTGCTCGGCCAGTTCGTCCTCCAGCCTGGCCCTGATCTCGGGATCGGTGCCGGGGAACTCCAGGTCGTCGATGGCCGCGCGGACGTAGAGCCCGCTGCCGCCGACGAGGACGGGCACGTCCAGCGACTCGATGAGCTGCCTGGCCAGCTTCTGGTACTCGGCCACGCTGGCGGTGACCCTGACGTCCCAGACGTCGAGCAGGTGGTGCGGCACCCCCCGCTGCTCGGCCGGGGAAAGTTTCGCCGTCCCGATGTCCATTCCTCGGTAAAGCTGCATGGAGTCGGCGTTTACGCACTCACCCCCCAACCGGAGCGCGATATCCACGGCGAGATCGGACTTTCCTGCCGCGGTGGGACCCACGACGGCGATGACGGGCTGCTGACGCACACCGATAAGTGTGTCAACAGTCTGGGTATGAACGCGCATAGGGACCAGACCCACGGCTTTCGGGGGAGAGCACGATGTCGATTCTGGACAAGGTCAAGGAGATGTTCGGCGGCAAGGCCGGAGAGGCCGCCCGCGAAGGCATCGACCGCGCGGCGCAGGCCGCCAAGAACGCGACAGGCGGCAAGTACGACGAGCAGATCGACAAGGGCGCGGACATGGCCAGAGAGAAGCTGGACGACCTCGACCGCAAGGAGGAGGACCGCTAAAGGTCGAGCAGCGTTGGCTGCAGGTACCCCTCGTGGGTCAGCAGCCAGCGCTTGGTCTCGACGCCCTCGCCGCCGCTGAACCCGCCCAGCCCGTTGCCCGCGACCACGCGGTGGCAGGGCACCACGATCGGGATCGGGTTCGACCCCATGATCGACCCGATGCCTCGCGCGGGCACGCCGGAGCCGCTGCGCTCGGCCAGCTCGCCGTAGGTGACGGCGGTGCCGTACGGAACCGCGTGCAACGCCTGAAGGACGCGCCGGCGCACGCCCGACGTCAGCCGCCAGTCGACCGGCGTCTCGAAGGCGCGTAGCTCTCCGGCGAAATAATCGTTCAACTCGGCCACGGCGAAAGCCGTACGATCCGGGTCATGAACCTCAGCCAGGCCGAGGCGTTCGCCCAGGCGCGCCCGGGCCCCCCAGCCCGACGCGGCCAGGCCGTCCTCGGTGACGGCCAGGACGAACGGGCCGACAGGCGTCGGCAGTTCGGCGAACGCGACCGTGGCCATCATGTCCTCACGTGAGCTCGTGGTGCTCGGCACCTCCAGTGCGGTGCCTACCCGACACCGTAATCACAACGGGTACCTTCTGCGCTGGGATGGCCAAGGCTACCTTTTCGACCCGGGCGAGGGCACTCAGCGGCAGATGGTGCACGCCGGAGTGAGCGCCAACGACGTGCACTGGCTCTGCCTCACCCACTTCCACGGCGACCACTGCCTGGGCGTGCCCGGCGTCGTCCAGCGCATCGCCCGCGACAAGGTCAGGCACCCGGTGCGGGCGCTCTACCCCGCCTCCGGCGAGACCTACTGGCGCAGGCTCCGCCACGCCGCCGCCTTCGCCGACACCCAGGTCATCACCGAGCACCCCGTCTCCGGCGAACGGGACGAGGTGGGCCCGCTGCTGGCGCGTCGCCTGTCACACCCCGTGGAGTCCTACGGCTACCGTCTGCAGGAACCGTCCGGACGCCGCATGCTGCCCGACAGGCTGGCGGCGCACGGCATCCGCGGCCCGGAGGTCGGCCGGCTGCAACGCGGCGAGTCCGTCCGCGGCGTCACCCTCGACCAGGTCAGCGTCCCCAAGCCGGGCCAGAGCGTCGCCTTCGTCATGGACACCCGCCTCTGCGAGGCCGTCTTCGACCTGGCCTCCGGCGTGGACCTCCTGGTGATCGAGTCGACCTTCCTGTCGGCCGAGGCGTCCCTGGCCAAGGAGTACGGGCACCTGACCGCGTACGAGGCGGGCCAGGTGGCCGCGGAGGCGGGCGTGCGGCGGCTGGTCCTCACCCACTTCTCCGAGAGGTACGGCCTGCCCGCGGAGCAGTCCTTCCTGGACGACGCCCGCCGCGCCTACGACGGCGAGATCGTGCTCGCCCGCGACCTGATGACCGTCCCCGTCCCCCGCCGCCGGCACCTGCTGCCGTGACCTACGCCTCGGTCAGGAGGTGGAGCAGCCCCCTGTGGCTGCCGCGTGAGCGACGGTTGAACCCTGGGACCCCGCCCCGCCGTACTCCTTTCCGAGTGGGCCGGTTCATCCCCCGGCCCGCGGTGCCCCCGTCCCCGGCCACTGCCCGATCGCGTGTCCCGGCCAGGCAGCCGGCTCCGTCCGCGGACGCCCCGCGGCGTTCCTCGCGGCCCACACCCCCATGCCGCGCGGACGGAGCCGCGCCGAGCGACACCGGCAGGGCGGCGTCGGGGCGGGGCACCGCCCGTCACACGCGCTTCTCGTGCCGGAAGTCCTGGACGAACCGTCAGCGCCACACCGCCGCGAAGTAGCCGACCCCGAACGGAGCGACGTCCTCCAGCAGGCGGCCCCGGAGCCGGGACGTCCCCGCCGCGCCCGCGAGCACCTGGAGCGCGGCACGGCCGGAGAGCCAGAGGCGGTCGGCCTCGGCGGGGTCCAGCGCGGCCAGCGCTCCCGGGTCGGCCTCCGCCAGCGCGGACGCGATCAGGTCCTGGTACGGCCGCGCGGCCGGTTCGTGGCGGCCGGGCGAGCTGGACGTCAGGCAGGCGGAGCCGTCGGCCATGACGAGCAGCGCGAGCCTGCCCCGCTCGGCGAGGCTCTGCCCGAGGGCCAGGCAGTCGGCGGGCGCGGCGTCGAAGGCGACGGACTGGAGGCCGCCGGGGGCGTGGCCGAGCAGCAGCCGTCCGATGGTGAGAGAGAGGGGCAGCACCGGGTCGCCGTCGCCGGCCCCGAGGTCGAAGCCCCACGGCTGGAGCGTGCCCGCCGCCGTCCCGTCGTAGGCGGCGGTGGTGTCGGCGCCGCCCACGACGACCAGGACGTCCGGTTCAGCGGCGCGAAGCGCGGAGATGGCGTCCCGGCAGGCCGCGCGGAGGGGGGCCAGTTCGGGAGCGCGCACGAGCAACGGGGGATGCGGGCAGACAGCAGCGGCGACAAGCACACGCGCAGGCTAGTGCAGGTGTGCGCGGCGAGCCGGAGCAGGGTCCGCAGGCCGACGCGGACCTCGGACGCGTAGGAGCAGGGCGCGCGGCTACTGCAGGCCTTCGTGGACGCGTTGGAGCAGGGCGTGCAGTTGCTCCCGCTCCTGCGGGGCCAGCGGGGCGAGCAGCTCGTCCTGGACCGCCGTCGCCTCGGAGAGCTGGTGGTCCAGCTCCGTCCTGCCCGCGTCGGTGAGTTCGACGCTGGTCCTGCGACGGTCGGACGGATCGCGGGCACGCTGGACGTACCCGGGCGCCGCCAGCTCGTCCAGGACCTTGACCAGGTCGCTCGGGTCGATGCCGAGCCTGGCGGAGAGGCCCCGCTGGGAGTCCGGCCCGAAGTCGGCGAGCGCCGCCAGCACCGCCATGTGCGGCATGCGCGACCCGCGGGCCGCCAGCCCGGCCGCCATCCGCCCCCTGGCGGCCTTCCCGGTCCGGGACAGCAGGTACGTGCTGAGCGCGAGCAGGCTCGGCGGCAGACCCTCCATGGCGGCCACTGTACGACCCTCCGCCAGCGGCACGAACGTGACGGATGCCCTCTACGATCACCGCAGCACGAACGGGACGGATGCCGCCTGCGACCGCCGCAGCACGAACGGGACGGATGCCGCCCACGATCGCCGGGGCGCGAGGCGCCCCCACGCGCGCTACCGAACGGCGTACGGGTCGCGGCCTTCGGCGACCGCCTGGAACAGGCTCCTGGCGTAGACGTCGGAGGCCCGGTGCAACCCGTGGCCGTAGCTGACTCTGGCCACCCCCAGCTCGGCGAGCCGGCCCGGCAACGGCGCCCCGGGGCGGAACAGGATGTTCACCGGCCCGCCCACCTCCTCCACCAGCGCCCCGATCTCGTCCTCGTCGCCGAGCCCGATCGGATACACGCAGTCGGCCCCGGCGTCGAGGTAGAGCCGGGCCCGCTCGAGCGCGGCCTTGCGGGTCCCGTCGCCGTGGATGTACGTGTCGACCCTGGCGTTGATCACCAGCCCAGGTCCGGCGGCGGCCCGCACCTCGGCCAGGAAGGCGGCCTGCTCCTCCGGCTCGACGAGCTCGTCCGTGCGCGGGTCGGAGTCCTCCAGGTTGCAGCCGACGGCGCCGGTGGCCGCCAGCCGCTCGGCCAGCTCGGCAGGGGCGAGCCCGTACCCGCGCTCGACGTCGGCGGTGACGGGCACGTCCACGGCCCTGGCGATGCGGGCCACGGCGGCCATCATCTCGCCGACGGGCGTCGCCTCCCCGTCGTCGTACCCGAGCACCCTGGCCACGGCGGCGCTCCCGGTGGCGACCACCGGGAACCCGGCCTCCCGCACGGCCCGCGCGGAGGCGGCGTCCCAGACGTTGGGCAGCACCAGCGGCGCGCCGGGCACGTGCAACGCGCGCAGCACGGCCGCTCTGTCAGTCGTCATGGCAACGACCCTAGGGCCGAGGTGGCACCCGCCACAGGTCCATTACCGCCCGGAACCGCCAAGCCACTTCGGTCCGCCGAGGCGAACCACCTGGGACGCGGTCCCGAGGCGTGCCACCCAGCGGGGGCGTCACCTGCGGCGGCCGAGTGAACCCAGCCGGTCGGCGGCTGAAGCGAGCCGGCCGGCGTCCCGGGAGCCCGCTTTCAGCAGCCGCTCTTCGCGCACTGGCCGTCGAGCATGCCCCCCACTCCGTCGGCCAGGTTGTCGGCCGCGGGGTCCTGCGGGGGCTTGGAGGGCGAGGACGTCGACTTCTTGCCGGCCCCGGTCTGGGCCGTGTCGCGCGTGCCGGTCCTGACCGAGCCGGTGTCGGAGCCGCTGTCGGCCCTGGTGTCGCCGCCTTCGGTGACGGCGTCGGACGGGGTGCCCGCGTCGGGCGCGTCGGTGACGGCGTCGCCCATGGACGCCTCCTCGTCGTCGCCCAGCGCGTCGCCCTGCGTGGCCCGGGCGCCGCTCTCGGTGGGGCCGGGCCGCCCGGCGGGCTGCGAGACCTGGGCCCCGTCGCCTCCGGCGAGGACGAACCCGACGCCACCCGCGGCGAGCACCGCCACGAGCGCCGCCGACGCGATGGCGATGATCTTCTTGTTGTTCCTCCGGGCCGCGGAGTCACTGCGGTGACTCGGGCTGTCGCCAGGCCCGGTGAGAATCTCCTGACGATCGGGCTCGGTCGAATCCTGCATGGTGGTACGGCTCCCTGCGGTCGTATCGGGAAAGCTCGCCGGCTTCCGCGGGTGATGGACCACACTAGCCGCAACAGTGGAATGCTCGCACACCCATCACAAAGGAATCACGACTTGTCCCCCCATAGATCTATTCGGCCAGCTCGCCGGGGTCGCCTGACGGCAGTGGCGGGCGTGACCGGGGTGCTGGCCATCGCCGGGCTCGGCCTTTTCCTGGCATTCACGACGCCTCATGTGCGCGAGGCGAAAAGATCAACTGAATTCGATCAGGAAAGCCCGTTTACCAGTGGTTCACCGAATGCCTGGATCTCCCTCGCACCGCCCGCTGTGACATCTCTGTCAAACGGACAAGCGGGCCAGGCGCCCTCTCCAGCCGCGCAGCCGGACTCACCGGACGACCACCGGGACACGGCCGGTCCCTCAAAGGCCCCGAAGGCGGTCAGCGCCCCGAAGGCGATCAGCACTCCTGAGGCGGCGGGCGCCCCGGAGGCAGTCAGTTCCCCGCGACTGGTGGACGCCCCCGACACGGAGAACCGCCGGAGCGAGCATCAGCCGACTCCCACGAGCAGCAAGGCGTCCGAGAACCCCACGCCCGAGCCCGGCGCCCCCGTACAGCCCCCGCACCCAAGGGCGACTGCGGACACGCCTCCGGCCCGCCTCAGCCCCGACCCGTGCGCGACCATGCGCGACTTCCGCCGCGACTACTGCTACCGCTTCCTCGACGGCCTCACCCGCTGACCGCGCGTGCCCTCGCCAGGACGCGCGGCCAGGGTGGTCAGCCCGTCGAGCAGCCGCCGGCGGCCGGCACGGTCGCCGGGCGGCCGATGGTGGGCATCCCCAGCAGAACTCCCGAGCCCTTGGCCGGAGCCCCCTGACGGGCCTCCCAGGCGTCGCCCGCGCGGGTGCGCCTGACCTCCGACACCGGCCCGTCGGCCACGAGGTGGTGCGGAGCCGCGTACGTGACCTCCACCGTCACCATGTCACCGGGGCGCGGCGCGTGCTCGCCGACCGCGAAGTGCACCAAACGGTTGTCGGGCGCGCGACCCGACAGGCGGTTCGTGGCGTCGTCCTTGCGGCCCTCGCCCTCCGCGACCAGGACCTCGAGGGTCCGCCCCACCTGCTTCTTGTTCTCCTCCCACGAGATCTCCTCCTGTAGGGCGACCAGGCGCTCGTAGCGCTCCTGGACGACCTCCTTCGAGACCTGGTCGGGCATCGTCGCCGCGGGCGTGCCGGGGCGGATGGAGTACTGGAAGGTGAAGGCGTTGGCGAAGCGGCTCTGCCGGACGACGTCGAGGGTCTGCTGGAAGTCCTCCTCGGTCTCGCCGGGGAAGCCGACGATGATGTCGGTGGAGATCGCCGCGTCGGGCATGGCGGCCCGGACGCGCTCGATGATGCCGAGGTAGCGGTCGGCCCGGTACGAGCGCCGCATGGCCCGCAGCACGCGGGAGGACCCCGACTGCAGCGGCATGTGCAGTTGGTGCATGACGTTCGGGGTCTCGGCCATGGCGGCGATCACGTCGTCGGTGAACGCGGCCGGGTGCGGCGAGGTGAAGCGGACCCGCTCCAGCCCCTCGACGCTGCCGCAGGCGCGCAGCAGCTTGCCGAACGCGAGCCGGTCGCCGAACTCGACGCCGTAGGTGTTGACGTTCTGGCCGAGCAGCGTGACTTCCAGGACGCCCTGGCCGACCAGGGTCTCGACCTCGGCGAGGATGTCGCCGGGCCGCCGGTCCTTCTCCTTGCCGCGCAGCGACGGCACGATGCAGAAGGTGCACGTGTTGTTGCAACCGACCGAGATCGCCACCCAGGCCGCGTAGGCGGACTCGCGCTTGGTCGGCAGCGTCGACGGGAAGACCTCCAGCGACTCCTTCAGCTCGACCTGCGCCTCGCCCTGGATGCGCGCCCGTTCGAGCAGCACCGGCAGCGAGCCGATGTTGTGCGTGCCGAACACGACGTCCACCCACGGCGCCTTGCGGACGATCTCGCCCTGGTCCTTCTGCGCCAGGCAGCCGCCGACGGCGATCTGCATGCGCGGGTTGCCGACCTTGGCAGGACGCAGGTGGCCGAGATTGCCGTAGAGGCGGTTGTCGGCGTTCTCGCGCACGGCGCATGTGTTGAACACGACCACGTCGGCGGTCTCGCCGTCGGGCGCGGGCACATAACCGGCGTCCTCCAGCAGCCCTGACAGGCGCTCGGAGTCGTGCACGTTCATCTGGCACCCGTATGTGCGCACTTCGTACGTGCGGGCGCTCTCCTGGGTCACAGTCATCGCACATTCAAGGGTAGTCGTTGTCCGGATCCCGACTCGCCACCCTTCTAAAAGTCCAGCTCGGTGGCAGGATGTAATCGGATCGGTACCACCTGGTTAGTGACCGTCGTCCTATCGCCCCCTAGGTTGCTATCCATGACGGAGAACGGGGACGCCACTCCACTGGTAGTGTTGGAGCACGTCAACAAGCACTTCGGGGCGCATCACGTCCTGAGGGATATCAACCTGACCGTCTCCCGTGGCGAGGTCCTGGTCGTGATCGGCCCGTCCGGCGGCGGCAAGTCCACCCTCTGCCGGACGATGAACCGGCTGGAGACCATCGACGGCGGGCAGATCATTTTCGATGGCCAGCCTTTGCCGGAAGAAGGCAGGGCGTTGGCTCGGCTCCGCTCCGAAGTCGGCATGGTGTTCCAGTCGTTCAACCTGTTCGCGCACAAGACGATTCGTGAGAACGTCACCCTGGGCCCCGTCAAGGTTCGCAAGACGGCGCGCGACGCCGCCGACAAGCGGGCCATGGAGTTGCTGGAGCGGGTGGGCATCGCAGCGCACGCCGACAAGTACCCGGCGCAGCTCTCGGGAGGGCAGCAGCAGCGGGTGGCCATCGCCCGAGCTCTCGCCATGGATCCGAAGATGATCCTGTTCGACGAGCCGACGTCCGCACTGGACCCCGAGATGGTGCAGGAAGTCCTGGACGTGATGATCGGCCTTGCTCGCGACGGGATGACGATGGTGGTCGTGACCCATGAGATGGGCTTCGCGCGCAGGGCCGCCAACCGTGTGGTGTTCATGGCTGACGGCCAGGTCGTCGAGGAGAACACCCCTGACGAGTTCTTCACCAATGCCCAGACCGACCGGGCGAAGGACTTCCTCTCGAAGATCCTCACGCACTGAAGCCGACACCCCTGAGAAAGATTGAGGTAACGACTATGCAGATGCGTCGTACGGGAGCCGCGTTCGCCGTCGCGGCCCTCGCGGTGGGCCTGGCCGCCTGTGGCGGCGGAGGCAGTTACGCCAACGTCATGGAGAAGATCAAGGGTGCCAAGGAGATCACTGTCGGCACCAAGTGGGACCAGCCGAGCCTGGGCCTGAAGAAGGGCGGCGGCGACCCCGAGGGCTTCGACGTCGACATCGCCAAGTACATCGTGAAGGAACTGGCCGGCGGCCAGGACGTGAAGGTCACGTGGAAGGAGTCGCCCTCGTCCAACCGCGAGGCGCTGCTCCAGAACGGCACCGTCGACATGGTCGTGGCCACCTACTCGATCACTGACGCGCGCAAGCCCAAGGTGACCTTCGGCGGGCCGTACGTGGTCGTCCACCAGGACACCATGGTCCGCGCGGACGTGGCGAACATCAACAAGGCGACCGATCTGAAGGACAAGCGCATCTGCCAGGCGCAGGGTTCCAACTCCTACAAGCGGATCACCGACCCGCCGCCGGACGGCAAGCTGAACCTGCCCGCCAAGCTCGTGGGCGCGAGCAGCTACTCCGAGTGCGTGCAGAAGCTCAGCGGCGGCAACCTCGACGCGGTCACCACCGACAACCTGATCCTGGCCGGCTTCTCCTCCCAGGACCCGGGCAAGTACAAGCTGCTGAACGACCCCTTCACCGATGAGAAGTACGGCATCGGCCTGAAGAAGGGCGACAAGACCACCTGCGAGGCGGTCAACAAGGCCGTCGCCAAGATGTGGCAGGACGGCACCGCCACGCAACTGCTCCAGAAGTGGTTCGGCAAGACGGGTCTGGAACTCCCCACCTCCGCCCCGCCGGCCGAGGGCTGCGCCTGATCCTCACGCGTGCGGCGGCCGGTGATCCGGCCGCCGTCGCTCTTATCAGTGGAGCACCGTGGACGAACTCATCACATACGGGCCCGAACTGGCTGTCGGGTTCCTGAACAACCTCAAGCTCTCCCTGGTCATCGCGGTCTTCTCGCTGATCGTCGGCACGATCCTGGCCGCCATGCGGGTCTCGCCCACCCCCGTCCTGCGTGCGGCGGGCACGGCCTACGTCAACGTGGTGCGCAACACCCCGCTGACGCTCGTCCTGGCCTTCTGCTACCTCGGGCTCAGCGACACCCTCGGGCTGATCTTCTCCCATGAGGAGCCGCTCACCAACTCGTTCTGGCTGGCCGTGCTGGGCATGTCCGCCTACACGGCGGCGTTCGTGTGCGAGTCGCTGCGGGCCGGCATCAACACGGTGCCGATGGGCCAGGCCGAGGCGGCGCGGGCGATCGGGCTGACCTTCTTCCAGTCGCTGCGGCTGGTCATCCTCCCCCAGGCGACCAGGTCCGTCATCGCCCCCCTGGGCAGCGTGCTCATCGCGATGATCAAGAACACCACGGTGGTGGCCGCCGCGGGCTACACCGTGGACGTCGCCAACGTCATGAAGACCACGTTCGACACCACGGGCGTGTCGATCCCCATCTTCCTCGGGATCGTGGCCGCGTTCGTGGTGCTGATCCTGCCCATCGGCTACTTCTCCGGGTGGCTGGCGAAGCGAATGGCGGTGGCCCGGTGACCGTGCAAGCATCCGTCCTCTTCGACACCCCCGGGCGGCGCGGACGCCTCCGCAACCACCTGGTCACCGCTGTGGCCGCGCTGGTGCTGCTGGCGGTCCTCGCCTGGGTCGTGCTCAAGCTGAAGGACAAGGGCCAGCTCAACCCCGACCTCTGGGCGCCGTTCTTCACCGCCGACACCTGGGTGAACTTCATCATCCCCGGTCTCCAGGGCACGCTCACGGCGGCCGTGCTCGGCGCGGTCTTCGCGCTGCTGTTCGGCTCGGTCTTCGGCATCGCGCGGCTGTCGGACCACCGCTGGGTCAGGATTCCCGCCGGAGCGGTCGTGGAGCTGTTCCGGGCCATCCCGCTGCTCCTGCTGATCTTCTTCATCTGGTTCCTGTCCCCCAACCTGTTCGGCGGCGGCGACTACGCGTTGTTCGCGATCGTCCTGGGCCTCACGCTCTACAACGGGTCCGTGCTGGCCGAGGTGGTCAGGGCCGGCATCAACGCGATCCCACGCGGGCAGTCGGAGGCGGCGTACGCGATCGGGCTGCGCAAGAGCGGCGTCATGCGGCTGATCCTGCTGCCGCAGGGCATCACGACGATGATGCCGGCGGTCGTGAGCCAGCTCGTGGTGCTGCTCAAGGACACCGCGCTCGGGTACTTCATCGTCTACGTCGACCTGCTCAACATGGGCTTCAAGAACCTGCCCTCCGTGTATCCGGGGACGAAGCTCGTGTCGGCGATCGTCATCGGCGTCATCTACATCGCCATGGCGATGGCGCTCAGCTCGTTCGCCACCTGGCTGGAGAAGCGCAGCCGCCGCAGCCGCAAGTCGTCGGCCAAGCCGCTGGAGCCGGTGGCGTTCGTCGGCGTCGACGGCGGCGGGGCACCGCCACCCTGACAGACGTCAGCGGGAAAGAGGCGGTCACCGGAGTCTGGTGACCGCCCCTCGCGTTCGGCGATCTTCCGGCAGGATTCGGCTATGCCCTTCTGGCCGTCCCCCATCTCCACCTCCGACGTCGCCCGTTCCGGGCTCCGCCTCGGCTGGCCGAGCGTGCTCGGCGAGCAGGTGTGGTGGACCGAGGACCGTCCCGACGAGGGCGGGCGCACCACGATCGTGCATCGCGCCGCCGACGGCGCCCGCCGTGAACTGCTGCCCGCGCCGTGGAACGCGCGCACCCGCGTGCACGAGTACGGCGGACGCCCCTACGTGGTCACGCCCGCCGGCCAGGTGGTCTTCGCCCACTTCAGCGACCAGCGGCTCTACCTGCACGGCGACGAGCCCGTCCCGATCACGCCGGGCGACGGCGACCGCCGGTACGCCGACCTGCTGGTCCACGGCGACGAGGTGTGGTGCGTGCGCGAGCGCCACGCCGACGGCGAGGTCACGCGGTCGATCGTCGCGGTGCCGCTCGGCGCGGGCGCGGAACGCGAGCTGGTCACGGGCCACGACTTCTACGCCTCTCCCACGGTGTCGCCCGACGGGCGGCATCTCGCCTACGTCTGCTGGAACCACCCCCAGATGCCGTGGACCGGCACCGAGCTGCGCGTCACCCGCCTGGCCGACGGCCACTCGTGGACCGTCAAGGGCGGCCCCGCCGAGTCGGTGCTGGCCCCGCAGTGGAAGGACGACTCGCGCCTCTACCTGGTCTCCGACCAGTCCGGCTGGTGGAACCTGTACGAGATCGACGTTCACGGCGGCTCGTCCCGGGCGCTGCATCCGGCGGAGGAGGAGTTCGCCGCGCCGCCGTGGACCCTGGGCGGCCAGCCGTACGCGGTGCTGGGCGACGGGCGGCTCGCGGTGCTGCACGGGCGCGGTGACCTGCGCCTGGGCGTGCTGGATCCGGAATCGGGGCAGCTCACCGAGCTCGGCGTGGCCCGCTCCGGCTGGGATCCGGCGCTGGCCGCCGACGGCACGAGGCTGGTCGGTGTGGCGTACGGCGCGGCGGAGCCGAGAGCGGTCGTCCGCGTCGAGACGGCGACGGGAGCGGCCGAAGAGCTCAGGCGCGACGGCGGCGCGCTGCCGGACCTCGCCTATCTGCCCGTTCCCCGGCCGGTGGAGCTGCCCGGCCGGTCCGGGCGGAGGGTCCACGCCTATCTCTACCCGCCGTCGAACCCGGTGGCGGATTCGGAGACCCCGCCGTACGTGGTGTTCGCGCACGGCGGGCCGACCGCGCACGCCGTCGCCGCGCTCGACCTGGAGAAGGCGTTCCTGACCTCGCGCGGCATCGGCGCCCTGGACGTCAACTACGGCGGCTCCACCGGCTACGGCCGGTCCTACCGCGACCGGTTGCGGGGCCAGTGGGGGCTGGTCGACGTCGAGGACACGGTCGCGGCGGCCGAATGGCTGGCGGCCGAGGGCCTCGCCGACGCGTCCCGGATCGCGGTGCGCGGCCGCAGCGCGGGCGGCTGGACCGTGATGGCGGCCTGCTGCCGGTCCGGTGTGTTCGCGGGCGGCGTGTCCTACTACGGCGTCAGCGCGCTCGCGCCGCTGCGGGCGCACACCCACGACTTCGAGTCCCGTTACGTGGAATGGCTGGTCGGCCCTGAGGACCCGCTGGTGTACGCGGCCCGCGAGCCGCTCGCCCTGGCCGACGGGGTCTCCTGCCCGATGCTGCTCCTGCAGGGGCTGGACGACCCGGTGGTGCCGCCCGAGCAGTCGACGGCGTTCGCCGACGCGCTGTCGGAACGCGGCGTGCTGTGCACGTACCTGGCGTTCGACGGGGAGTCGCACGGCTTCCGGCGCACCGAGACGCGCGCCACCGCGCTCGCCGCCGAGTTGGCCTTCTACCAGCAGGTCTTC
Source organism: Nonomuraea sp. NPDC000554 (assembly GCF_040300065.1). Classification (NCBI taxonomy): domain Bacteria; kingdom Bacillati; phylum Actinomycetota; class Actinomycetes; order Streptosporangiales; family Streptosporangiaceae; genus Nonomuraea; species Nonomuraea sp. NPDC000554. The sequence goes on along the minus strand of NZ_JBEPDC010000005.1, from coordinate 275,066 downwards.
GGGTAGCCTCCGGCGGGCCGTCACCGTGTGCCTATCGCCCCCGACAGCGGGTCAATTATGGATATCATGATCGGAATATGGACGATTCGCTCGGCAGTGCGTACCGCCTGGTAGAGATCGTGGGCGAAGGCGGAATGGGCACCGTGTGGCGGGCCCTCGACCGCCGGACCGGCGAGCAGGTGGCGGCAAAGCTCCTGAACCCCCGGCTGGGCGCCGAACCTGACGTCGTGGCCAGGTTCGTCCGGGAACGCACTGTTCTGGTGCGGCTGCGGCATCCGGCCATCGTGTCCATCCGCGACTTCGTCCTGGAGGGCGACCGGATCGCGATCGTGATGGACCTCGTCTCCGGCGGCGACCTCGGCCAGCTGGTCAGGCGATCGGGGACGCTCCCGCCCGGCAGGGCCGCCGCGATGACCGCCTCGCTGGCGGAGGCGCTGGCACACGCGCACGAGCAGGGCGTGGTCCACTGCGACGTCAAACCGTCCAACGTGCTCGTGGACGAGCAGACCGGCGCGCTCAAGCTCACCGACTTCGGGATCTCCCGCATCCTGCACACCACCACCCTCAACACCACGGGGACCGTCGCGGGCACGCCCGTCTACATCGCGCCCGAGATCCTGCGCGGCGAGCGCCCCTCCCCCGCCGCCGACGTCTACGCGCTCGGGATGCTGCTGTACGAGCTGCTGGCGGGCCGGGCGCCGTTCGCGGGCGGGCACGGGCTGAGCGCGCTGAACTCCGCCCTCCACATGGCGCCCCGGCGGCTCGACGGGATGCCGGCGTCGCTCTGGACGGTGATCTCCGACTGCACGGCCAAGGACCCGGCCGCGCGCCCGCCGCTGGCGAAGGTGAGCGCCGCGCTGCGGGCCGCCGCAGCGTCGGAGCAGGACGCGCCGCGCCTGCCCCGGATCTCCAGGGACGCGCCGCTGTCGGAGACGGCCGTCCCCGCCGCGGACGCCATCGCTCTCCCCATCGTGGACGCCACGTCGCCGCCCCAGCCGAACGCCACCCCCGCAGACCCCGCCCGCCCCAACACCCCCTTCGCGGACCAGGGGCACCCGCCTCAGCCGCACTTAGCGGACCGAAACCACCCGAACGCCGTACTCGCGGACCGGGCGCACCCGAACGCCCCCTTCACGGACCAGGGGCACCTGCCTCAGCCGAACGTCGTCTTCGCGGACCCCACACAGCCGCCCTACTCCAACGCCCCCTTCGGGGACCGCACGCATCCGCCCCACTCGGCCGCCGCCGCACCGGGACCGGCGGGTCCGCCGGCCGGGACGCCCCGCCGCCGGACGTGGGTGGCCGTGGGAGCAGGCACCCTGACGGCCGCCGTGATCGCCGGGGTGTTCATGTGGCTGCCGAGCAGGGCTTCCGAGACGACCGGGACGCGGTCCGCCCTCGGCGCGGTGGCGCAGACCTCCCCGGTGGCGCAGCCCTCCCACGCGTCCACGACCGGCTCGGGCGCGCGTCCCACCACGGTGACGTCGTCCGTCCCGAAGAGCAGTGTGCAGACGCCCGGCCCCAACGCGCAGAAGACCGTGCGCAAGTCGACCAGCACCACCCACGCGGTGACGAGGACCCCGGAACCGCACCCCACGACCCCGTCCCCCACCGTGGAGCCGAAGCGGCCGAGACGGACCCCGACCCCCAGCCACGACCCCGTCGTCTCCACGAAGCCGGAACCTGTCGAGCGCGGCGGGTGCAGGTCCTGGTCGACGCCCTACAAGGGGGTCTCGATGAGCCCGTGCATCAAGATCGCCTCCGACAGGGTCTACGTCCAGGCGCGGGCGCGCGGCCCGGTCGGCATGGGCGTCGAGCTGTCGATCGAGTTGTACGACTCGCGGACGGACACGACCGTGAGCGTCCCGAGGACGTGCGGCGTGAAGGTCTTCGGCCGCGAGGGTGAGATGGTGACCTGCGAATGGTTCGAGGTCACCGCGTCCGCGGTGGTCGGGAAGCCGTACGTGGCCAGGGAGCGGTGGAAGCCGACGGGCGGAGCGTTCAGCGGCGGGCTGGAAAGCCCTGAGGCGAGCCGGTAGCCAGTGCCGCGTCAGGGGGCATTGCCGACATCGAACGCGTGGTGACCGGAGCCGGCGTTCGGCGGCAGCCGCTGGCGTGGCGCGGGTCGGTGCGACGACCGTCTCGTGCGGTTGGTCCGCGCTCTTCGGCCTACTTGGATTCGACCCGTCCGAGCGGGTCGGGGCCGGCCGTCAGCGCGTCACGCGCCGCCTGCCAGGCGGAATCCCCGGGGTAGAGCTGGGTGCGCAGGTAGGCCCAGGTGAGCCGCTGGACCACAGACACTCGCTCGGGGTTCTCGTCCGTGGTCTCGGCGACGTCGTATCCAGAGACCCCGCCGAGCCCGTGCTCCGCGTCAAACAGGGTGAGCAGGGACTTGGGACCCGGGGAGAGGACGTACGGATCGGCGTGCCAGTCCGGGCCCCGAACCGTCAGGTGGGCAGAGGCGTCCTTATCGCCGGCGACCACGAGCGCGGGGGTCGTCATCTCGGAGAAGTCCGTGGTCAAGAGGAAGGAGAAGTTCTCGGCCACGAACTCGGTGAGGGCGTCGCCCCCTCTGCCGGGCGCGGCAAGCAGCACACCCGCCTTGATCCGGGGCTCGGCCAGGTTCACTTCCGTTCCGTCGTGCGGATCGGTGAGCCTGGCGCCCAGCAGCAGGCTCGCGGTGTGCCCGCCCATCGAGTGCCCGGCCACGGTGACCTTGCTTCGGTCCAGGCGCCCGAGGAGCTGCGGGACGGCGGCCTCGACCACGTCGAGCTGGTCGAGGATGCGCTTCATGTCCTCGGCCCGTGATCGCCAGTACATCGGCGCCCCGGGGGTGGCGGGATCCAGGCTCAGCGTCGTGGAGCTCAGGTGGGTGGGCTGGATCACGACGAAGCCGTGCGCCGCCCAGAAGTTGGCGAGGGGGGCGTAGCCGTTCAGTGAGGAGAGGTTGTTCGAGAAGCCCTGACCGTGCGAGAGGAGGATGACCGGCAGGTCGCTCCCGGTCACGGGCGCGGAGACTCGCACCTCCAGGTCCACGGCTCGGCCGGGAGCTGACAGCACCACCGGACTGACCGAGAGGACGGGAGTGGGCGAGCCGACGGCGTCGGCTGGGTAAGTCGATTCACTCATGGTGTGTATGTCCCTTCCATGGCCTCTGCGCCGGTCTCATTCGGGCCGGCAGCGGGTGAGGCGGTCAGAGGCGTCCGGCTTCAGCTAGGCTGAAAACGGATCGCCGTTCCGGTTAATATACGGAGCAGTGTTCCGCTTCGTCAACAGCCGTCGGAAGGAGAGCGTGGTGCCCACCAGAAGCCAGTCCGGGGAGATGCCGGCCCGAGGCAAGCGGGCCGACGCGCTGCGCAACCAGCAGACGCTGCTCGCCGCCGCCGCTGCGGTGTTCGTCACCTCCGGCGTCGATGCGCCAGTCCGTGAGATCGCGGCCAGAGCGGGCGTCGGCATGGGGACGATCTACCGCCACTACCCGACTCGGGCGGATCTCGTCGTCGCCGTCTACCGCCATCAGGTCGAGGCCTGCGCCGAGGCCGGCCCGCGCCTGCTGGACAGTGCCGACTCCCCGCTCGCAGCTCTCCGTCAATGGGTCGACCTCTTCGTTGACTTCCTGGTCACGAAGCACGGACTCGCCAAGGCGCTGCAATCGGACAACAGCGGCTTCGACGCGCTACACACCTACTTCCTCGACCGGTTGGTGCCCGTCTGCGCGCAGTTGCTCGACGCCGCAGCCGACGCCGGCGAAATCAGGCCCGGTACGCACGCCTACGAACTGATGCGCGGCATCGGCAACCTCTGCATCGGACGTGACAGCGATCCCCGCTATGACCCGCGCCGACTGGTCGAACTGCTCCTTCGGGGACTACAGCGACCGCAGTCATCCTGATGTCGGCGGTCAGCCCGTATACGGCGAGGGACCGTTCGGCCCGCTCGACCTCCAGCCCCACCCCGGGCGGCAGTGAACCGAGCGCGGCGGAAAGCACCAGGACCCCGACCGAGAACCCGGACCCGGCGACGGGCGGCCAACACCCGCCCGCACGGGTCAGGCACCTGTTCGCCGCCTACGACCTACGCGAGGTCGCCAACAGGGCGAACATTGCCTGATGCGGCACTAGCGGGCGAACTCGGTGGCGCGCGACTCGCGCACCACCGTGATCCGGATCTGCCCCGGGTACGTGAGCTCCTCCTCCACCTGCTTGGCGACGTCGCGGGCGATCACCTGCGCCTGGATGTCGTCGATCGCGTCCGGCTTGACCATCACCCTGATCTCGCGTCCGGCCTGCATGGCGAAGACCTTCTCCACGCCCTCGTACGACTGCGCGATCTCCTCCAGCCGCTCCAGCCGCTTGACGTACGCCTCCAGCGACTCGCGCCGCGCTCCGGGGCGGCTGCCGCTGATCGCGTCGGCCGCCTGCGTGAGCACCGCCTCGACGGTGCGGACCTCGACCTCGTTGTGGTGCGCCTCGATGGCGTGCACCACGTCCTCCTGCTCGCCGTACCGCCGGGCGATCTCCGCGCCGATCAGCGCGTGGCTGCCCTCGACCTCGTGGGTGAGAGCCTTGCCGATGTCGTGCAGGAGCGCGCACCGCTTCATCAGCGTCTGGTTCATCTTGAGCTCGGCGGCCATGATCCCGGCGATGTGCGCGGACTCGATGAGGTGCTTCAGGACGTTCTGCCCGTAACTCGTGCGGTACCGGAGTTGGCCCAGCAGCAGGGTCAGCTCGGGGTGCATGTCCGTGATGCCCAGCTCGACCAGCGCGTCCTCGCCGGCCCTGGCGCACAGGTCCTGCACCTCCGCTCGGCTGCGGTCGTGCGCCTCCTCGATCCGCTGCGGGTGGATCCGTCCGTCGAGGACGAGCTTCTCCAGCGTGAGCCGCGCGGTCTCCCTGCGAACCGGGTCGAAGCAGGACAGCAGCACCGCTTCAGGCGTGTCATCGATGATCAGGTTGACGCCGGTCGTGGACTCGAAGGCCCGGATGTTGCGGCCCTCACGGCCGATGATCCGCCCCTTCATCTCGTCGCCGGGCAGGTGCAGCACGCTCACCACGGACTCCGCCGTCTGCTCCGCCGCCACCCGCTGCACCGCCAGCGTGACGATCTTGGTGGCCCGCTTCTCACCCTCCTTGCGAGCCTCTCCCTCGATCTCCCTGACGATCAGCGCGGCCTCGCGCTTGGCCTGGTTCTCGATCTCCTTGACCAGGTCGGCCTTGGCCTGATCGACGGTGAGCCCCGAAGCCCGCTCCAGGATGACCCGCCGCTCCTCCTCGACCTGAAGGAGCTCCTCGCGCCGGTCGGCGAGCTGGATCTCGGTCTCGGCCAGTTTGCGGTCGCGCTCGGCCTGCCGTCGGGCCTCCTCGTCCAGCCGCTGCTCGCGCTCGGCCAGCCTGGCTTCCCTGCGTTCGAGGTCGGTTCTCAGCTCCTTGAGCTCGGACTTGAGTATCCGGCTCTCCTCCTCGACCTCGCGCCGCATCCGCGCGGCGGCCTCGGCCGACGCCTCCGACCGCCGCAGGATCTCCTCGGCGTCGGACTCCGCCTTGTCACGGATCGCCCCGGCCTCCTGGCGAGCCTGCTCCAACTCGCCATGGACGGCCGCCAACTGCTCAGGCGTCGGCCTGGACGCTCCTGGAACATGGCCCGAGGTACGACGGACGACGATGAGGAGCGCGGCGATCATCCCGAAAGCCAGCAGGAGCACCGCCACCGACAGCACCACCACAAGCGGCCCCATGTGCGCCCCGCCCTCCTCGCGTCGTCAGAACTCCATACGCGGCCTCTGTTCGGGAGGGGTCACATGCGCGGCACGGAATGCCCGATCGGCGGCTCCACCACGACCGATATCAAGCCAGGACTGACCCGGCGGCGACTGACATAGCCGACACCTTGCCCGCCTCGATCAACCAAGCTCGCTGGTCCGTCGTTCACCGGTATGGCAATCCGCACTGCGCGGAGTAACTCCTCACTGCCGTCGAGGTTATGCGTCGAACAAGTCACGAGCAAGCAAACGACTCGTCAAGCGTGTCTTACGGGGGTGCGACTCCAGATTTGCCCAGATACCTGCTCCTTGCCGGAAACCCCGCAGATCTGCCGTAAAGGGCGAACACCCGACACGACCGTCCACCATCCGGCGCCAACGTTCCACGATCACGGCCAGCACCCGACCAGCCGGGACCCTGCCCTGGCACTTCGAAGGCAGGTCCTAAGGCCAACGTCGGGGCAGGTCTCGGCCCCTGGGCCGATGACCGCACATCCGCGCATGATTAGCGTCAGGTCGCATGAACATCGACGGCACGCTCGACGAGGCTTACGAACGACTGCATCGGACCGGACCGGAGTTCGAAGGCTGGCTGACCAATCACGGTCCGATGGCGGTGGAGTCCATGGTCAGACGCGGACACGCGAAACAGGTCCACCGCTGGTTGGACGGCTACATGCGGCGGCTGGACGATCTGCCACGCGGCACCTCACCCATCACCGCCGACGGCTGGCGTGCCGCGCTGGGGGACCCTCATCGTCTCGGTGACTGGCTGGCGTTCTTCGAACGCGAGGTGATCGAGCAACCCTGGCGTGCGGTTCTGGAAACGTGGTGGCCACGGCTTCTGCCCGGCATCGCGGCCGGCGCCACCCACGGGGTGATCCGTACCGGCCACGCGGTTCACGCCCTGCTGGACCACGAAGACGGCCCACGCCTGGCCGAGCTCGGCCAAGCCCTCGGCTACTGGGCAGCGCGCTGGCAGCAGGTCCCCCTCGCCGCCCCCTCCGGAGCCGCTGACCCGGTATCCGCTCTCGCCGGTCTGCCACGCGTTCCGGACCAGACCGCAGGCATCAACCATCGGCTCAACCAGCTCACCGGCCTGACCGGCTGGTCGGCCGCGCTCGCCGCCCTGAGACCCGCCAACGACGCCGCGCAGGCCCGGGACCTGCTGGCCGAACTGACGACCGCCGCCACCTCTCACTACCTCCCGAACGCGCAGGGCTCGGCCATCATGCTGGTTCACGCCGCGACCGCCCCCATGGCCGTCCTGCGCACGCTGCCCGCGCTCCCCCACACCCAGTGGGTCGGCAGCCTGCACGCGGCCTGGGCGGCCAGCGCGTCCGTGACCGCGGCCTACACCCCCGCCACGCCCACACCCCGGCACAGCCTGCCCACCGCCCCCGAGTCAGCGGACGAGGTGTTCGCCCTCGCCGTCCGACACCAGGACGAACACGTCATCAAACTCGCAGACACCTGCCTCGACGTCCACCAACGCACGGGCCACCCCGACGCGCTCGCCGCAGTGATCCGTGCGACCGAGCTGATCGACGAGCTTTGACGAGAAGCCCAAGGTGTACTCGACCTCTGTGGTCAGTACACCTAGGAGAAGTCCTCTTCGACCTCGACGCCCTCTTGTTCGAGAGCCTCGCGGATGACGCGGAACGACAACCCCGGCGGGTAGCCCTTCCGGGCGAGCATTCCGGCCAGCCTGCGGGTGCGGACCTTGGGGTCGAGGTTGCGGGTGGACGGGAGCTTGCGCTCCACGAGGCGTCTGGCCGTTTCGAGCTCCTGGTCGGAGTCGAGACGGTCGACGGCCTCGTTGACGGTGTCGGAGTCGACGCCACGGTGGCGGAGCTCGGCGGCGAGAGCCCGTTTGGCGAGGCCGCGGCCATGGTGGCGGGAGTCGACCCAGGCCTCGGCGAACGCCTCGTCGTTGATCAGACCGAGTTCGGAGAACCGGTCGAGCACCGCGTCGGCGGCCTCGTCGGGGACGTCGCGCTTCCGCAGCGCCTCGGCGAGCTGGGCTCGGGTCTTGGGGGCCATCGTGAGCAGCCTGAGACAGATGGCTCGGGCCACCGATTCCGGGTCAGCCGGCGGCCCCGCGCTGGCGGGCGTCTCAGCGTCGGGCCCGTCGGGGAGCCAACCGCTCCCTCGACGTCCCCGGCCACCTCTCCCGGCCCGCCCAGCCCGTGCACCTCCACCGCCCCTGCCCGACCGCTTCCGCCCCTCACCCTGAGCGGGTTCCCCGCTCCGAGCAGACTCCGCCTGCGACTCGCCCCACCCCGGCCACGCTCCCGCCCCGTCCTGACCGGAGTCGGCTCCCGACCGGCCGCGACTCGGCTCCGCCCGCGACCCGTCCCATCCTGACCACGCGTGCACCCCGTCCTGGCCAGAGTCGGCTTCTGGCCAGCCTTGCCCCGGCTGCGCCTCGAACCTGTCATGCCCAGATTCCACCCGCTGCCGCCCCTGACCCGGCTGCGAACGCGACCCGCCCGGCGCAGGCTCCGTCTGCGACCCGCCTCGCCTCGGCTGCGCCCAGGGCTCGTCATGAGCAGGGCGTGCTTCTCCGGTTTCTTGGTCGAGGCCTGCTTCCTTGTCGCCTCGGGCCAGGTGGCGTTCGCTCTCTGGTCGGTCGCCGTGCTGGAGACGGGTGTCTTCTTCGGGGGATGCGAGGTGCGGCCCGCTGTCGGTGGGAGGGGCCTCGCGGTCAGCGGAAGGACGGGTGCGGTTGCGCCATTCGTCAAGGGTGGGCCAGGCCCGCGCCGGGGTCGACGCGGAGCCACGGGGCGGTGACAAGGCAGCGGATGGGGGCCGCCCGTCGTTGGGCGTGCCAGGTGGCGTGCCTAGTGACAGGTCAGACGGCGTGCCTGGTGGCGTGTCCGGCTGGGGGCTCGTGTGGGGGCCGTGGGCGTTGGTGCGGTGGGTGCCCTCTAGTGGCTGGTCTGGCCGTGGAGAGGGGGTGGGCGGGGTGTTTCGGGTGCGCTGGGCACCGGGGAGGTCGGGCCAGGCGCCCCAGTCGTGTGAGTGGGGCGCCTGCGGCGGATCTGCGTCAGTCATGCTGTCGCCGATCAGACGTCACCAGGCTTCGGGGTGGCGGACTTGGAGCCGCGGCCCGAGGAGGCGGCCGCCGGGGCCGGGGCGGCCGCGGGCTCGGCAGGCGCGTCGAGACGGGCGCCGACGCCCAGCTTGTCCTTGATCTTCTTCTCGATCTCGTTGGCCATGTCGGGGTGGTTCTTCAGGAAGTTGCGGGCGTTCTCCTTGCCCTGGCCGAGCTGGTCGCCCTCGTAGGTGTACCAGGCGCCGGACTTGCGGACGAAGCCGTGCTCGACGCCCATGTCGATCAGGCCGCCCTCGCGGGAGACACCCACGCCGTACAGGATGTCGAAGTCGGCGACGCGGAAAGGCGGAGCCATCTTGTTCTTGACGACCTTGACCCTGGTGCGGTTGCCGACCGCCTCGGTACCGTCCTTCAGCGTCTCGATGCGGCGGATGTCGAGACGGACGGAAGCGTAGAACTTGAGCGCCTTACCACCCGTCGTGGTCTCGGGCGAGCCGAACATGACGCCGATCTTCTCGCGCAGCTGGTTGATGAAGATGGCGGTGGTGCCGGTGCTGTTGAGGGCGCCCGCGACCTTGCGCAGGGCCTGGGACATCAGGCGGGCCTGAAGGCCGACGTGGCTGTCGCCCATCTCGCCCTCGATCTCGGCCTTGGGCACCAGGGCCGCCACCGAGTCGATGACGATGATGTCGACGGCACCCGACCTGATCAGCATGTCGGCGATCTCCAGCGCCTGCTCACCGGTGTCGGGCTGGGAGACCAGCAGCGCGTCGGTGTCGACGCCGAGCTTCTTGGCGTACTCGGGGTCGAGGGCGTGCTCGGCGTCGATGAAGGCCGCGATGCCGCCGGCGCGCTGGGCGTTGGCCACGGCGTGCAGGGCGATCGTGGTCTTACCCGAGGACTCGGGACCGTAGATCTCGACGATCCGGCCGCGCGGCAGACCGCCGATGCCGAGCGCGACGTCAAGGGAGATCGAGCCCGTCGGGATCACCTCGATGGGAGCTCGGGCGTCGTCGCCGAGGCGCATCACGGAGCCCTTGCCGAACTGCCGCTCGATCTGAGCGAGGGCGGTCTCAAGGGCCTTCTCGCGGTCGTTGATAGCCATGGGAACTCCCTCTGGAGAGTTGTGTGGTCGGGTCAGTCGAGTGAAAGCTACGGCCTGCCACCGACAATTTCCGCGTTGTCAGGGAAAGACGTGTGCCCATGGTAGCCGAACGACTGTTCGATCACACCCGAACACGCCAACGACCGCGTGACACTCCGACTGTCCCGTGACGGCGGAGCTCGGGCGCTCGCCGGTGAATCCTTGATCGACATCGGTCCAGGTCACAGGCGCGGGGCGGTCCTGGTGCAGGCGAAACGGTCCCAGCCGCGCCAGGGCAGTCCGGTCACGTAGAGCGGCCCTGCTTCGGGTGGAGTGGTCCTGCTCTCCCGAGGCGCTCCCGGCCCCGCGAAGCAGTCTCGGCCGTGCCCGGGGCGTTCCCGGTCACGTGAAGCGGTTCCAGTCGCGTGGAGCAGTCCTGACCGCGTGGAGCGGCCCGGTCGCGCGGCGACGTCTCGGGCCGGGCACTCGCGGACGCCGACCAAACGGACCGGTCGTGACTCGCCTGGCGCCCAAGGCTTGGGACAGAGCTGCGTCCGTTCCGCCCCGGACGCGTGGGCACCGGGTGCGGAAATGCCGTACATCGCCGGTGAAGGGCGACGGCTGGTGCGTTCGCACACCACGCCGGTCAGGGGGCACGCGGAATCGCGAACGCGGACAGATCGGGAGGAAGAGTGAGCAGGCGGAAGGACCCTGACAGGCGGAAGGACGGACAGGAGGGAGGAACGTCGTCAGGTGGGAGGAGGCCACCAGGCGAGAGGGCGTCGCTGGTTGGCGTCACCGGAGGGCGCGGGGGCGTCGCCGGGCGAGTGACCGTCGCGGAGGCGGACGCCCGGCTCGGCCTCCTGGCTCGGGGCACGGGCCGGACCCGCGCCCGCGCCGGATGGGAGCCTCAGTAATAGCCGACCCCGGAGATGGTGATCGACATGGCCCCCGGGTTCTTCACTAGGTATCGAATGCAGGGCGGAACGGCCGTGAGTTGGGCGGCCGCGTAGGCGGTGTGGTCGTTCGCCGGGATGGACACGGCTCCGAGGTACTGCCCCTGACAGTCGCTGATCTTGATCTCGACGGGGGACGGATTCTGCTCGAGCCTGACCAGGACGCTCCCACGGTAGGCCGCAGTGGGTTTGAGCTCCGGCGTGAGGAAGATCTCGGCGCCGGGGTTGACGGTGGCGGCCAGGTTGCAGGTGTCGGCCTGGGCGGGTGATGCCACCCCGGCGACCAGTCCCGCCATGGCGAGCGCGACGATCGCGGATGTCTGACGCATCGGGGGCGTTCTCCTCTCGATGGTGGATGAGCGTCGGCCAGCCATGCTACGGATCGTGATCATCCAGATTCCCGACGTGATCGACGTGTTGGGGCAAGGCTTGGTCAAGTCATGCGCACGGTCGCGTCCGCTCCTCCAGAGGTGACGACGAGCGGCGCGCAGGCCGAAACATCAGCGCACAAGTCAGAACGTCGACTCACGAGCCAGCCCCTCGGCACGGGCCGAAGCGTCGTCACACAGGCAAACCGTCGGCGCGCGGACCGAGCCGTCGGTGGTCGCGCCGGAGCGTCGTGCGCGTCCGCGCGCCGGAACGCCGCCCCGCGTGGTCGTCCGGTTCCGGTGCGCGATCGCCGGACGCGCGTCGCCCCACACGTGTTGTCACGCCTCGTGAGCTGGGGAGACTCTGGTTGAGAGGTTGGAGGCGGCGACGTGGCGAGCACGTACACCGGAGAACGACGTTCGCATCTTGAGGCTCTCGCCGCGCGTCTGCCGGGCCAGGGGCTCGCGAGCCGCATGATCGGCGCCGACGACCCGGTGCTGTGGGTCTGGCATCCGCATACCGGACGGCAGACCCTCGTCTTCGCCACCCCCTCGCACCGGGGCTGGCTCTTCCTGTGGTCGCCCGGCGGCCAGGGCAAGGCCGACGAACCGGAGAGGGCGGCCCGCACGCTGCGGGAGACGCTGGAGCTAGCGCAGCCGGGGTGAGACGTCCTCCACCTGGCAGACCGCTCGCCAGACGGCCTTGGCGCTCTCGCCGTCGGCCAGCGCCTGCGTCACGGTGCGGCCTCCCAGCGGTGCGATCACGTAGTCGCGCGCCCACGACTCGGCGTAGGTGTCGCCGAAATGTTCACGCATCCGTCTCCAGAACTCGGTCAGGCGCATGTCCCAAGTATGGAACCGCCGGGGGTGTGGGTAGGACGTCCACATGCCGAAGACCCCGAAGTCCGCGCCCCCGAAGAGCACGAAGACGAAGGCGAATCGCGTCAAGCGCCGCCATCTGCGTCTGGCGCAGCGTCTGACGGTCCAGAAGGAGAAGGCCGAGAGATCGGAAAGGCACGCCGACGTCCGGCAGGAGCCGCGTGCGGGCAGGCCGAGGACGCGCAGGGCCTCGCGCCGATAGTCACAACGCGGTCAGAGCACGCGCGAGCCGTACATCTCACCCAGATGGTCGGCGAGCAGCTCCAGCCGGGCGCCGTCGGGGTCCTTGAAGTAGATGGAGGCGCCGCTTTCGATCTGGTGCGGCACGCCGGCCATCTCCAGCTTCCCGCGCAGCCTCTCCCAGGTGGCGGGGTCGACGGAGATCGCGACGTGGTGCAGCCCGCCGAGCACCTCCTGGTACGGGCTGAGATCCAGGCCAGGGAAGTCGAAGAAGGCGAGCAGGTTCCCGTTGCCGATGTCGAAGAAGAAGTGGCTGGAACCCTTGTAGTCGCGGTTCTCGAAGATCTCCGTGAGGGGGAACTCCAGGAGCTCCTGGTAGAACTGGATCGTCCGCTCCATGTCGGAGGAGACCAGGGCGAAGTGGTGGAGGCCGCGAGCGCTGCTGGAGGGCCGGTGCGGTAAGAGGTAGCGCCCTTTGATGTCCTCGTGGCGGGCCTCGATGGGGACGTTGTCAATGGTCACGGTCGCTGTATGTCCGTCTGCGGCCCGGCTCAACCTCTCGCGGAGGCGCGATTGCGTTTTCTGTCGGTGGGGCGAGGCAGTATGTGCTGGTGAGCGCGCTCAACCACTTCACCCAGGTGACCAGGCAATGGTTCTCGGGAGCCTTCGCCGCTCCCACGTCCGCCCAGGAGGGCGCGTGGGAGTCCATCGCGCGCGGCGACAACACGCTGGTCGTCGCGCCCACCGGGTCGGGCAAGACGCTGGCGGCGTTCCTGTGGTCGCTCGACCGGCTCGCCGCCGAGCTGGCGGAGCGCACGGGCACCCGCGTGCTGTACGTGTCACCGCTGAAGGCGCTGGCCGTCGACGTCGAGCGCAATCTGCGGGCGCCGCTGGCCGGGCTCAGGCAGACGGCCCGGCGGCTGGAGCTGCCCGTGCCGGAGATCTCGGTGTCGATCAGGTCGGGCGACACCCCGGCCGAAGACCGGCGGCGGTTCGCGGCCAAGCCGTCCGACATTCTGATCACCACGCCCGAGTCGCTGTTCCTGCTGCTCACCAGCCAGGCGCGGGAGGCGCTGCGCGGCGTGGAGACGGTGATCGTCGACGAGGTGCACGCGGTGGCCGCGACCAAGCGCGGCGCGCATCTGGCGTTGAGCCTCGAACGGCTCGACGCGCTGCTCGACCGGCCCGCGCAGCGCATCGGGCTGTCGGCGACGGTGCGGCCGGTGAGCGAGGTGGCGGCGTTCCTGGGCGGGGTCCGTCCCGCGACGGTGGTGCAGCCGCCGTCGGAGAAGCGGATCGAGATCGAGGTGGTCGTGCCCGTCGAGGACATGACCGAGCTGGAGGCCCGCAAGCCGGCCGAGGAGGAGTTCGCGCCGGAGCCCGCGAACCGGTCGATCTGGCCGCACGTCGAAGACCGCCTGTTCGACCTGATCGAGGCGCACAGCTCGACGATCGTGTTCGCCAACTCCAGAAGGCTCGCGGAACGGCTCTGCACCAGGTTGAACGAGCTGGCCTACGGCCGCCGGCAGGGCCTGGAGGCGATCGACCTGGCGATCTGGGAGAGCGCTCCGGAGAACCACGAGGACACCGGGCCGATGCGCACCCCCGCCGAGATGATGGCGCAGGCCGGGTCCAGCAAGGGCGTGGTCACGGAGATCGTGCGGGCGCACCACGGGTCGGTGTCGAAGGAGGAGCGGGCGCAGATCGAGGAGGCGCTGAAGTCGGGGCGGCTGCCTGCCGTGGTGGCCACGTCCAGCCTGGAGCTGGGCATCGACATGGGCGCCGTCGACCTGGTCGCCTGCGTGGAGGCGCCGCCGAGCGTGGCCAGCGGGATGCAGCGCATCGGGCGGGCCGGCCACCAGGTGGGCGCGGTGTCCAAAGGCGTGATCTTCCCGAAGTACCGGGGTGACCTGGTGCAGACGGCCGTGGTGGCCGAGCGGATGAAGAGCGGCCAGATCGAGGAGCTGCGCTACCCGCGCAACCCGCTCGACGTGCTGGCCCAGCAGGTCGTGGCGATGACCGCGCTCGACGAGTGGACTGTCGACGAGCTGGAGTCCGTGGTCAAACGGGCCGCCCCCTACGCCACGCTGCCGCGCGCCGCGCTGGAGGCGACGCTCGACATGCTGGCGGGGCGCTACCCGAGCGAGGAGTTCGCGGAGCTGCGTCCGCGCATCGTCTGGGATCGCGTGACGGGCGCGCTGCGCGGGCGGCCGGGGGCGCAGCGGCTGGCGGTGACCAACGGCGGCACGATCCCCGACCGTGGGCTGTTCGGCGTGTTCCTGGTGGGCGAGAAGGCGTCCAGGGTGGGCGAGCTCGACGAGGAGATGGTGTACGAGTCGCGCGTCGGCGACGTGTTCGTGCTCGGCGCGACCTCCTGGCGGATCGAGGACATCACGGCCGACCGGGTGCTGGTCTCCCCCGCTCCCGGCCAGCCGGGCAAGCTGCCGTTCTGGCACGGCGACGCCCCGGGGCGTCCGGCCGAGCTGGGCAGGGCCATCGGCGGGTTCCTGCGCGAGCAGGCCGGGCACGACTCGACCGACCGGATGCGGGCCGCCGGGCTCGACGAGTACGCCTCCGGCAACCTGGTGGCCTATCTCAAGGAGCAGCGCGAGGCCACGGGGTACGTCCCCGACGACCGCACGCTGCTGGTCGAGCGGTTCCACGACGAGCTGGGCGACTGGCGCGTGGTGATCCACTCCCCGTACGGGGCCCGGGTGCACGCGCCGTGGGCGCTGGCGATCAACCGGCGGCTGCGCGAACGCTACGGCGTCGACGTGCAGGCCGTCCACTCCGACGACGGCATCGTGCTGCGCATTCCCGACACGCTGGCCGAGCCGCCCTCCGACGTGGCCGCGTTCGACGCCGAGGAGATCGAGCAGATCGTCACCGAGGAGCTCGGCGGTTCCGCGCTGTTCGCGTCGCGGTTCAGGGAGTGCGCGGGGCGGGCGCTGCTGCTGCCCCGCCGGACTCCGGGCAGGCGCAGCCCGCTCTGGCAGCAGCGCCAGCGGGCCGCCCACCTGCTGGGCGTGGCCTCGCAGTACGCCTCGTTCCCGATCGTGCTGGAGACGATGCGCGAGTGCCTCCAGGATGTGTTCGACGTGCCGGGGCTGGTCCAGCTCATGCGTGACATCGCCGCGCGCAGGGTGCGGGTGGTGGAGGTCGAGACGTCGCAGGCGTCGCCGTTCGCCGCGTCCCTGCTGTTCCACTACGTGGGCGCGTTCATGTACGAGGGCGACGCGCCGCTGGCCGAGCGGCGCGCGCAGGCGTTGGCGCTCGACACCGCGCTGCTCGCCGAGCTGCTCGGCCAGGCCGACCTGCGCGAGCTGCTCGACCCCGACGTGATCTCCGACAGCGAGCGCGAGCTGGCCAGGCTCGACCGTCCGCTGCGCGACGCCGAAGACCTCGCCGACCTGCTGCGCTCGCACGGGCCGCTGCTGGCGCCCGACGTGAGCGTGCGCGGCGGCGATCCGGCCTGGCTGGAGGAGCTGGAGCGGGCGCGCAGGGCGATCAGGGTGCGGATCGCGGGCGAGGAACAGTGGGTGTCGATCGAGGACGCGTCCAGGATGCGCGACGCGCTCGGCGTGCCGTTGCCCGTCGGAATCCCGCACGCGTTCCTGGAGCCGGTGGCCGATCCGCTGGCCGACCTCGTCGCGCGGCACGCCCGCACGCGCGGGCCCTTCCACGCCGGAACGGCGGCGGCCAGGTTCGGGCTCGGTGTCGCGGTGGTGACCGACGCGCTGCGCCGGCTGGCGGCCGCCGGGCGGGTGGTCAGCGGCGAGTTCCGGCCCGGCGGGAGGGGCGAGGAGTGGTGCGACGCGGGTGTCCTGCGGATGCTGCGGCGCAGGTCGCTGGCCCGGCTGCGCAAGGAGGTCGAGCCGGTCGCGCCGGAGACGCTGGCGCTGTTCGCGTCCGCCTGGCACGGCGTCACCGGGCCCTCGTCGGGCGCGGGTGCTCACGGCGCGGGCGGCGCCGGGGCGGCCCGGGCGATGGACGCGCTCGTCCGCTCCATCGAGCAGCTTCAGGGGGCGGCGGTGCCCGCGTCGGCGCTGGAGACGCTGGTGCTGCCGTCGCGGGTGCCCGGCTACCATCCGGCGCTGCTCGACGAGCTGACCTCGTCCGGCGAGGTGATCTGGGCAGGGCAGGGGTCGCTGCCCGGCGGCGACGGATGGGTGTCGCTGTACTTCGCCGACACCGCGCCGCTGCTGATGCCCGAGCCGGGCGAGATCACGATGACGCCGGTGCACGAGCGGGTGCTGGAGGTCCTGGGCGGGGGTGGCGCGCTGTTCTTCCGCGGGCTGTCCGACCAGCTCGGCTCGCTCGACGACGCGGCGCTGGCCTCGGCGTTGTGGGATCTGGTGTGGTCGGGGCGGGTGTCGGGCGACACGCTGGCGCCGCTGCGGGCGACCCTCGGCTCCGGACGTCCCGCGCACCGGCCGGCGACCACGCGCCGCCGGCGGGCGGTGCTGCCGAGCCGGAGCGGGCCGCCCACCGTGGGCGGCCGGTGGTGGCTGCTGCCCTCCCCGGCGGCCGACGCGACCCTGCGGGCCCAGGCCCAGGCGGAGGTGCTGCTGGAGCGGCACGGGGTGGTGACCCGCGGGGCGGTGACGTCGGAGCGGCTTCCCGGCGGGTTCACGCCGGTGTACCAGGTGCTGCGGGCGTACGAGGAGAGCGGGCGGTGCCGCCGGGGCTACTTCGTGGAGGGCCTGGGCGGCGCCCAGTTCGCCCTGCCGGGTGCCGTCGACCGGATGCGCGCGATGGCTCCGGGCATCGCCGGGTCGAGCGCGCCGACGCCAGGCGGGCCGCACGGTGCAGCCGGCCCCGGTGGTCCGGGCGGCCTGGTGCCGGGTGTGCCAGGTGAAGGGGTGGTTGGCGGCCTTCGGGGGCGCGCACCCGGTGGTGGCGAGGCTTTCGGCGCGGGTGCCGATCGTGCTGGGGCGCGGAGGGCGGTGGTGCTGGCCGCCGCCGATCCGGCCAATCCGTACGGGGCCGCTCTGCCGTGGCCGTCCCATCCCGGTGACGTGGGGCACAAGCCCGGCCGGAAGGCGGGGTCGCTGGTGGTGCTGGTCGACGGGTTCCTGGTGCTGTACGTGGAGCGGGGCGGCAAGACGCTGCTGTCGTTCACCGACGGCGACCGGTTGCAGCCGTCGGTCGACGCGCTGGCGCTGGCCGTCCGCGACGGTGCGCTCGGCAAGCTGACGGTGGAACGGGCCGACGGCGCCTCGATCGTCGGGTCCCCGCTGGCGGCGGCGCTGGAGGCGGCGGGCTTCCACCCGACCCCGCGAGGCCTACGACTCCGCGCCTGACGCCCCTCCTTGCCGTGGGCGGCTGTGGCGCTCACCAAGGGCGGGTTTGTATACAATTAGCGGTCAAATGACTGATCTGACACTGGGCGGGACTCATCGCACCCTGCGCGACGAGGTGACCGCGGAGATACGGCGGCGCATCGTGTCCGGCGAGCTCGCGCAGGGCGAGCGGCTGATCGAGGATCGGCTGGCCGCGCTGCTCGGCGTCTCCCGCAACCCGGTGCGCGAGTCCATCCGGGTGCTGGCTGCCGAGGGGTTCGTGCAGGTCATTCCCCGGATCGGGGCGACGGTGGCCCGGCTGTCCGCCGAGGAGGCCGAGGAGCTGTTCGACGTGCGGATGGCGATCGAGGGGCTGGCCGCCCGGCTGGCCGCGCGTAAGCGGACGCCCCAGGGGGCCGAGCGGCTGCGGCGGGTGCTGGAGACGGCCAAGGAGGCCGTCGAGAACGGGCGGCTGGAGCAGGTGGCCGATCTCAACACGTCCTTCCATCTGGCGGTGGGCGAGGTGGCGGGGAACTCGTACCTGAACCTGATGATGACGCCAATGCTGCAGCGTGCGCAGTGGGTGTTCAGCCAGACCGCCGCCGTGCGCGGCCCGCACTCGTGGACGGAGCACCTGAGCCTGTGCGAGGCGATCGCGGCGGGCGACGAGGACGAGGCGCAGGCGAGGGCCGTCGCGCACGTGGCCGCGGCCCGGCGATCGTTCCTCGCGGCCATCGGCCGTACAACAAAACACCCGAACGATTAGAAAACACTCAGATAACAACATGAGGCCTGGAAACACCACTGAAATGTAAGGTCTTGTATACAGTCTCCCAAACCTTCCCCCCTTCGGAGGCACCATGAGACCGTCCCCCAGGCTCGTCGCGGCGCTCGCCGTACTCCCACTCGCACTGACGGCTTGCGGCGGCAGCGGTTCGAGCGGCACGTCCGCTCCCCCGTCCGTGGCCGACGCCTCGGCGGACGACCGCGCGGTGAAGGGCGGCGGCACGCTGAACGTCGCGCTCAACGCCGATCCCGACGCGCTGGACCCGAGCAGCTCCACCACGCTCGTGGGCCGCGAGGTGTTCGCGAACATGTGCGAGAAGCTCTTCGACATCGACGCCGAGTCCACGCTGGTGCCGCAGCTCGCCACCGCCCTGCCGGACGTCTCGGGCGACGGCAAGGAGGTGACGATCAAGCTGCGCCAGGGCGTGAAGTTCAACGACGGCACGGCGTTCGACGCCGAAGCGGTCAAGAAGTCGCTGGACCGCCACCGCACCTGGGAGAAGTCGTCCCGCCAGGCCGACCTGGAGGCGGTCGAGAAGGTGACCGTCGTGGACGCGTCCACCGTGAAACTCACCCTCAAGCGGGCCTTCACGCCGCTGACGGCGCAGCTCGCCGACCGCGCCGGGATGATCATGTCGCCCAAGGCGCTCGACGCCGGCGGTGACAACTTCGGCGCCGGCCCCGTCTGTGTCGGCCCGTTCACGTTCGCCGGCCGGACCTCCGGCAGCCAGATCGTGCTGGAGAGGGCGGCCGACTACTACGACGCCGCCAAGGTCAGGCTCGACAAGATCGTATACAAAATCATCGTGGACCCGAACGTCCGGGCCGCGAACCTGAAGTCCGGCGACGTGCAGGTGGCCGACCAGCTCGCCACCACGACGGTCGCGGGCGTGCAGGCCGACCCCAACCTCAAGGTCGTGTCCGGCGGCGGGCTCGGCTACTACGGCATCACGATCAACGTCGGCAATGCCGGCGGCTCCACCGAGAAGCCGGGCCCGGTCAACACCGCGCTGGCCAAGAGCCCGCAGCTGCGCGAGGCGTTCGACCTCGCGCTCGACCGCGACGTGATCAACAAGACGGTCTACAACGGCCTGTACGAGGCCGACTGCTTCCCGGTCGCCAAGGACAGCCAGTTCCGCGACGCCGGCCTGCAGTGCCCCAAGCGTGACCTGGCCAAGGCCAAGCAGCTCGTCCAGGCGTCCGGTGTGCCCACGCCGATCCCGGTCACGCTGACCGCGCCGAACGACGCCACGAACCAGCGGCTGGCCCAGGTCATCCAGCAGATGACCAAGGAGGCGGGCTTCAACGTCAGCGTGCAGACCGCCGAGTTCGTCGCCACACTGGAGCAGGGCAAGTCCGGCAAGTTCGACGCGGTGCTGAACGGCTGGTCGGGCCGGGTGGACCCCGACGGCAACCTGACGAACCTGATCACCACCCAGGGCAGCAACAACTACGGCGGCATGTCCGAGCCGGGCATCGACGACCCGATCAAGGAGGCCGCGGCGGCCACGGACGTCACCGAGCGGGCCGCGCTGTACGCCAAGGCCATGCAGAAGGCGGCCGAGGTGCGCGGGGTGCTGTACCTGTACCACAACAAGTACTACCTGGGCATGCACAAGACCGTCGCCGGAGTCCAGTACTTCAAGGACGGCCTGCCCCGGTTCGTCAGCGCTGGGTTCGCCGCGTAATGCTCTGGTTCATCCTCAGGCGCTGCGGATCGGCGGTGCTCGTGCTGTTCCTGGCCAGCGTCCTGATCTTCCTCGGGATCAGGGCGCTGCCGGGCGACCCCGCCGTGGTCATGGCCGGCCAGGAGGCCTCTCCGGCCGTGGTCGAGGCGATCCGCCACGAGTTCGGGCTGGACAAGCCGCTGCCCGCGCAGTACCTCGACTACGTCGGGCAGACCCTGTCGGGCAACCTCGGCCGGTCCACGCAGGACCAGATCCCGGTGGCCGACATCCTCGCCGAGCGGCTGCCGGTGACGCTGGAGCTGGCGGCCCTGGCCATGCTGGTGGCGGTGGTGGTCGGCCTGGGCGCGGGCATCGTGGCGTCGGTGCGGCGCGGACGGCTGCCCGACTACCTGGCCACCGGCTTCGGCCTCGCCGGGCTGTCGGTGCCGCACTTCTGGCTGGGTCTGCTGGGCATCCTGCTGTTCGCGGTCACGCTGCGCTGGCTGCCGGCGTCCGGGTACGTCCCGTTCAGCCAGGACCCTGCCGGCAACCTGCAGCGGATGCTGCTGCCCGCGTTGGTGCTCGGGGCGGGGTTCGCCGCGATCCTGATGCGGCAGACCCGCTCGGCCATGCTGGGCGCGCTGTCGGCCGACTACGTCCGCACCGCCAGGTCCAAGGGCCTGTCGGAGGCGAAGGTGGTGGGCGCGCACGCGCTGCGCAACAGCCTGACGACCGTGGTGACCGTGCTGGGCCTGCAGCTCGGCGCGCTGATCAGCGGCGCGGTGGTGACGGAGCAGATCTTCGTGATCCCCGGCTTCGGCAAGCTCACCGTGGACGCGGTGCTCACCAGGAACTATCCGGTCATCCAGGCCGTGGTGCTGATCACGGTGATCGGATACGTCCTGGTCAACCTGCTGGTGGACATCGCCTACGCCTTCCTCAACCCGCGCATCCGGCTGTCGGGAGGCGGTCATGGCTGAGACGCTGACCGTGCCGATCAGGACCGGCAGGGCCGACCGCAGGCGCAGGCTGTGGCGGCGCTTCCGGCGCAGGCCGATGCCGATGACGGGGCTGGTGCTGGTCGCGGCGTTCCTGCTGCTGGCGCTGGCGGGCCCGCTGGTGACGGGCGACCCGGCCCAGCAGGACTACCTGGCCACACTGGCCGCACCGTCGGGCGCGCACCCCCTCGGCACCGACGACCTGGGCCGCGACGTGCTGGCCAGGATCGCGCACGGAGCCACGGTGTCGTTGCAGGCCGGGGTGCTGTCGACGCTGCTGGCGATGGCGGTGGGCATCCCGATCGGGCTGGTCGCCGGCTTCTACCGGCGCTGGCTGGACCCGATCGTGATGCGCCTGGTGGACGTAACGCTGGCGTTCCCGTTCCTGGTGTTCGCGGTCGGGCTGGCGGCGATCATCGGCCCGTCGCTGAAGGGCGTGGTGCTGGCGCTGGGCTTCTCCCAGCTCCCGGCGGTCATCCGGATCACCAGGGGCGAGGTGCTGCACATCAGGGAGATGGACTACGTGGCCGCGGCCGTCGCCGACGGCGCGACCGACCGCCACATCCTGCTCCGCTACGTGCTGCCGAACTGCGCGAGCCCGCTCATCGTGCAGGCCACGGTGGCGATCCCGGCGGCGATCATCGGCGAGTCGACGCTGTCGTTCCTGGGACTGGGCGTGCAGCCGCCGACTCCGTCCTGGGGCGTCATGCTGACCACCGCCCAGCAGTACCTGGACGTCGCCCCCTGGCTGGCGATCTGGCCGGGGCTGATGATCGCGCTGGCCACGCTCGGCTTCAACCTGCTGGGCGACGGCCTGCGCGACGTTCTCGACCCGAGGAGCGGCCGATGAGCCTGCTGGAGATCACCCATCTGACGGTCGACTTCGCCACCGAGGACGGGCTCGTCCAGGCGGTCAGGGACGTCTCGCTCACCCTGGACGAGGGCGAGATCCTGGCGCTGTGCGGCGAGTCGGGCTGCGGCAAGTCGGTCACCGCGATGTCGGTGCCCCGGCTCCTGCCGCCCGACACGACCAGGCTGTCGGGCTCGGTCAGGCTGGACGGGCGCGAGCTGACCACGCTGCCGGAACCGGCGATGCGACAGGTGCGCGGCAAGGACGTGTCGGTCGTCTTCCAGGAGCCGATGACCTCGCTCAACCCGTCGTTCACCGTCGGCTACCAGATCGCCGAGGTGCTGCGCAGGCACGAGGGCCTCACCCGGGGAGCGGCCAGGGAACGCGCCGTCGAGCTGCTGGAGCTGGTCGGCATCCCGGCGCCGCGACGCCGCGTCCAGGAGTACCCGCACCAGCTCTCGGGCGGCATGCGGCAGCGCGTGATGATCGCGATCGCGGTCGCCTGCTCGCCCCGCGTGCTGATCGCCGACGAGCCCACCACCGCCCTGGACGTGACGATCCAGGCCGGCGTCCTGGACGTCTTCCGCGACCTGCGCGACCGGCTCGGCACCGCGATCATCCTCATCACGCACGACCTGGGCGTGGTCGCCGACATCGCCGACAGGGCCGTGGTCATGTACGCGGGCCGGGCCGTCGAGCAGGCACCCGTCGAGGACCTGTTCGCGCGGCCGCTCCACCCGTACACCGCCGGGCTGATGAAGGCACTGCCGTCAGCGGCGGTCGACGGGCGCCTCGCGGAGATCCCCGGCATGGTCCCCTCACCGCTGTCGGACCCGGACGAGTGCGCGTTCCAGGCGCGCTGCCCGCGCGTCCAGGCCGACTGCCGGCTGGCGCGGCCGGCGCTCGTCCAGCAGGCGGAACACCATCTGGCGGCCTGCTTCCACCCGGGAGGGCACTCGTGATCCTGCGGATCGACAACCTGGTCAAGCACTACGGCCAGGTCCGCGCCGTGGACGGCCTGTCGCTGGAGATCGGCGAGGGCGAGGTGCTCGGCCTGGTGGGCGAGTCGGGCAGCGGCAAGTCCACGGTCGGCAAGTGTGTGCTGCGACTGACCGAGCCGACCTCCGGCAATATCGCCCTTGACGAGCGCGACATCACCCACCTGTCGCGGCGGGCCATGCGCCCGCTGCGCAGGGACGTCCACATGGTCTTCCAGGATCCCTACTCCTCGCTCAACCCGCGCTTCACGATCGAGCAGATCGTCGGCGAGCCGCTGCTGCGGCACAGGGCGGCGACCAGGCGGGAGGTGGGCGCGCGGGTCGCGGCCATGCTGGAGCAGGTCGGGCTGCGGCCGGAGATGGGCTCGCGCTTCCCGCACGAGCTGTCAGGCGGCCAGCGGCAGCGGGTGGGGCTGGCCCGCGCACTGATCCTGGGGCCCAAGCTGGTGGTGGCCGACGAGCCGGTGTCGGCGCTGGACGTGTCGGTGCAGGCGTCGGTGCTGAACCTGATCAGCGACCTGCAACGGGAGATGGGCTTCTCCTGCCTGTTCATCACCCACGATCTGTCGGTGGTGGAGTTCCTGGCCGACCGGGTCGCCGTCATGTACCTGGGGAAGATCGTCGAGTCCGGGCCGACGGCCCAGATCTTCGCCGAGCCCCGCCACCCCTACACGCAGGCGCTGCTGTCGGCCGCCCCGGTGGCCGACCCGGCCAAGCAGCGGCAGCGGCGCCGGATCGTCCTCGGCGGCGACGTGCCGAGCCCGCTCGATCCGCCGCCGGGCTGCCGCTTCCACACCCGATGCCCGCTCGCGTTCGACCGGTGCCGCACCGACGAACCCGAGCTGACCGACCCGCGCGCGGGCGGCCATCCGGCCGCCTGCCACCTGGTCACGGCTGACGGCGTCCCCGACGCCACCGGCCGATGACCGTCCAAGGAGAGGAATGAGTTTGTTCACCACCAGGCCAGAGCTGACCGGAGACTTCGGCATGGTGGCCAGCACGCACTGGCTGGCCTCCGCGACCGGGATGGGCGTGCTGGAGCGCGGCGGGAACGCCTTCGACGCGGCGGTGGCCGCCGGCTTCGTGCTCCAGGTGGCCGAGCCGCACCTGAACGGGCCCGCCGGCGAGGTGCCGATCCTGCTGTGGAGCGAGGCCGAGCAGAAGGTGTCGGTGGTGTGCGGGCAGGGCGTCGCCCCCGCCGCCGCCACCATCGACCGCTTCACCGACCTGGGCCTGGACGTCGTTCCTGGCACCGGGCTGCTCGCGGCGACCGTGCCGGGGGCGTTCGGCGGCTGGATGCTGATGCTGGAGCGCTGGGGCACCTGGTCGCTGGCCGACGTGCTCGCCCCTGCCATCCACTACGCCGAGCACGGCGTCCCGGTGCTGGAGCGGATCTCCGCCACGATCGCCTCCGTCGCGCAGCTCTTCACCGAGGACTGGCCGACCTCGGCGGCCACCTGGCTGCCGGGCGGGCGGGTGCCGCAGCCCGGCGGCCGGCTGGCCAACCCGGTGCTCGCCGCCACCTACCGCCGGCTGGTGGCCGAGGCCCAGGCCGCGTCGGGCACCCGCGAGGGGCAGCTCACCGCCGCCCGCCAGGCGTGGTACCAGGGGTTCGTGGCCGAGGCGATCGCCGAGTTCAGCGCGAAGACCGCCTGGCGTGACAGCTCGGGCGAGGTGCACGGCGGGCTGCTCACCGGCGCGGACCTGGCCGGCTGGACGGCGTCGGTCGAGGAGCCCGTCACCTTCGACTACCACGGGCACACCGTCTGTAAGACGGGCCCGTGGGGGCAGGGGCCGGTCTTCCTGCAGCAGCTGGCGCTGCTGTCGGGCTTCGACCTGTCCGGCATGGGGCACCTCAGCGCCGACTACGTCCACACGGTGATCGAGTCGGCGAAGCTGGCCTTCGCCGACCGCGAGGCCTGGTACGGCGACGCGGACGTCCCCATGGCCGACCTGCTCGGCGCGGAGTACAACGCGGGCCGGCGCGCGCTGGTCGGCGCCGAGGCCAGCTTGGAGCTGCGTCCGGGCGCGCCCGGCGGGCGCGCGCCGCGGCTGCCCGCCTTCCCCGCGCCCGGCACCGCGAGCAACGCGCCGGGCGTCTCCGGCGCGCGCGCTCCCCGGGGGGTGGGCGAGCCGACGGTCGGCGAGCAGGCCGTCTCCGCCGACGGCAGCGTGCGCGGCGACACCTGCCACGTGGACGTCGTGGACCGGCACGGCAACATGGTGTCGGCCACCCCGAGCGGCGGCTGGCTGCAGAGTTCCCCCCCCCTTCCCGAGCTGGGCTTCTGCCTGGGCACGCGGGCGCAGATGTTCTGGCTCCAGGAGGGGCTGCCCGCCTCGCTGCGTCCCGGCGCCCGGCCGCGCACCACGCTGTCGCCGTCGTTCGCGCTCAGGGACGGCAGGCCGTGGCTGGCGTTCGGCACCCCCGGCGGCGACCAGCAGGACCAGTGGAGCGTGAACCTCTTCCTCGCGCTCGTCCACGGCGGTCTGAACCTCCAGGAGGCCATCGACGCGCCGATGTTCCACTCCGAGCACTTCCCCAGCTCGTTCTTCCCGCGCGGCTCCCGCCCCGGGGTGCTGCACGTGGAGGACCGGGTGGATCCGGCGGTCGTGGCCGAGCTGCGGCGGCGCGGCCACCAGGTGGAGGTGCAGGGTCCGTGGACACTCGGCAGGCTCAGCGCGGTCGCCCGTGACGGCGGCTTCCTGAAGGCCGCCGCCAACCCGCGCGGCGCACAGGGCTACGCGGTGGGACGATGAGCCCGCTCACCGAGATCGCCTTCCTGGCCGGGGCGGGGCTGCTCGCCGGCGCGGTCAACGCGCTGGCGGGCGGCGGCACCCTGATCTCCTTCCCCGCGCTGCTGGCGCTCGGCCAGCCGAGCATCTCGGCCTCCGTGACGAACGCCGTGGCCCTGTGGCCCGGCTACCTCGGCGGCGTGCTCGGCTACCGGGCCGAGCTGCGCGGGCAGCGGCGAAGGACGGTGCTGCTGTCGGTCACGGCCATGCTGGGCGCGATCGCGGGCAGCGCGTTGCTGCTGCTCACACCGGGCAAGCTGTTCGACTCGCTGGTGCCGTGGCTGGTGGCGTTCGCCAGCCTGGCGCTGCTGGCCCAGCCGTGGCTGCGCAAGCGTTTCGGCGGCGACGACGACCGGCCGCCCAGCAGGTGGGTGCACGCCGGGGCGTTCCTCGGCGGCTGTTACGGCGCGTACTTCAACGGCGGCATGGGCGTGCTGCTGCTGGCCGTGCTGGGGATGTTCCTGCACGACAACCTGCACAGGGTCAACGCCGTCAGGGCCGCGCTGTCGCTGGTCGTCAGCAGCGTGTCGGTGGTGGCGTTCTCGCTGTTCGGGCCGGTGCGGTGGGAGGCGGTGGCGGTGGTGGCGCCCGCCAGCCTGGTGGGTGGCTTCCTCGGCACCCGCCTGGCGCGGCTGATGTCGCCCGCCGTCCTGCGCGGCGTGGTGGTCGCGTTCGGGCTGGGCGTCGCCGCGGTGCTCGCGCTGCGGTGAGAGCCCTCAGAGGTCGCGGAGGACCTGCTCGAGCCGCGCCTGAACGAAGGTCTCGTCCAGCGGGTCCGGGACGGCGTCGGCGCGGGCCTGGACGTCGCTGAGAATCCTGGCCGACTGCTCCTCCGCGTCCTGCTGGGCGTTCTGGGCGGCGGAGAGGACTTCGCCGGAGAGGACTTCGGCGGTCAACCGCATGCTCCGCGGCAGCAGCGTGATCTGCTGGATGCGCCCGCCCCGGTCGGCGACGACGTGCGCGACCCCTTCCGGACCCACGCCCTCGCCGGTGACGCCGTTCAGCCTCGCCTGGGCCTCGGCCATGCTGCGCAGCAGGCCGGAGGCCTGTTCCAGGAGGTCTTCCAGGTACTCCCGATCCTCGGACGCCGACGACGGCCGCATGCCGATCCCCCTTCGCCTAGACCGGCATTCTCACCGTATCGATCACCGTACATCCGACACTTACAGATTTTTCGATGCAATAACGATCATTAGCTGTCTACCGTAGCTTCGGGCGGATGCAGGACGGAATCAAGCTCGATCTGGGAGCAGTGGAGACCGCCTCGACGCAGATGCGACGGCACGAGAGCGACTTCGCCGCCGCCGTGCGCCTTCTGGAGTCGAGGGGGGCCGAGGGCGCGTCGTGGGGGGACGACGGCCTCGTCGGAGCCTTCGCCGCCGCCTACACCGCGGCCATGAGCGCGAGCGTCACCGCCCTCACAGCACTCACCGGTGCGCTGGGCGCCACGGGCGCCGGACTCCATGACACCGCCGAGACGGCCAAGGACGCGGATGCCGCACAGGTGGCGCCGGGAGGGGGCGCCACGTGGGTCTGACCGTGCCGCCCGAGGTCGACGCGCTGTTCAGCCTGATCGGCGTCCCCTTTCCGAACGTGGACGAGGATGAGATGCTCGCCCACGCCGACGCGTGGCGGACGGTCGGCGACCACATCACCACGGTCACCGACGGCTCTGACCGCACCGTCCACCAGGTGATGGACGGCTACCAGGGCCGCTCGGCGGCCGAACTGGCCGGCTACTGGCAGGAGACCGGCGGCGGTGGGCACCTCCAGCAGGCCGCGACCGCGGCCCGCACCGCGCCGGCGATCCTGGAGGGCGCCGCCTCGGTGGTCACCGCAGGCAAGGTCGCCTCCGTGTCGCAGGTGCTGAGCCTCGCCCAGGCAGGCCCGGCCCTGCTCGCGGGGGGCGTCGGCGGGGCCCTCGCGGCCGCGAGGATCTACGCGGCACGCAGGTCGGTCCAGCGGATCAACCGCCAGGTGTCGGAGGGACTGGGCAATCGGCTGGGGTCGGTCCTCGCGGGGCGCGTCAGGGAACCCATGGAGCGCGTCCTCGGCTCACTGAGGGCGCCGGGGCTCGGCGGGCCCGTGCCGGCCGGGGGGCCGGGTCGGCTGCCGTCGAGCCCGCTCCGTGATCCCTACGCGCCGGAGCGGCCCGGCGGTGGGCTGAGCCTGCCCATCTTCCGTAAGAACGCTCCGAGCAAGTCGAATTCGGGCACCAGCCGCTGGGGCAGCCGCGACGAGGCCCTGGAAGAGGCCAAGGAGGACGCCAAGCGGGGCGGACGTGCCAAGGTGCGAGAAGAATGCTCCAAGGGCGACCATGTACACGTCGACTACGTCAACAAAAACGGCGAGATCTCGCACACCAAGCACTATCCGTACAACAAGAAGTAGGAGAAGTGGTGGAAGACCTCCTGCAGAAGGCCGCCGAGCTGAGCGCGGCGATCGAGGAGCACGCCCGGGTCGTCACCGGAACCCCTGACGACTACCCGCGCGTGGCGGCGGCGCTGAACCGCCTGCGGTCCTCCGCCCTCGGCTACGCGACGGCGTGCGCCGAGCAGACAGGCTGGGGCGACCCGTTCAGCGATCTGGAGGACGACCTGACCGACGAGCCCGAGCAGGGCGGCGAGCCGGACGTGGTGCGGGTGGAGGCCCGATACGAGGTCCGCGTCAACGACCTCGCCGCGGCGGCGCGACTCCTCGACGAGCCCGTCCAGGCGGACGCGGCCTGCTCGGACGTGGTGGCGAAGCTCTTCGTGCGCGACGGCTGGAACCCCGAGGCGTACGGCGAGACGGCCCTGAGCCTCGTGCGCCACTCGTGGTCGGCGGGGCCCGAGGCGACGGACTGACGTCCGGCCCCGGGGCGCGAGCGGCCTCAGGCGACGGTGGCCTCGATCAGGTCGTCGACGACGGCGGCCAGGTGACCGGTGCGGGCGTGCGCCTGGCGCTGGCGTACCGCGCCGGAGCCGCGCCTGAGCAGCCGGTCCATGCCCTCCTCGACGAAGGGCAGGTCGCCGGAGTCGTCCAGGGCCTGGCGCGCGTGGGCGAGCAGGCGCCCGGCCATCACGGACGCGGGCACCAGCGTGCCCTCCCGGACGTCCAGACTGTCGCCGAGCAGTCCGTCCCTGGCCGCGCGCCAGTAGGCGGCGCGCAACACCTCCGACGGGTACGGCTGGCCGCGGTCGCCGCGGGCCACGTCGGCGAGCGCGGTCACCACCAGGGCGCGGATCAGCCCGATGAGGGTGAGGCTGTCGCTGACGTCCAGCGGGACGTCGGCCACCCGCACCTCGACCGTCGGCAGGGTGGGCGACGGACGGGTGTCCCAGAAGACGGTCTTCGGATCCATCAGCGCGCCGGAGCGCGACAGCGCGTGCAGCGCCTGCTCGTAGTCGGCGAACGTCGGGAAGTACGGAGGAGCGCCGGAGACCGGCCAGCGCCCCCAGGAGATCACCCGCCAGGACGCGTACCCGGTGTCGCGGCCGACGAAGAACGGCGAGTTGGCGGCCAGCGCGATCAGCGTCGGCAGCCATGGCCGCAGGTGGTTGCCCACGTAGACGGCGTGTTCTTCGTCGGGCACGTCGATGTGGACGTGCAGGGCGCAGATGCTGATCTCGTCCTGTAAGGCCCGGTAGAGGACCCGGCCCTGCTCGTATCGGGCATCGTCGCTGAGCGGGGCGGGCACGACGTCGCCGAGCACGGGGATGCCGCTGGCGACCACGGCCAGCCCGCACGAGCGAGCCGCCGCGGCCACCTCCTTGCGGGTGGCGCGCAGCCGCACTCCCAGCTCGTTCAGGTCGGCGGACGGCACGCTGCGCGCCTCCACCTGGAAACGGGTGATCTCGTGAGTCACATCGAGGACGTCTGTCGCGGCGGCCAACACCTCTGCCGCCCGGGGAACCACGTGGCGCGTCCAGGGATCGACGACGAGGTACTCCTCCTCGATCCCGATAAGAGGAGTCACGCGTGATATATGCCCCTATTTCCGCACAATCACCCTCGATCGGGGCAGAGTCGAGGTGACGCCGGATACGGTACCTTCAGCGACCCCCCGACCCTGGAGACGAGCATGGCCAAGGCCCTGCGCAGAGTGGCGGCCACACTGATCGACTACGGCCTGGTCCTGGCCTACGCGGTCGCGCTGGCGGCCGTCTTTGTCCCGCTCTCCTTCGCGGGGATCATGGTCGTCCCCGTCGTCGACGGCCTCGGGAGCAGAATTCTCGCCCAGGTGATCGCGGCGGCGCTCCTCTCCGTTCCCGTCACGGTCTGGCTGGCCTCGCGGGAGTGGTCCGCGCGGCAGGCGACGCCCGGCAAGCGCCTGCTCGGCCTCAGGGTGGAGACCCTCTCGGGCGCCCGCCCGAGCAGGCCGGTGGCGCTCGCCCGGACGGCGCTCAAGGTGCTCCTGCCGTGGGAGGTGGCCCACACCATGGTCTGGGACCTGCTCGCGTGGCCGAAGGGCGAGTTCGGCCCGCGCGACCTGGCGCTGGCCGTCACCACCTACGGGCTGCTCGGCCTGTACGGGCTCACGCTGTTCCTGGGCTCGGGCCGGACCCTTTACGACCGGCTCTGCGGCACCAGGGTCGTCGGAACCTAGGGCAGCTCTGTGGGGCCGTACAGCGCGGCGGACGCCCCCGTGGCGAGCGCCCAGTAACGGTCGCCGTAGGACCAGTGCCACCACTCGGTGGGGTAGTTGACCAGGCCGGCGGGTTCCAGGGCGGCGGCGAGGATCTTGCGGTTCTCGCGGGCCTCGGCGGAGATGTTGGGCGCGGCGGTGTAGCAGGCGCCGTCGCTCTGCTCGGGGTTGTCGTCGACCTGGGTGCCCATGTCGTACTCGGTGCCGTCGGGGGCGCAGAGGGTCAGGTCGACGGCGGCTCCGGCGGTGTGCGGAGCGACCTCGACCGGGGAGACGTAACGGCTGGCCGCGATATATGACTCGTCGGGCGACATTTCGGGGAATGTCGCTTGCAGCTCCGTCCGGTACTCCTCGAAGATCCGGCGCTGGGTCGCGATCGGCCGGTAGCCCTCGACGACCAGCAGGTGGTAGCCGTCGGGCAGCAGCCGCTCGGCCCGCTCCAGCCGGGCCAGCAGCCCCGCGCGCAGGTGCGCGTACGCGCCCTCGGCGTCGGCCATCCGGGAGTCCACGCGCAGCCGCCCGCGCACGTCGGCCAGCGGCTCCCCACACTCTCGCACGGGAATCGCGGCCACCCGCGGGTCGGAGATCAGCACGATGTCGCTCGACGCTTGCCACATGGGCAGAAATTCTCACACACCTCGGGCTCTCCCCGCCCGCGGGTCACGGAACGCGCCGCACGCCCGTACCGGAAGGCCCGGAACATCGCGCGATCACACCGTGTCGGAGAAGACCTGTTCACGGGCCTGGTCCAGGGCCGCGACGAGAGCGCCGCGCAGGATGGGGTTGCCCGCCACGCCGGTCACGACGACGGTGGGACGGCTCGGGCAGACGCGGGCCACGGCCTCCTCCACCTTGGCCGCCAGCCGCGGCCCGCCCGCCCTGCCGATGGCGCCGCTGAGCACGATCAGCCCCGGGTCGAGGACGACGGTCACGGCTGCGGCCCCCAGCGCCAGCCGTGCCGCGATCTCGTCCAGGTACGCCTCGCCGCCGCTGCGCACCTGGTCGGCGACCGTCTCGCCGGGCACCCCGTGCGCGGCGGCGAGCCCGCTCAGCGCCTCGTGACCGACCAGGCGCTGGAACGAGCCCGACTGCGGCTGGGAGACGTCGGCGGGCAGCGGCTCGCCCGGCACCGGCAGCCAGCCGATCTCGCCCGCTCCCCCGCTGGTGCCCCGGTGCAGCCGGCCGCCGAGCATCACGCCGAGCCCCTGACCCACGCCCGCCCAGAGCACCACGAAGTCCTCGACCCCCACCGCCGCGCCGTGCCGGCTCTCGGCCAGCGCGACCAGGTTGACGTCGTTCTCGATCGTCACCGGCACGCCCAGCGTCTCGCGGAGGCTGGCGAGCACGCCGAAGTGCCAGGCCGGCAGGTCGTAGGAGAACCGCACGTCGCCGCTGGCCGGATCGACCACGCCCCTGGTACCGATGACGAACGAGCGCAGCCGCGACCGGTCGACACCGGCCGACTTGCACGCCCGCCGCACCGCGGAGTGCACCGCCGCGACCGGTTCGCGCCCGTCGGACAGGTTGACCGTCACCTCGGTCACCATCGTGCCGGTGATGTCCGCCACGCCCACGGTCAGGCTCTCGGGCAGCACCTCCACCCCCGCGACGTAGGCGCTGGAGGGCACCACGGCGTAGAGCGCGGCGTGCGGGCCCCTGCCGCCCGCACGCTCTCCGGCGACCTCCACCAGCCCTCGCTCCTCCAGGCGGGCCAGCAGCTGGCCCGCGGTCACCTTGGACAGGCCGGTCCGCTCTCCCAGCTCGGCCCTGGTCAGCGGGCCGTCCTCCAGGAGGAGTTCGAGTGCCGAGCGGTCGTTCAAGCGGCGTAGGAGCCGGGGGGTTCCCGGGCTTCGGCTCATCGAGGGCGCCTCCGTCACGATCGGCTAACGGTCCGTTTCTTTTAAGAAAGTTTCTTGTTAGTTTATCAGCAGTCGTTCGACTTGACGATCAGCCTGGTGCGGGACCGTGGGCCGGCACCCGGGAAGGGAGAACCTGTGAAGATCGCGAAGATCACCGCCACTACGGTCACCACGGCCGCTCTGGCCCTGGGCGTGGCCGCGTGTGGCTCGTCGGAGACACCCGCGGCGTCCTCGCCGAGCGCGGCGGCCTCCGCTTCGGCCAGCGGCCCCAAGTACGCGGGCAAGCAGCTGACCTTCTGGCGCCTCGGCGACAGCAACCCCAAGGCGCAGGCGTACACCGACCAGTTGGTGGCCGAGTTCGAGAAGCAGACCGGCGCCAAGGTGAAGGTCGAGTGGATCCCGTGGCCGCAGGTGAACGACAAGTTCACGGCCGCCGCCGCGGGCGGCACCGGGCCTGACGTCACCGAGATCGGCAACGACCAGGTACCCCTCTGGCAGAGCCAGGAGGCCCTGGAGCCGATCACCGACATCGTGACGGCGGGCGACCAGACCCAGATCCCCAAGAACCTGATGGGCCTGGAGACGATCGACGGCGAGACCTACGCCGTGCCGTGGGGCGGCGGCACCCGCGCGGTGCTCTACCGCGCCGACTGGTTCAAGGAGCTCAAGATCGACGTCCCGAAGACCTGGGACGAGCTCGTGGCCGCGGCCAAGAAGATCCAGGCCAAGAAGGGCAAGGACGTCGACGGCTTCGCCTTCAACGGCGGCTCCGACGCCAACCACCTGCTCGGCGCGCTGGCCTGGACGGCGGGCGGCGACTACGCCGTCAAGGAGGGCGACAAGTGGGTCGGCAAGCTGACCGACCCCACCTTCAAGGCCGGCTTCGCCCAGTACACCTCGCTGGTCACCGACGGCCTGTCGAGCAAGTCGCGGCTGACCCAGAACACCACCGACATCCGCACCCGCTTCGCCAACAACAAGGTCGGCATGTACCTGACCGCGTCGTGGGACCTGGCGGGCATCGAGCAGGACAGCAAGGGCAAGCTCAAGGGCGACAAGCTGGCCTTCTTCCCGCTCCCGTCCAAGGACGGCGGCCAGGCGCAGTCCTTCCTCGGCGGCAACGACATCGCCGTGTGGGGCAGCGCCAAGGAGAAGGACGCGGCCAAGGAGTTCGTGAAGCTGGCCTCCGGCAAGGAGTGGGGCGACAAGTACGCCACCGAGGGCGGCCTGCTGCCCGTCTACCCCGACGCCCTGGCGGCCCTCGCCGGCGACCCGGTGCAGGCCCCGTTCGCGGCCGCCTTCGCCAAGGCCAAGGCCTTCCCCGCCGACCCGCAGTGGACGGAGGCCAACGAGACCAAGGCGGTGCTGCAGAACGCGGCGCGCTCGGTCATCGAGGGCAAGTCGTCGGCTGACGACGCCCTGGCCAAGGCCAACAAGGAGCTCGAAGACATCCTCAACGCGTCCTGACCCGCATGACGAACACGTCAACGCTCCCCCGGCGTGGAGGCCGCTCCTCCACCCCGGGGCGGCGCCGAGGCGGCCCGGCTGCCAAGGCCCGCGGGCTGCCGAACTGGTCCATCCCGTACGTGCTGCTGGTCCCCGGCCTGCTGGTGATCGGCGCGCTCCTGCTCTACCCGCTGGTACAGGTGGCCGTCATGGCCTTCCAGAAGGTGGGGCTCGTCCAGATCAGCGGCAAGAAGCCGGCCACCTGGGTCGGCTGGGAGAACTTCGACCGGATCCTCAGCAACGAGGTCTTCTGGTCCGCGCTGCGCAACACGGTCGTCTTCGCCGTCGTCGCGGTGACGCTGACGCTGGTCGTCGGCACCGCGGTGGGGCTGCTGCTCAACAAGCTGGGCAGGAAGATGTCCGCGTTCGTGGTCATCGGCATCATGTTCGCCTGGGCGGTGCCGCCGGTCGCGCAGGGCATCATCTGGAAGTGGCTGTTCGACGCCGAGGCGGGCATCGTCAACTGGGCGCTGAACCTGCTGCCCGACTGGCTGTCGAACCTGCTCTTCGGCCGGGCCGACTGGACCGGCGAGCCGTGGCTGAACGACGCCTGGTCGATCTACATGGTGCTGGTCATCACGGTCGTCTGGGCGGGCTTCCCGTTCATCGCGGTGTCCGTCCTGGCGGGCGTGAAGGGCATCCCGGCCGAGCTGTACGAGGCGGCCAAGGTCGACGGCGCGTCCGCCTGGCGGACGTTCAGGAAGATCACCTTCCCGCTGCTCAAGCCGGTGTTCGCCGTGCTGACCGTGCTGTCGATCATCTGGGACTTCAAGGTCTTCAGCCAGCTGTACGTGCTCATGGGCGGCCCGGCCAACCGTGAGGCGTTCAACCTGTCGCTGTACTCCTACGCCGAGGCGTTCCGCCCGCCGCCCAAGATGGGCTCCGGCGCGGCCATCGCCATGGTGCTGACGGTGATCCTGCTCGTCGTCACCGCGGTGTACGTCCGGCAGCTGGTCAAGCAGGAGGAGATGTGATGAGCCCGCTCGCGCGCAGGCGGCTGGGCAGGATCGCGCTGAACGCGACAGGCGTCCTGGTGTTCCTGTTCGCGATCTTCCCCGTCTACTGGATGGTCGCCACCTCCTTCAAGGCCAACGACCAGATCTTCACCACCAGCTTCGTCCCGTTCCCCACGCACTTCACCTTCGAGCACCTGCAACGGGTGCTGACCGAGGGCGTGGCGGGGCACTCGATCTGGCTGTACATGCGCAACAGCGCGATCGTGGCGCTCGGCACGGTGCTCATCGGAGCGGTGTTCTCGCTGCTGGCGGCCACCGCGGTGGCCCGCTTCAGGTTCAAGGGACGCAACACGTTCCTGATCCTGCTGCTCATCGTGCAGATGATCCCGTCGGAGGCGCTGCTCATCCCGCTGTTCCTCAGCGTCAAGCGGCTCGGCCTGTACGACCAGCTGCTCGGCCTGATCGTCGTCAACGTCGGCCTCACGCTGCCGTTCGGCATCTGGATGCTGCGCACGTTCGTCGCCGCCGTGCCCAGGTCGCTGGAGGAGGCGGCGTGGATCGACGGCGCCGGGCGCTTCGCCACGTTCTGGAAGGTGCTGTTCCCCCTGGTCGCGCCCGGCCTGGTGGCGACCAGCATCTTCTCGTTCATCACCGCCTGGAACGAGCTGATCTTCGCGCTGGTCCTGATGAGCGACTCGTCCGGTTACACCATGCCCGTGGCCCTGCAGTACTTCTTCGGGCAGCGGGGCACGGACTGGGGCGCGATCATGGCCAGCTCCACGATGATGACCCTCCCGGTCGTCATCTTCTTCCTGCTGGTACAGCGCCGCATGGTCTCCGGCCTGGTGGCCGGGGCCGTGAAGGGCTGAGAACGCACGTCACATGAGGAGCCATGAGTCAGAGTGATCGGGGGCTGCGCCGCCTCGCGGCCGGCACGCTGCTCGTCGCCTTCCAGGGAACCGAGGCGCCCGCGTGGGTGCTGCGCGAGCTGGAACAGGGCCTGGGGGGCGTGACGCTCTTCGGGTTCAACGTCGCCGACCCGGACCGGTTGCGGTCCCTCACGTCCTCGCTGAGGAGCGCGGGCGAGCCCGTCGTCTCGCTGGACGAGGAGGGCGGCGACGTCACACGGCTGGCCTACCACGTCGGCAGCCCGTACCCGGGCAACGCCGCGCTCGGCGCGGTGGACGACGTCGAGCTGACCCGCCGGGTGTACCGGGCGATCGGCTCGGAGCTGGCCGCGTGCGGCGTCAACCTGGACATGGCGCCGGACGCCGACGTCAACACCGAGGCCGACAACCCGGTGATCGGCACCAGGTCGTTCGGCGACGAGCCGGACCTCGTCGCCAGGCACACGGTCGCCGCGGTGACGGGCCTGCAGTCGGTGAACGTGGCCGCCTGCGTCAAGCACTTCCCCGGTCACGGGGCCACCCGCGTCGACTCCCACCTGGCCATCCCGGTCGTGGACGTCTCCCTGGACGTCCTGCGCTCGCGCGAGCTGGCGCCGTTCCGGGCCGCCATCGCGGCGGGAGCCAGGTCGATCATGACAGCGCACGTGTCGGTGCCCGCGCTGACCGGCGACACGCCCGCCACGCTGTCCGGCGCGGCGCTGACCGGGCTGCTCCGGGGCGAGCTCGGCTACGAGGGCGTGGTGGTCAGCGACGCCCTCGACATGCACGCCATCAGCAGGGGCGTGGGGCTCGCCGGGGGCGCCGTGCTGTCGCTGGCCGCCGGGACCGACCTGATCTGCCTGGGCCCGCAGCCGACCTACGACGACGTGCGGAACATCATCGCGGAGATCGTGACCGCGGTGCAGGACGGGCGCCTGCCGCTGTCGCGGCTGGAGGAGGCCGCGTCCAGGCTGGAGGCGCTGCGCGCATGGTTCGGCGCGCCGGGCGGGACCGCCGCCGAGCAGAACGGGGTCGGCCTGCACGCCGCGCGCCGCGCCGTCCGGCTCACCGGGGCGCCGGCGCCGCTGGTGGAGCCGGTGGTGATCGAGGTGGACACGCCGCCGACGATCGCCGTCGGCGACGTGCCGTGGGGGGTCGGCCCCTGGCTGCCCGACGCGGAGATCCTCCGGGTCGAGCCCGCCGATGCGGACGTGCCCGGCCTGCTGGCCAAGGCCAGGGACCGGTCGCTGGTCGTGGTGGTCAAGGACGCGCACCGGCACGAGGCCGGGCGCGCGCTGGTCGCGGCCCTGGTGGCGGCGCGTCCGGACACCACGGTCATCGAGATGGGGCTGCCCGTGTGGCGTCCCGGCAGCGCCGCCTACATCGCCACGTACGGTGCGGCCAGGGCCAACGCTCAGGCCGCCGTCGAACTTCTCACTGCCTGAGAAGTTCCTCCCGGGCCTGCTCCAGCGCGGCGAGGACGGCGCCGCGCAGCACCGGGTTCGGGGCGCTGACCGCGGTCGTGACGACCGTGGGACGGACCGGGCAGATCCGGGCCACGGCCTCCTCGACCCGGGACGTCAGCGCGTCGCCGCCCGCGTGGCCGACCTCCCCGCCCAGCACCACCAGGCCGGGGTCGAGGATCACGCACACCGAGGCGACGCCCAGCGCCAGCCGGTGGGCGATCTCGTCCAGCAGCGGCTCGCCCCCGGTTCCCGCCGCCACGGCAACCCGCACGCACTCCCCCGCGCTCTCGGCGGCGAAGCCGTACCCCCTCGCCAGCTCGGCCACCGCCTCGGCGCTGACCAGCGACTGCAGGCCGCCCGCCAGCGACGGCAGCCGCCCCGGCAGGGTGCGGATGTCTTCGGGCAGGGGGACCCCGGGCACGGGCAGGTAACCGATCTCGCCCGCGCTGCCCGAGCGCCCCCGGTGCAGCTTGCCGCCGAGCACCACGGCCATGCCCAGGCCGCGGCTGGACCACAGCAGCACGAAGTCGTCGAGCCCCTGGGCGGCCCCGTCGACGCGCTCGGCGATGGCGGCCAGGTTCACGTCGTTCTCGATCGTCACCTCGCGCTTGAGATCGCCGGCCAGCGCCTCGTGGATGCCCTCGTGCCAGCCGGGCAGGTCGAAGGAGAAACGCACGTCGCCGCTGCGTGGATCGACCACGCCGGGCGTGCCGATGACCACGCCGCGCAGCTTGCCGAGGCTGACCCTGGCGCTGCGGCACGCCTTGACGATCGCGCCGTGGACCACCGCGACCGGGTCGTCGTGGCCGTTGGGTTCGACGCTCACCTCGGCGATCGTGCGCCCGTGGATGTCGGCGACCGCCGTGGAGATCAGCTCGGGCCCCACCTCCAGGCCCGCCACGTACCCGCTGGACGGGATCACGGAGTAGAGGGCCGCGTTCGGGCCGCGCCCCCCGGCCTGTGCGCCGACGACCTCGACCAGCCCGCGCTCCTCCAGCCTGGCCAGCGTCTGCGAGGCGGTGACCTTGGACAGCCCGGTCAGGTCGCCGATCTGGCCCCGGGTCATCGGCCCGGTGGCCAGGAGCAACTCCAGTGCGGCCCGGTCGTTGATCTCCCTGAGCAGTCTGGGCACACCAGGGCGTCGCTCCACGCTGAATCCCACCGCCATATCGAAAAGGTTGTTGGAAGTTTAGCGCTCTGGCCCTCGCTTATCAGCGCAGGTGAACACGAGGACGTCTCATGATCATCTCGGTCCCGGACCGGCGTACCCGATCGTTGAGCACACTGTTCACGCCCCTGGAGACCCGGCATCGGCGGCCGGTTCGGGCGACCTGGCGACTAACCAGTGTTGACCAGGAGGGATAATCGACAACATGCGCCTATCCGCTCGTGTCGACTACGCCCTCCGTGCCGCCGCCGAACTCGCCGCTGCAGGTGCCGGCCCGACCACCGTGGGCGAACTCGCCAAGGAGCAGGACATGCCGCCCAAGTACCTGGAGAACATCCTGCTCCAGATGCGCCGGGCCGGTCTCGTACGCGGCCAGCGCGGCCCCGAGGGGGGATACGTGCTGGCCAGGCCCGCCGGGGAGATCTCGCTCGCCGACGTGATCAGGGCGGTCGACGGGCCGCTGGCCAACGTCCGCGGCGAGCGGCCCGAACACGTCGGCTACCGGGGGCCCGCCGAGTCGCTGCAGCAGGTGTGGATCGCGCTGCGGGCCACCGAGCGGGCGATCCTCGAGGAGGTCACGCTCGACCAGGTGGCCACCGGCTCGCTTCCCGAACGCGTCCGCCAACTCGCCGCCGACCCCGCCGCCTGGGACTGACCCGGCGACGCCCTACACGCCGACCCCGGACCAGCTGACGTCCCTGGTCGACGGGTGGGCCGCTTCCTAGACTGGGTGGCATGCCCGAGGGAGACGCCGTCCACCGCACGGCCGCGAGGCTGCGCGGGGCCCTCGACGGCCAGGTTCTGACCCGCTCGGACTTCCGCGTCCCCCGCTACGCCACGACCGACCTGAGCGGGCGCGAGGTCCTGACGACCGTGTCGCGCGGCAAGCACCTGCTCACCAGGGTCGAGGGCGGGGTGACCGTGCACACGCACCTGCGCATGGACGGAAGCTGGCGGATCATGCCGTCCGGGCGGCGGCCACCGCCCGGCGACCAGGTGCGGCTGATCCTGGCCTGCCGGCAGTGGCAGGCCGTGGGCGTCAGGCTCGGGATGGTGGACGTGGTGGCGACGTCAGACGAGGAGCAGTTGGTGGGGCATCTGGGGCCCGACCTGCTGGGCCCCGACTGGGATCCGGACGAGGCCGTGCGGCGGCTGCGCCAGGCGCCTGACCGGACGATCGGGGAGGCCCTGCTCGACCAGCGCAACCTGGCCGGGATCGGCACGATCTACCGGGCCGAGACGCTCTTCCTGCGTGGCGTCTGGCCGTGGCGGCGGGTGGGGGACGTCGAGGATCTGGGCGCGCTCGTCACGCTGGCGCACCGGCTGCTGGACGCGAACAAGAGCCATGCGGGCACGGTGACCACAGGCGACCGCCGTCCGGCGAACCAGACGTGGGTCTACGGCAGGGCAGGCAGGCCCTGTCGCAGATGCGGCACGCGCATCAGCCGTGGGGAGATGGGGGCGCAGCCACAGGAACGGCTGATCCTGTGGTGCGGCGGCTGCCAGCCTGGTTAGGCAGCCACCATGTCCTTGACTTCGGGGAACACCGAGTCGGAGATCGACCCGGGAACCGACTCGGCAAGGGGCAGCCGCTCGTGTTCGGGGACGTCGGCGAGCACGGGCGCGGCCTGGAGTTCGGCCAGCGCGAACTGGTCGGAGACCTCACGCAGCACCTGCGACAGCGGCACCCCGAGAGCGCCACAGATCGACGCGAGCAGCTCGGAGGACGCCTCCTTCTGACCGCGCTCGACCTCGGACAGGTAGCCGAGCGAGACACGCGCCACCGTGGACACCTCACGAAGAGTGCGTCCCTGCCGCATTCGCAACCGCCTCAGCACATCGCCGAGCAGCTGACGCAGCAGAATCATCTGTCGCTCCCTCCCCGGCGCGGATGCATTCACCACGCCTCGCGCGATCGGATCGTGCCGCCCATCCTTCTTCTTCGCTTCGTACATACTCCTCGCCGTCATCACCGGGGTTCGCAGCCCCTGGCCTGCCGCTCGTGATTCGTTACGTGACTGTTCGTTACGCGACTCATTAGGCCCGCCTGCCGGGCGCTGACTGCTTGCGGATGGCTCACGGACCTCACTCACAGCTCCACCGTACCCGTATCCACCGACACCGCGTCAGATCGTGCACCGCTTGTTCGCTGGGGACGTAACACAGTAATCACCCGGAATGTTCCCTCGTGTTCGACTTGAGCACACCTGCTAGGAGATCAACCGCCTCGTCCACCGTCTCTACCCGGATACGTTCACGCGACCCCTCAAGGCTCAGCTGTTTCCGCCAGATCTGCCCACCGGGCCCGCTGACGGCCAGATGGACGGTTCCCACGGGCCTGCCGTCCTGCGGCTCGGGCCCCGCGACCCCGGTCACCGCCAGCCCGTACGTGGCCTCACAGAGCCGCGCGACCCCGCTGGCCATCGCCGCCGCCACATCGGGGTGCACGGCCCCCTCACGCCGCAGCAGCTCCTCTGGGACGTCCAGCAGCGCGTGCTTCAGGTCGGTGGCGTAGGAGATCACCCCGCCCCTGAACGTCCTGGACGCGCCGGAAACCGACGTGAACCTGGCCCCGAGGAGCCCTCCGGTCAGCGACTCGGCGACGGCCACCGTCGCGGCCTGCCGCTCCAGCAGGGAGAGCACCTCCGCCGCCCCGACCATGAATCACTCCCCGCGTGCTTGCCTGGCCACGCTGCGCAGCTTGATCGCGCGAACCACGTAGTCGGCGCCCGTGACGACGGTGACGACCACGGCCGCGCCCATCACCACCCAGCGGACCACGTCAGGGACCCCGGGAACGATGTACAGGACGAT
Source organism: Nonomuraea sp. NPDC000554 (assembly GCF_040300065.1). NCBI lineage: Bacteria > Bacillati > Actinomycetota > Actinomycetes > Streptosporangiales > Streptosporangiaceae > Nonomuraea > Nonomuraea sp. NPDC000554. The sequence continues at coordinate 234,126 of NZ_JBEPDC010000005.1, read as the reverse complement.
CGCGGCGATCTGCAGGACCGTCTTGACCTTCCCGCCATAGCTGGCAGGGATCACGGCCCGCCTGATCAGCAGGAACCTGAGCAGCGTGATGCCCAGCTCACGGCCCAGGATCACGCCCGTGACCCACCATGGCAGCTCGTTCAGGATCGACAGGCACACCAGCGCCGCGCCGGTCAGCGCCTTGTCGGCGATCGGGTCCGCGATCTTCCCGAAGTCGGTGATCAGCCCGTACCGCCTGGCCAGCTCGCCGTCGAGGTGGTCGGTGAGCGAGGCCACCGCGAACACCCCCAGCGCGGCCAGCCGCCAGCCGGTGCCGGGCAGGAAGAGGCAGAAGACGAAGAACGGGACGAGCGCCAACCGGATGACCGTGAGGACGTTGGCGATGTTCCACGGGCTCACCACCCGGCGCTCGTCCTTGGTCATGGACCGGCCTTGATGCGCGCGATCAGGTCAACCCCCTCGGCGTCGACCACCACCGCACGCACGATCTGCCCTCTGACCAGGCCGATGCCCTGGACCGTGACGGACCCGTCGACCTCGGGCCCCTGATGGGCGGCCCTGCCCTCGTAGCCGCCGTCGCCGAGGTCGTCGTCGATGAGGACGTCGACCTCGGTGCCGATGCGCTCCTCGGCGCGCTGCGCGGTCAGCTCCTCCGCCAGCTCGGTCAGGACGCGCACCCGCTCGTCGATGACCTCCTGGTCGAGCTTGCCGTCGAAGCCGGCCGCCTCGGTGCCGTCCTCGTCGGAGTAGCCGAACACGCCGATCACGTCGAGCCTGGCCCGCTCCAGGAAGCCGACCAGCTCGCCGAACTCCTCGTCGGTCTCGCCGGGGAAGCCGACGATGAAGTTGGAGCGCACGCCCGCCTCAGGGGCGCGCTCGCGGACGGCCTCGAGCAGCCCGAGGAAGCGCTCGGGGTCGCCGAAGCGGCGCATCCGGCGCAGCACCGAGCCGCTGGCGTGCTGGAACGACAGGTCGAAGTAGGGCGCGATGCCCTCGGTGCCCGCGATCACGTCGATGAGGCCCGGCCGCAGCTCGGCGGGCTGCAGGTAGCTGACCCGGACGCGGTCGACGCCCTCGACGGCGGCGAGCTGCGGCAGCAGCTTCTCCAGCGCCCGCAGGTCGCCGAGATCCTTGCCGTAGGAGGTGGAGTTCTCGCTGACCAGGACCAGCTCGCGGACCCCGCGGTGGGCCAGCCAGTCGGCCTCGGCCAGCAGTTCGTCCGGCTGCCGGGAGACGTAGGCGCCACGGAAGGCCGGGATGGCGCAGAACGTGCAGCGCCGGTCGCACCCGGAGGCCAGCTTGAGCGAGGCCACCGGGCTCTCGTCGAGCCGCTTGCGCAGCACGCGCGGGCCGCTCGCGGGCGCCAGGCCCTCGGGCAGGTCGCCGTGGCCGGGGATGGCGGACCTGGCCGCGCTGGCACGCTCCACCGGCGAGATGGGTAGCAGGGTGCGGCGGTCGCGCGGCGTGTGCGGCTTGAGCGGCCGCCCCGCGAGCACGTCGTCGAGGCGCCCGCCGATCTCGGCGTAGTCGTCGAAGGAGATGACCGCACTGGCCTCTGGCAGCGCCTCGGCGAGCTCGTTGCCGTAGCGCTCGGCCATGCAGCCCGCGGCGACCACCTTGGCCCCGGAGTCGGCCGCGGCCAGCAGCGTGTCGATGGAGTCTTTCTTCGCCGAGTCGATGAAGCCACACGTGTTGACGACGACGACGTCGGGGTCGTCGTCGCCAAGCTGCCAGCCGGCAGCCTCAAGTCGCGCGGCCAGCTCCTCGGAGTCGACCTCGTTGCGCGCGCAGCCCAGGGTGATCAGCGATGCGGTTCGGCGGGATGACATGGTGAACACTACGGTATCGGGAGTTGGCCACTCCCTATGCACGGCCTACCCAGGATGTGGCGCGGAAGGCTTGAACGAACGGCGCACGGTCTCGCCACGGTCGCCGAGCTTGCCCACGTTCTTGCCGTTGACCTGCAGCGACACGGCACTCGCGTCGCCGATCAGCATGTTCACCGCCGAAGTGGACCGCCACGTCGAGGTCTGGCCCGCCTGCAGCATCCCGGAGAAGAGCTTGCGGCCCTCGGAGTCCTGGATGTCGAGGTACGACGTCCGCTTGGCCTTGACCTTGAGCACCAGCACCCCGGCAGGCGCCTTCGGCTTGGCCACCTTCGGCTTGCTGACGGGCGCGGGCGGCACCTTCTGGCCCGGGATCGGCTTGGTGTCGGCCGTCTGGACCTCGTCAGGCCCGCCCATCACCCTGACCACGCCGAACACCACCACGATGGCCAGCGCGACGCCGAGCGCGAGAGTCCAGTTGGGCCCGCGCCGCTCGCGCAGCCTGATCTTGCGGTCGGCCTGGAACACCGCCGCCGCCCTGATCGGCGGAGGCCCGCCGCCGTGCTCCTGGTCGTACTGGTGGACAGTGGCCTCGGGATCCAGACCGACGGCCTTGGCTAGGGCCTTGACGTGCCCCCGCCGGTAGAAGTCGTCCTCGCACTGGGTGTAGTCCTCGCGCTCGATCGCGTAGATGATCGCCTCACGGATCCGGGTGATCTCGCTGAGCTGCGCGACCGTCATCCCCGCCTTCTGCCTGGCTTCCGCCAGCATGGCCCCGATGCTCTGTTCCGGCATGACGAACGCCTCCCGCCCCCCGACGATGCGTAATGCTCCATATTCAATCAGTAATCATCTGGCGGGGATGCATCGGGGTCATTCGCCACGCAAGTCGGCCAGCAATCCGGGCAGATCATCGGGTTTCACCAGCACCTCGCGCGCCTTGGAACCCTCGCTCGGGCCGACCACGTTCCGGCTCTCCAGCAGGTCCATCAGCCGCCCGGCCTTGGCGAAGCCGACGCGGAGCTTGCGCTGGAGCATCGAGGTCGAGCCGAACTGGGTCGTCACGATCAGCTCGGCCGCCTGGATGAGCAGGTCGAGGTCGTCGCCGATGTCCTCGTCGATCTCCCGCTTGACGGGCGCGGCGGCCACGTCGTCGCGGTACTCGACCTGCATCTGCGTCTTGCAGTGCGTGACGATCTCGTTGATCTCCTTCTCCGAGACGAACGCGTTCTGGATGCGGATGGGCTTGCTCGCGCCCATCGGCAGGAACAGCGCGTCGCCCTGGCCGACCAGCTTGTCGGCGCCGGGCTGGTCGAGGATGACCCGCGAGTCGGTGAGCGAGGAGACCGCGAACGCCAGCCTGGACGGCACGTTGGCCTTGATCAGGCCGGTGACGACGTCCACGCTGGGCCGCTGGGTGGCGATGACGAGGTGGATGCCCGCGGCGCGGGCGAGCTGGGTGATGCGGACGATGGAGTCCTCGACGTCGCGCGGGGCGACCATCATCAGGTCGGCCAGCTCGTCGACGATCACCAGCAGGTACGGGTAGGGCTGGTAGACCCGCTCGCTGCCGGGCGGCGGCTGCAGCTTGCCCGCCCGCACGGCCTTGTTGAACTCGTCCACGTGGCGGAAGCCGCTGGCCGCGAGGTCGTCGTACCGGCGGTCCATCTCGCCCACCACCCATTCGAGGGCCTCCGCGGCCTTCTTGGGGTTGGTGATGATGGGCGTGATCAGGTGCGGGATGCCCTCGTAGACCGACAGCTCCACGCGTTTGGGGTCGACCAGGACCATGCGCACCTCGTCGGGCGTGGACCGCATGAGGATCGAGGTGATCAGGCCGTTGACGCAGACCGACTTGCCGGCGCCGGTGGCGCCCGCGATCAGCAGGTGCGGCATCTTGGCGAGGTTGGCCACGATCGTGCGGCCCTCGACGTCCTTGCCCAGCCCCACGATCATCGGGTGCTGGTCGGCCTGGGCCACCTGGGCCCTGAGCACGTCGCCGAGCGCGACCAGGTCCTTGTCCGCGTTCGGGATCTCCACCCCGATCGCCGACTTGCCAGGAATAGGCGACAAAATCCTGACATCTGCGGATTTGACGGCGTAGGCGATGTTCTTGGTGAGGGCGGTGACCTTCTCCACCTTCACCGCGGGCCCCAGCTCGATCTCGTACCGCGTCACGGTCGGCCCGCGCGTGAACCCGATCACCTGGGCGTCGATCGTGAACTGCTCCAGCACGCTGGTCAGCGCGTTGACCACGGTGGTGTTGGCCTTGGTCTGCGGCTTGGGCGCCGTACCCGGCTTGAGGAACTGCAGGTCGGGCAGATGGTACGGCCCGGCCTGCGGCGACAGCACGAGCTGCTCGACCTTGCGCGGCGCGGGCGTCGGCTCGGGCGGCTCCGGCCTCTTGGCGGCGGCCGGGACCGCGGGCTCCTCCTCGCCGTCGACCAGCCCCGGCACGATCTCCGGCGAGTGCTCCCGCTTCTCCTTGTCCGCCTCCGAGATGACCGGCGTGTCGTACGGCTTGACGGAGTCGCCGCCCTCCTCCGCCTTCTTGCCCCTGACCCGCTTCTTCGGCTGCGCCCGGGGCTCGGCGGCGGGGGCGTGCCGCTCGAACAGCATGTGCCTGAGCTCGGCCAGCCGTTCGGGGATCCGGTGGACGGGCGTGGCCGTGATCACCAGCACGCCGAATCCGGACAGGATCAGCAGCAGCGGGATCGTGATCCACGGCGGCAGGATGCTCATCGGCGGCGCCGACACGACGAACCCGACGATGCCCCCCGCCTGCGACACCCTGTCCATGGTGTTGTTGCCGCCGCCCGCCGGGTAGGGCGTGCCGTTGGCGACGTGGATGACGCCGAGGACGCCGACGAGCAGCGCGCTCCAGCCGATCACCATCCGCCCGGTGTCGGCGTTCTGGTCGGGGTGGCGCAGGTAACGCCAGGCGAGCAGGCCGAGCAGCAGCGGCAGCGCCCACGCCAGCGAGCCGAACACGCCGTGCACGACGGTGTTGACCATCTGCGAGACCCCGGACCTGGCGTCGCGCCAGGTCATCGCGGCGACCACGATCGCACCCGCGAGCACCGCCAGCCCCACCCCGTCGCGCCGGTGCGCGGGGTCGAGCTCGCGGGCGTTCTTGCCCAGCGCGCGGGCGGTGCTGCCGATGCCGTTGGCGAGCAGCATCCACAGCCCGACGACCAGCTTGCCGATCATCGTGAAGACCCAGGTGATCGGGTCCGGGTGGGTCATGTTCGGCTTACGCGCCGACGCGGACCTGCTGGCCCCCGATCGTCCCTGCGACGTTCGCCCCTGCGTTGCGGAACCGCGCTTGGCGGGGGTCGAGCGGGACGAGGCCGACCGCTTCGCCGGCCCCTTTGATGCGCTTTTCGGCGGACGGGTGGCCATGATGCCAAAGGTACGGCGGAGGCACCCCCGAACGCATGGAGGCTCGCCGAGCGGTCAGCCGGTGAAGCGATAGGTGGTGCTGGAGGTGCGCCGCTCACCCGGCCTGAGCACAGTGCTGGGGAAGTGGGGCTGGTTGGGCGAGTCGGGGAAGTGCTGGGTCTCCAGGCAGAGCCCGGCGTGGGGCCCGTACGGGGTGGCCTCGCCGTCGAGCATGCCGCCCGCGTAGAACTGCACGCCCGGCTCCGTGGTGGTGACCTCCATGACGAGGCCGGACCCGGGCTCGGTGACGCGGACGCCGCCGTCGAGGACGTAACAGTGGTCGTAGGCGCCCCCGGCTCTGGCGCCGACGGCGTGCGGCGAGGTGAAGTCGAACGGGGTGCCCTTGACCGGGGCCGGCTCGCCGGTGGGAATCTTGCCGTCGTCGACGGGCAGGTAGTGCTCCGCGGCGATCTCGACCACGTGGCCGAGCACGTCGCCGCCGCCCGCGAGGTTGAAGTAGGAGTGGTTGGTCAGGTTGACGACGGTCGGCGCGTCGGTCTCGGCCGCGTAGTCCAGGCGGATCGCGTCGCCGGCCAGCGTGTAGGTGACGGACGCGGTCAGCGTCCCTGGGTAGCCCTGGTCGCCGTCGGGGCTGACCAGGGTGAGCGTCACGGAGTCGGCGGTGCGGCCGGTGATCGTCCAGACCTTCTTGTCGAAGCCCTGGACACCGCCGTGCAGGCTGTTGGGGGCGTTGTTGACGGGCAGCCGGTACTCGACGCCGTCGAGGGTGAAGCGGCCGCCCGCGATGCGGTTGCCGTACCTGCCGACGACCGCGCCGAAGTACCGGCTGCGGGTCAGGTAGTCGTCGAGGGTGGGCAGCCCGAGCACCACGTTGACGCCCGACACCTCCAGCGACTGCAGGACGGCGCCGTAGCTGAGGACGGACGCGCGCAGCCGCCCCGACGCCAGCTCCACCCGCTCGACGGTCTCCCCCGACGGCAGCGTTCCGAAGATCATGTATGCGCCCTTCCCGTGGACTCGCGGACGATCAGGCTGGTCTCGAGCATGGTGACGCCGGTGGTGGCCCCGGAGTCGACCGACTGGAGCAGCATGTCGACGGCGATGCGTCCGGCGGCCGCGGTCGGCATCGCGATGGTGGTCAGCTTCGGACGGCTCAGCTGCCCCGACACGATGTCGTCGACGCCGATCACGCTGACGTCGCCGGGCACCGACACGCCCCGCTCGACGAGCCCCTCGATGACGCCGATGGCCACCAGGTCGTTGTAGGCGAGCACGCCTGTCGCCCCGGAGGCGATCACGTCGGTGGCCGCGGCCAGGCCGCCCAGCTCGGTCGGCGGATTGGGACCGAGGAAGACGACGTCGACCTCGGCCATCGCGGCCGCCGCCTCCTGCATCTCCTTGCTGGTCCACGACCCGCTCGGGCCGGTCACCAGCGCGATCCGGCGGTGCCCGAGCCCGATGAGGTGCTCCACCGCGAGCCTGGCCCCCCTGCCGGCGTCCATGAGCACGGTCGGCAACCCCTTCACCCGCCGGTTCACCACGACGAACGGGACCTCCTCGCTCAGCCGCTCGATCGTCCTGTTCGTCAGGCGGGGTGAGCACAGCAGCACGCCGTCGACCTGCTTGCTGAGGGTCTGGATCAGGTCCTCCTCGACCTGCGGGTCCTCGTCGGTGTCGGCCACGAACACGTGGTAGTCGCGGAGCCTGGCCTGCGCCTGTGCCGCCTTGATGAGCGGCGGGAAGAAGGGGTTGGCGATGTCGGCCACGATGAGGCCGATGTTCTGGGTGCGGCCCGTGGTGAGCGCCCGCGCGGCGCGGTTGGGCCGGTAGCCGAGGTCCTCGGCGACGGCGAGCACGCGGGTGCGGGTCTCGGGGTTGACGAGATGGGGCGCGGAGAACGCGCGCGACACCGTGGAGACATGCACTCCAGACGCCGCCGCCACGTCGCGAATCGTCACCGCCACGCTGGGCCTCCTCCGACCATCTACCTGTACTTTAGTGCAATCGTTTGTAGTGCCGTCAAACGTTTCCCCGCCGTCGGCGGGCCCCTCCCACCATCATCCCCGATCCGCGTTCCCTCTGGATAGAGGGGGTCTGAGACGAGACGGCGGCCCGCTTGACTCTCTCCAAGCACCGCCGGGATAGTTGCTGCAACCGGTTGCTGTATCTGACCCTCTGGGAGATGAACATCCGATGACACGTACCTTGGTGACAGGAAGCGCCGGCAGGCTCGGGCGCAGCGTGGTCACCGCGCTGGCGCACGCCGGCCACGAGGTGATCGGCGTCGACGTCGTACCGGGCACCCCCGCCGAGGCCGCGGTGGCGCTGCCCGCCGACCTGACGGACCTGGGCGAGGCCTACGACGTCATGGCGCGCTTCCGTCCCGACGCCGTGGTCCACCTGGCGGCGATCGCGACCCCGTTCAGCCGCACCGACGGCGTGACCTTCCGCACCAACACGCAGCTCGCCTTCAACGTGTGCGAGGCGGCGGGCAACACCGGCGTCGGCGGAGTGGTGGTGGCCAGCAGTCCCACCGTCATCGGCTACGGCGCGCCCGGCGGCTGGACCCCCAGCTACCTGCCGATCGACGAGGAGCACCCAGCCGCGCCGTGGAACGCCTACAGCCTGTCCAAGCTCGTGGCCGAGCAGACGATGGCGGCGTTCGCGCGTGCAGCCACCGCCACCCGGTTCGCGGCGGTGCGCCCGTGCTTCGTGGTGGCTCCCGAGGAGTGGGCGGGCGCGCCCACCCAGTCGGGCCACACCGTCGCGGAGCGGCTGGACCGGCCGGAGATCGCCGGTGTCTCGCTGTTCAACTACATCGACGCCAGGGACGCCTCCGACCTGATCGCGGTCCTCCTCCAACGGCTCCCCGAGCTGCCCGACGGCGAGGTGTTCTTCGCGGGCGCCGCCGACGCGCTGGCCCGCCGGCCGCTGGCCGAGCTGCTTCCCCAGGTCATCCCGGAAACCGCCGCGACCGCCTCGAACCTCACCGGACCCTCCCCCGCCTTCACCTCGGCCAAGGCCCAGCGGATGCTCGGCTGGACGCCCAACCGCAGCTGGCGTACCGAACTGGAGATCTGATGATTCGTGACCTCCAGGTGAGCGCTCACACGGCCGCGCTGCCCCGCCCGTGGGGGCCCGACGTGCCCGCCAACCACGTCCTGGTCGTCGAGGTCACGCTGGACGACGGCCGCACCGGCACCGGCTTCTCCTGGACGCCCCAGATCGGGGCGCGGGCCGTGCAGGCCCTGCTGGAGCACGACATCCGCGAGGCCGCCATCGGCCTGGACCCGCACCCCGAGGTGGTGTGGGACCGGCTCTGGCGGCACCTGCGCGAGGCCGGCCCCGGCGGCGTCACCACGGTCGCGCTGGCGGGGCTGGACCTGGCGCTGTGGGACCTGCGCTGCGGCGAGCGCGGCCTGGTCGAGGTGCTGGGCAGACGCAGGGACACCGTCCCGGTGTACGGCAGCGGCGTGAACCTGCACTACTCACTGGAGGAGCTGGTCGCCCAGGCCGAGCGGTGGAAGGCGGCGGGCTACCCGGCGGTCAAGATGAAGGTCGGCAGGCCGGACCTGCGCGAGGACGTCGAACGGGTGGCCGCCGTCCGGGAGGTGATCGGGCCTGACACGCTCCTGATGGTCGACGCCAACCAGCGCTGGGACCTGCACCGCGCCCGCCGCGCCGTGGCGGCGCTGGGCCCGTACGGGCTGCACTGGCTGGAGGAGCCGCTGCCCGCCGACGACGTCGCCGCCCACGTCGAGCTGCGCCGCTCCGTGGAGGTGCCCATCGCGGTGGGCGAGAACGTCTACACCGTCTACGGTTTCCGCGACCTGCTGACGGCGGGGGCCTGCGACATCGTCCAGCCCAACGTGGTCAGGGTGGGCGGGATCACCCCGTTCCTGCGGATCGCCGAGCTGGCCCGCGCCTTCGACGTGCCGGTCTACCCGCACCTGCTGCCCGACCTGTCGTCGCAGCTGGCGCTCGCGCTGCCGCTGTCGTGCATGGCCGAGGAGGTCGAGGACGCCTCGTTCGCCGCGCTCGGGCTGCTGGCCGAGCCGTACCCGGCGCGGGTCAGCGGCGGGGAACTGCACGTCGGCGAGCACCGGGGCCTCGGGCTCCACTGGAGGTGAACACGCGGGGGCGCACCGTGGCCGCCGCCGGCTTCTCCACCAGCGGACTTCGACCGGATGCAGCGAGCCGCCGCCGAGGCGGGCCTGGCCTGCCAGGTGGGCTTCCAGAGCCTGGGCTCCGCGGCCGTCCCCGCCGGGAGCGCGCAGCTCAGGCGTCGGCGAGCCGGGTGCCGTCGTCGGCCAGGCGGACGGCGCGGCCGGAGGACGCCGAGCGGGTGGCCGCGACCCCGACGAGCACGCTGCGGATGCCGTCGCGGTACCCGGCCGGGCGGCCGAGCGGGTCGTCGCCCGGGCCGCGGAAGACGTCGTTCAGCAGCAGCCGGTCGCCGCCGCCGTGCCCGCCCTCCCCCTGCTCGATCGGGAGCTCCTCGCGCTCCTGCCAGTGCCGGTGCAGGGCGAGCCGCTCCCAGGCTCCCGCCGCGTGCTCCTTGGCGGCGGCGCCCGGGTCGATCGCGGCGTTCGGCGGTGTCCAGGCCCGCTCGCAGACCTCCAGCTCGATGCGCCCGGCCGTGCCGTTGAAGACGACGCGGTACCCCTCGGAGGGGGCGTGCGCGGTGAGGGAGTAGGTGAGCATGGCCCGGTTCGCGTAACGGACCAGGACCGACATGTTGTCGTCGATCGTCACGCCCGGCCCGAAGACGTCCTGGTCGCGGAGGTAGCCGTCCTCGTGCTCGGCGTCCAGGTAGAGGCGCTTGAGCCGCGGGTCGGCGGAGATGTCCAGGATGAAGGGGTCGGTGCCCAGGCCGGGCGCGCCCTGGCCGCGTGCGGGGCGTGGGCCCCTGGGCAGGGCCTGGCCGTAGAAGCGCAGGTCGGTCTGGGCGAAGACGAGTTCGGGCGCCGCGCCGAGCCACCAGTTGACCAGGTCGAAGTGATGGGTGGACTTGTGCACGAGCAACCCGCCCGAGGTGGCCCGGTCGCGGTGCCAGCGGCGGAAGTAGTCGGCGCCGTGGATCGTGTCGAGCGTCCACTCGAAGTGGACCGAGGTGACCTGGCCGATCTCGCCCGCGCTGATCAGCCGCTTCACCGCCGAGTTGCGCGGCGAGTAGCGGTAGTTGAAGGTCACCACCAGCTTGCCCGGGTTGCGCTCGGCGGCGGCGGCGATGGCCGCGCAGCCTTCGGCGTCCACGGTGAGCGGCTTCTCCACGATGACGTCGAGGCCCGCGTCGAGGGCGGCGCAGACGTAGCGGGCGTGCGTCGCGTCCACCGTGCAGACCACGACCGCGTCGGCCAGTTCCAGCAGCCTGCCGAACGCGTCGGGGTGGAAGCGCGGCACCTCGCCGCCGATGCGCTCGGCGTAGTAGTCCATGCGGGTCTGGTTGACGTCGCAGAGGCCGACGATCGTCCCGGTGTCCTGCCAGTCGCCCAGCAGGGCGTCGACGTACATCTGGGCGCGGTGGCCGAGTCCGACGAAGGCGTACCTGGTGCTCAACTTCTCTCCCGAGTCGCGGATGGGCGGGTTGGGTGCGCGCCTAGAATTCTGCACCGACTACAACCGGTTGCACTCGCTGCTACCAGGCGCCGCCCAGCTCCTTGAGCGTGAAGACGCCGCCCGCCCGGTGGTGCAGCGGCTCGCTCAGGTCGGGCTCACCCTGCTCGGCGATGAGGGCGGCGGCCTGGGGCTCCGAGTCGTCCTGCGAGACGTAGCCGATGGCCCTGGCCTCGTCCAGCGACCACCAGCGGCGGGCGTTGTCGGAGACGCCCCAGACGACGTGGTAGCCGGGCGCCGTCAGCGCGGCCTCCAGCAGGCGGGTCAGGTCGTCGGGCGAGATCCAGGTCGCCAGCCCGCGCGTGTCGCCCGACCCCTCGTTGCAGGTGCCGAGCCTGACCACGGTCACGTTCATGCCGAACCGGTCGTGGTACAGGCTGCCCATGGCCTCCATCACGACCTTGCTCACGCCGTAGAACGTGTCGGGACGCGGGAAGGCGTAGTCGGGCAGGTCCTCGCCGGAGGCGGGCCTGGTGTGGAAGCCCGCCGCGTGGTGGCTGCCCATCAGCACGAGCTGGCCGACCCCCTCCCGGCGGGCCGCCTCCATCAGGACGTGCAGCCCGTTGATGTTGGCCTGGACGATGTCCGCCCATGGGTGCTCACGGCTCTGCCCGCCCAGGTGGATCACCGCGTCCACGCCCTTCATGGCCGTGGCCATGGCCTCCTCTTCGTTGAGGTCGGCCGTCACCATCTCCTCGCCTGGGCCGGCTTCGAGCGGCTGTATGTCAGAAAGGCGCAGGATGCGGCCTTCTCGGGCGAGGCGGGGACGGAGGAGCGTGCCGACCTTTCCGGCCGCGCCGGTCATCAGAATGCGCATGGCTCAACTTGTACACAAATCCGATCGAAATTCACATCCTTGAATATTGACCGTGACGCGCCCTCGTCGTTACGTTCACCTGAACGAGTTCCACATCCACGCCATGTGTCCACGTATGTGAACGGGAGGCGGTCTGATGTCACGCCAGCTGCTGGGGGTCGCCATCGCCACGACCCTGGCCGTAACGCTGACAGGCTGCGGCTCCGGGGGATCGAGTTCTGACAACGCACTGGAGATCTGGATCAGGCAGGCGCCCGAATCCGACTCCGCCAAAACGGCCGTGAAGCTGGCCGACGCATTCACCAAGGCCAGCGGGGTCAAGACGAAGGTCGTCGCGCTCTTCGACGACTTCGAGACCAAGCTCCAACAGCAGGCGGCACAGAAGAAGCTTCCCGACATCGTCATCAACGACACCGCCCAACTCGGCAACATGCACAGCCAGGGCTGGCTGCGCGAGGTCGACAAGGCGGCGCTCGCGGGCGGCGACAAACTGGCCGAAACGGCATGGAAGGCTGCGCAGGGCAGCGACGGCAAGTACTACGGCGCGCCCTTCTCCGCCCAGGCCTTCGCCCTGATCGTGCGCAAGGACTGGCGGGAGAAGGTCGGCATGGAGCCGCCCAAGACCTGGGACGACCTGGCCAAACTGGCCCAGGCCTTCACCGAGAAGGACCCCGACGGCAACGGCCAGAAGGACACCGCCGGTTTCGTGATCCCGGCCGGCACCAAGCGCGGCTACGCCTCCTGGTACGCGTCCTCGCTGATCTACGCCAACGGCGGCGACTTCATCAAGGCCAGCGGCGGCGGCAAGTTCAGCGCCACGGTGAACGACCCCAAGACCGTGGAGGCGGTCACGTTCCTGCAGGACCAGTTCTGCAAGGCCAAGACGGTCAACCCGGGCGCGGTCAGCAACGACACGACCGTCACCCACGAGGTGTTCGAGAAGGGCCAGGGCGGCATCTACCTGGTCGGCCCGTACGTGCTCGCCCGGTTCGTCAAGAGCATCGGGACCGACAAGCTCGAGGTCGACCCGGTGCCCAAGGGACCGTCCGGCGGCCCCGGCACCCTCGGCGAGGGCGAGAACGTCTACCTGATGGCCGGCTCCGACCAGCAGGACGCACAGAAGAAGTTCGCCGAGTTCGCGATCTCCCCCGACGGCCAGCGGATCGGCATGAACAAGGACGCCAACGGCGCCATCGTCCGACTGCCGGTCAACACCACCGTGGACATGGCCGCCGAGCGCCAGGACCCGCGGTGGAAGGTCTTCCAGGAGTCCTACGCCAACGCCGTCTACGCGCCTCCGGTGCCGAACTGGGCCCCGATCAGGCAGGACTCGGCCGACTCCATCAACGCCGTGTGGGCCGACTGCTCCGCTGACGTCAAGTCCGCCATGGACACCCTGAACACCAAGCTCACCCAGGAACTGCAGAGCCAGAAAGCATCATGACTCCGACGCTGACTCAGGCGCGGAGCCGCTCGGTGACCCCCCGCCGCCGCCCCAAGAAGCTGCGGCAGGGGACGCTGATCGCCTGGCTGTTCCTGGCGCCGGCCTTGCTGCTGTTCCTGTACTTCAAGTTCATCCCCATGTTCGTGGGCCTGTGGAAGAGCTTCTTCAAGGTCCAGACGTTCCTCGGGGACGAATGGGTCGGCCTGGACAACTACCGGACGATCGTCACCGACAGCGACTTCGCCTCCGCCATGTGGCACAGCGTGGTGCTCGCCGTCGGCACCACGGCGGGCTCGCTCGTGCTCGGCCTCGGGTTCGCGCTGCTCATCGAGGGCCCGGCCAAGTACCTCTGGTTCGTCAGGACCGCGGCGTTCCTGCCCGTCGTCACCACCATGGCGGCGGTGGCCGAGGTGTGGCGGATCATGTTCCACCCGGCCGACACCGGCATGCTCAACAGCGTCCTCGGCTGGTTCGCCGTCGATCCGCAGCCGTTCCTGGCCAGCGAGCACTCGTCGCTGGGGTCGATCATGCTGATGAGCATCTGGCGCGGCACCCCGTACGACATGATGATCTTCCTGGCCGGGCTGGTGGGCGTCGACAGGACGCTCTACGAGGCGGCCGCGGTCGACGGGGCCTCGACCTGGCACCGGCTGCGCCACATCACGCTGCCCGCGCTGCGCCCGGTGTTCTGGATCCTGTTCACCCTGGCCGCCATCCGCGGCCTGCGGGTCTTCGTCGAGGTGTACGTCCTCACCAACGGCGGGCCCAATGGCTCGTCCGAGGTGCTCATGACGCTGATCTACAAGCTCGGGTTCCAGAAGAACGAGCTGGGGGTCGCGTCCGCGGGCGGGATCGTGCTGTTCGCGGTCACCCTGGTGCTCACCTTGCTCACGCAGATCCTGCGCAGGAGGCAGCGGACATGAGATTCGACAGCGCCCTGGGCCTGGAGTCCCGCAGGGGGCCGATCGCGATCACCACCAAGGTCGTCGTCTACGGCGTGATGGTGCTGGTCTTCACCGGCCCGCTGGTCGGCCTCCTCGTCAGCGCCTTCAGCAAGACGCTCGACCCGACGTCGTTCACCCTCTGGCCGGACGACTTCACCCTGGAGAACTTCATCCAGGCCAAGGAGAAGAACGTCTACCTCTACCTGCTGAACTCGTTCGTGGTGGTGGGGTTCGGGCTGCTCCTGCAGATGCTGGTCAGCGTCTTCGCCGCGTACTCACTGGCCCGCAAGAAGTTCCGGGGCATGACGATCGTCATGCTGCTCATGCTGGCCACGATGATGCTGCCCGAGGAGATCATCGCGATCCCGCTCTCGCTCGTCCTGGCGGACATGCCGCTGCTCCACCTCAACCTGATCGGCACGTACGCCGGGATGATCCTGCCGGTCGGCGCCTGGGGCTTCTCCATCCTGGTCATGACCGAGTTCATGAAGGAGGTGCCGGTCGAGCTGGAGGAGGCCGCGCGCATCGACGGCGCGGGCGAGATGCGGACGTTCTTCACGATCATCCTGCCGCTCTGCCGTCCCGCGCTCGGCGTGATCGGTGTCTTCGGCTTCACCATGATCTGGGACCAGTACCTGCTGCCCCTGATCGTCGCGCCGGAGTCGAGCATGTGGACGCTGCCGATCGCGCTGCGCTCGCTCCGCTCGGACGAGGAGGTCGGGATCGGCGTGCTCCTCGCGGCGTCGCTGCTGGCGCTGCTGCCGTCGATCATCGCGTTCCTGGCGTTCCAGCGGCAGTTCATGCGCGGGCTCACCAGCGGCGCCATCAAAGGCTAGTGTCCATGTATCTGGACGGTATCCCATATCCTGACATTTTGCAGCCGCCGTCGAGATGGGATGAGTATGGAGCCCCAGCTGGTCAAGTCAGCGGAGCGCACGGTCCGCATCCTGGAGGCCCTGGCGGCCTCCCACGAGACCCTGACCCTGTCAGAGCTCCAGCAGTGCACCGGGTTCCCGCGCAGCAGCCTGCACGCCCTCATGCGCACGCTGGTCGAGCTGAACTGGGTGGAGACCGACTCGGCGAGGTCGGCGTTCGGCATCGGCCCGCACGCCCTGCTCACCGGCACCGCCTACCTGGACAAGGACCCCGCCCTGCCGCTCGCCCAGGAGACGCTGGAGGACCTGCGCGCGGAGATCGGGCAGACCGCGCACTTCGCCCGGCGCGACGAGGCGCACGTCCTCTACCTGGCCACGAGGGAGTCGCGGGAGGCGCACCACGTCATCCCCAGGGTGGGCAGGCGGCTGCCGGCCCATGTCACCGCCCTGGGCCAGGTGCTGCTCGCCCAGCTGACCGACGACGAGGTCGCCGCCCTGCTGCCCGACCCGCTGCCCGCGCTCACCGACCACTCGATCACCGACGTGGCCAAACTCATCGGCGAACTCGACCAGGTCCGCACCAGGGGCTGGGCCTACGAGCGCGAGCAGGGCACGCCGGGCGTGGCCTGCGTGGCGGTCGCGGTCGACTACCGCATCCCGGCCACGGACGCGATCAGCTGCTCCATGCCGGCGAGCCTGCCACCCGCCGAGGTCGAGAGGATCACCGAGGCGATCATCAGGCACACCCGAAAGCTGGCTGCCACTCTTCGCCGGGAGGGCATCCGCTAGTACACCCTCGAAAGGACGACATATGCGGCTAGATGGTGTTCTCTTCTTTCCGGTGACCCCCTTCGGGGACGATGGCGACCTAGCGGAACAGGTACTGGCCGAGCACGTCGCCCGGGGGGTCGCGGCCGGGGCGGGAGGAGTGTTCACCGCGTGCGGCACAGGCGAGTTCAACGCCCTCGACCTCGACGAATACACCAGGGTCGTGGCCACCTCGGTGGCGGCCACCGGCGGCAGAGTGCCCGTCTTCTCGGGCGCGGGAGGCACGCTCCCCGCGGCCAGGGCGATCGCCCGCGCCGCGGCCGAGCAGGGCGCCGACGGGCTGCTCCTCATGCCGCCGTACCTCGTCAGCGCCCCGCCCGAGGGGCTGGTGCGGTACGTCCGCGAGGTGGCGGCGGCCGGCGGCCTGCCCGTGATCATCTACCAGCGCGGCACCGCCCGCTTCTCCCCCGCCGCCGTCGCCGAACTGGCCACGGTGCCGAACGTGATCGGCTTCAAGGACGGTCTCGGCGACTTCGACCTGCTCCAGCGCATCATCCTCACGGTGCGGCGGGAGACCGACCGCGAGTTCACCTTCTTCAACGGGCTGCCCACGGCCGAACTCACCGTCCCCGCCTACCGCGGGCTCGGCGTCACCCTGTACTCCAGCGCCGTGTTCGCGTTCGCGCCGGAGATCGCGCTGGCCTTCTACAAGGCGGTGACGGGTGGCGACGAGGTGCTGGTGCAGCGTCTGCTGACCGGCTTCTACCTGCCGCTGGTGGACCTGCGCGACCGCGTTCCCGGCTACGCGGTGTCGCTGGTCAAGGCGGGAGTGCGGCTGCGCGGCCTGGACGTGGGCGGGGTAAGGGCACCGCTGGTGGACCCGTCACCCGAGCACCTGGCGGAGCTGGAGGCCATTCTCGCGACGGGCCTGGAACTGGCCGGAGCCTGACGGCGTCCACGTCGGGCGGAGGCGCCGCGGCCCGCTCAGCAGGCCGCGGCGGCACCCGTCCAGCCTTCCGGCTAGCCGTGCAGGACGCCGTCGACGCGGCGCGGGACGCCGAGCGGGTTCTCGTCGCTGAGCTCCTCGGGCAGCAGCTCAGCGGGCCAGTCCTGGTACGCGGTCGGCGCGAGCCACCGGTCGATCGCCGTCGCGCCGACGGAGGTGTGCGCGGCCGCGGTCGAAGCTGGCCACGGCCCGCCATGGTGCATCGCCCAGCACACGGCCACCCCGGTGGGCCACCCGTTCCAGATGAGCCGGCCGGCCTTGCGGCCGAGCACCTCGGCGACCTCGCTCGCCTCGTCGGCGTCGGTGCCGTGGACGGTCGCCGTCAGCGACCCTTCCAGCCGCTCCAGGACGGGCCGCAGGTCGGACACCTTCTGATAGGTCACGACAACGGACGCCGGGCCGAAGCACTCCTCGGCGATGCGCGGCAGCTTGTCGGAGAACGTCCCGAGATCCGCGGTGAACACCTTCGGGGTAACCGCCCAGCTGCCCTCGCCCGGCTTGCCCTCGGCCAGCAGCGACAGCTCACCGAGCCGCTCGACGCCGCCGACGTATCCGTCCCTGATCCGTTCGTCCAGCATCGGACCGCCCGTGGTTGCCTCGACGGCGGCGGCCAGCGCCTTGCGCAGCTCGTCGTCGTCGGGCACGAACATCAGGCCCGGGTTGGTGCAGAACTGGCCGACACCCAGCGTGAGGGAGGCGGCGAACCCGGTCGCCACCTGCGCCTTGGGCGCGGACGGCAGCACGACCACCGGGTTGACGCTGCCCAGCTCGCCGAAGAACGGGATCGGCACCTCGCGCTGGTCGATCAGCCCCTTGATCGCCTTGCCGCCGGCGATGGACCCGGTGAAGCCCGCCGCCACCACCGCGCGATGCTGCACCAGGTCGGCGCCCGCCTGCAGGCCCTGCACCAGCCCGAGCAGGTCGGGGTAGGGCAGAGCGTCGCGGACGATGCGTGCGACCCGCTCGGACGTGTTCGGGTGCCCCGGGTGGGCCTTGACCACGACGGGGCAGCCCGCCGCCAGCGCGGAGGCGGTGTCGCCGCCCGCCACCGAGAACGCGAAGGGGAAGTTGCTCGCCGCGAAGACGGCCACCACGCCCGGCAGCGGGTGCTTCATCCGGCGCACGTCCGGCCTCGGCGGGGTGGCCGAGGGGTCGGCGTGGTCGATGATCGCGTCGAGATAGCCGCCGTCCCTGATCACCTGGGCGAAGAGCCGGAACTGCCCCGCCGTCCGGGCCACCTCTCCGCGCAGCCGTACCTCGCCGAGGGCGGTCTCGCGGTCGGCGAGCTCCCACAGCTCGTCCGTGTGTGCGGTGAGCGCGTCGGCGACGGCCTCGAGTGCGAGCGCCCGCTCGGCCGCCGGGGTCGCCCGCCAGCCGGCACCCGCGGCGGCGGCCGCGGAAACGATCATGTCGACCCCGGCGCTGTCCGTTTCGTTCAGGGCGGCGCCAATGGTCTCGCCCGTCCTGGGGTCGTGTCCGTAGATCATCGAATGGCCCTTCGGAGTCTTGACACTTTCTCAGCTCGATTCTTACAGTTGCGACAACTTGTCTACAAACCTGGCACTCGTTCACATATATGGACGGCAGTCATATGATCATCCGTCAGATCCTCGTCACCCCTGTCGCCTTCCGAGATCCGCCCCTGCTGAACGCCGCCGGGGTGCACGAGCCCTGGGCACTGCGCACGATCATCGAGGTGATCACCGACGAGGGCCTGACCGGCCTCGGCGAGACCTACGGCGATCTGGACCACCTCAACAAGGTCCGCGAGTGCGCCCAAGCCCTCGTCGGCCTCGACGTGCACGCGACGAACGAGATGTACGCCAGGATCACCGCGATCGTCGGCGACGTGGTCAGCGACCTGCACGGGCTGACCGGCGTGGCGACCCAGGAGAAGAGCATCGACCGGGTGTTCTCCCCCTTCGAGGTGGCCTGCCTGGACATTCGCGGCAAGGCGGCCGGGGTGCCCGTGGTGGACCTTCTCGGCGGCCGGGTCCGTCAAGCCGTACCGTACAGTGCCTACCTCTTCTACAAATGGGCAGGTCACCCCGGCGCCGAGCCCGACAGGTTCGGCGCGGCCCTCGACCCCGCCGGGCTGGTCGCGCAGGCGTCGCTGCTCATCAAGGAGTACGGCTTCACGTCGATCAAGCTCAAGGGCGGCGTCCACCCTCCTGAGCAGGAGGTCGAGGCGATCCTGGCACTGAGCGAGGCGTTCCCCGGCGTGCCGCTCCGGCTCGACCCGAACGCCGCCTGGAGCGTGGAGTCCTCGATCCGGGTGGGACGCTCGCTCGACGGAGTCCTGCAGTACCTCGAGGACCCCACACCGGCCATCTCCGGCATGGCGCAGGTCGCCGCCGAGGTCTCGATGCCGCTGGCCACCAACATGTGCGTCGTGACCCCCGAGCACCTCCCCCCTGCCATCGCCCAGCGGGCGATCGGCGTGCTGCTGCTCGACCACCACTACTGGGGCGGCCTGGTACGTACCTCGCACGTCGCGGCCCTCTGTGCCGCCTTCGGCATCGAACTGTCCATGCATTCCAACTCCCACCTCGGCATCAGCCTGGCCGCGATGACCCACCTGGCCGCCGCCACCCCGAACCTCACCCACGCCTGCGACACGCACACCCCCTGGCAGAACGGCCAGGACGTGGTCGCGCCCGGCGCGCTGCGCTTCGCCGACGGCGCCGTGGTCGTGCCCTCGGCGCCCGGACTGGGCGTCGAACTCGACCGCGACGCCCTCGCCGTGATGCACGAGCAGTACCTGAAGTGCGGACTCACCTCCCGCGACGACGCCACCTACATGCGACGCTTCGACCCGTCCTTCTCTGTCAGGAGACCCCGCTGGTGAACGTGGCCTACGTCTACCCCTGGGACGTCGTCGGCGACCCCTCGGCCCCCGAGCGCCTGGCCGCACTGGGCGTCGAGGCCGTCGCCCTGGCGGCCGGCTACCACTCCACCCGCGCGGCCACGCCGCACCACCCCTCCCATCGCGTCCTGGACGTCCCCCACTCGGCGTTCTACCTCCCGGTACGTCCCGAGGCGTGGGGTCGCCTCGTTCCCGCGTCCCCCACCTGGACCGCGCCCGACGCCTACCTCCGCGCACGAGACGCCCTCAAGGCGGCAGGCCTGCGGGTGCAGGCGTGGACCGTACTGACGCACAACTCCCTGCTCGGCGCCGCGCATTCCGAGGTCGTGGTCCGCAACGCCTTCGGCGACCCGTACCCGCACGCCCTCTGTCCCGCCCACGCCGACGTGGTCGAGTACTGCGAGCGGATGGTCCGCGAGATCCTGACCGTCGGCGCCCCCGACGGGCTGATCCTGGAAGCCTGCGGGCCGATGGGCTTCGGGCACCAGAGCATGCACGAGAAGACCGCAGGCGCCGACTGGTCGTCCGTCCACGGCGACCTGCTCACGCTCTGCTTCTGTACGACCTGCGCCGATCGCTACCCGCCCGGAACCCGGGACCGGGTGCGCGCCGCCATCGACGATCCGGCGACCGCGTCCATGGCCGAGGCCCTCGGCCCGGTCACCGACGAGGTGCAGGCCGTTCGCGTGGAACTGTCCGCCGCCCTCCGTCGCCGCCTGATCGCCACGGCCCGCGAGGTCGCCCCCACCGTGCCCATCACCCTGCACGCCAACCCCGACCCGTGGGCGGCCAGCTCGTTCGCCGCCCTCCCCGAAGGCGAGCCCGGGGCGGACGTCCTGGTGGGCAACTGCTGGGGCGAGCCGTCCTCCGACAGCGCCCGCCTGACACAGCTGGGAGACCTCCGCACGCCGGGGCAGCGCGTCGGAGCGTACGTCCTGGCCCTGCCCCCGCGCCCCGCCGACCCGGCGGCCCTCGCCGACCTCCTGCGGACGTACGCCAAGGCAGGCGCCGCCGAGTTCCACCTGTACCACGCGGGCCTGGCCTCCCCCCGGCGGCTGGCGGCGCTGGCGGAGGCGCTCCGCCTTTCTCGCTGACCTTCCGGGGCGCGCCTCGATCACACAATCTGCCTTCTCGCTGACCTACCGGGGCGCGCCTCACTCACGCAACCTGCTTTATCGCTGACCTACCGGGGCGCGCCTCAGTCACACGACCTGGGACAGCCAGCGGACGTGCGCGCCCCCGAACGGGCCTTGCCGCTCCTCCACCGCCCGGAGCAGCCAGCGGGCCGTCTCCTCGGCCCGTTCGATCACCTCGGCCGGATACCCCAGCGACACCTGGTGCTCGACGAACTCGTCCTCGTCGTCCAGGATCAGCCGCCCGTCACGCATCTTGATCACGTCAAGGTCGAGATCCACCATGGTCACCTCGCCCTCACGCCACTCGGGGACGGTCGTGACGTCGATGTAGATCGCCGCACGGTGCTGCGGCCCGTTGAAGGACGCGGTCCACCAGGCGTCACGCGGGAACAGCATGCTGCTCGGAAAGTCCCAGGCGATGGGCGGTTCCGCGCCCTTCCTGGCGAGCGTGCCCGCAGCCACCGCGACCCAGACGCCGTGCTCGTCCTCTCCGAGGATCCTCCCCGCATGGTTCCAGTGCAACGCCCCGCCGTACTTACGGAAGACTATCTTCACATCGCTCACGAGAGGAAAAGTTACCGAACCCCCGCTCACACCGGGTCAACACCTGACAATGAAGGTAAGACCAGTCGGAGGCAAGGGGGCAATATGGCAATGCTGCGGCAGGTGAAAGCGGACTTACTGGCTCGCAGAAACGTCGAAGCCTACGTGGTCGCCCTGGTGGTCATCTGTTTCGCCGTCGTCTCGATAATCAACGACATCGTGCCCGACCAGCTCAAATGGTCCGCCCTGTTCGCGGCCGTCGGCCTCCTCGTCTACCGCCTCACCCTCCCCGAGCAGCGCCGGACGTCCCCGGGCGACCTCCTCCGCGACCGCTCCGCTTTCGACACCCTGCCGGCCACGGTCCTGTTCGCCAACGCCCGCGACGTCCGCGTGTTCGCCCCGTCCGCCGTGAACCTCCTCTCCCCAGAAACCTGCGAGACGCTGCGCACCCGGGTGCTACGCCACAAAGGCGGTTCCGTCCGCATCGTCACCCTGGACCCCGAGGAGCCGGAAGCGATCAGACTGGCCTCACGCCAACTCGACGAATCGGTGGAACACCAACTTCAGTCACTCCCCGCCGCGCTGGCAATCACGCTCGAACGACTGGCACACATAGCCACCTGGGAAATGCCGGGAGAGTTGAATTACCGCTTGTTCCCCTACAACCCGGGATTCAGCCTCGTACTCATCGACCCAGAGACCGCACACGGCCGCGCGATCGTCGAGATCCATGGGTTCCATAACACGTCCACCTTCGCCCGCATGCATCTGAACCTGACCCGCGAACAGAACGACCGCTGGTACGCGTACTGGGTGCAACAGTTCGACCATCTCTGGGACGCGGCCAGACCATCCGACAAAACACAACCCACCAGCCACTAAGGTCAAGCAGATGCAAGATCGACTCGTGGATGGAACCGCACCCCTCTACCTCCTGGCGGGCGCACCTGGGGCGGGCAAGACGACCCTGCTGCCACACCTGGTGCGGGCGGCGGACGGGCTGGTCGTGATGGACATGGACGAACTGCTCGAAGACGGCGCCCTGATCGGGGTGCCCATCGCCGAACCGGACGCGGCGCCGGTGTGGCCGGCCTACGACCGCATGTGGCAACGCATCGTGACCATGGTGCGGCGAGCGGGGCACCCGGTGCTGCTCCTGTGCCCCGTCCCCGACCCTGACGAGCTCGCAGCAGGCATGCGATGGGACGGCCCGGTCCGTTGGGCGCTCCTGGACTGCCCCGATGACGTGCGGGAACACCGGCTACGCGGACGCGGCTACGCGCAGGAGTGGATCGAGAACGCGATGGCGGACGCCGCGCAGGGCCGCACGCTGATCCCAGCCGTGTTCGACAACGGTGGCGGCGACGCTGCCGACATCGCTGCACAGGTCCTCATGTGGGCACGTACGTCGCCGGCGTTCCCGACGGGTTAGCCACCGGGCCCGATGCCCTCGATCCCGCGCCCACCAGGGCCAGGGCGACACGGCCAAACCCCGAACCCAACCCAACAACCAAACCCCGAACCCAACCCGACCGCCAAGCCCCGAACCCAGCCCGACCGCCAAGTCCTGGGCTCAGCTCGGCGCTGAATCCTGGGCTCAGCTCGAGCGCGGCCCACGATGGCGAGCCGCGCCAGGGCCGCCGCGACAACGGCCTGGTCGGATTGGCGCTGCGGTGACCGCGATAGGGGGCACCCTGGCTGGGCGCCCACCTGGGCGGCGGCTGGCGCACGCTGGCGGCGCAAGGCGCGCCGCCCTGGATGGGCGCTCCGTCCCTGCTCGCCAGCCGAACGGGCGCACCTCCAGCAGTCCGACAGCCCCCGGCCGCTCTGCAGCACGACCCGGAGTCGGGTGGCGTTGACGGCGTTGACCGTGACCCGGTCGTAGGTTTCGGCCGCGATCAGGGTTGACCATCAAAGTACGTCAGGGGCCGCAGGCCGTGGCGGGCTCGGCGTCGCCGCCGATCACCACGCAGCCGCTGAGGTTAGCGCCGCCCTGGGCCAGCGTGCTGTTCTTTCACCGCGGCGTTGCCGGTGACGGTCGCGCCGCTGCTGACCCAGGCGAGGTCCTCGAACGGGCGTTGCCGCTGACCGTGCTGTTGCCCTACACGGCGACTCGAAGGCCGACGTAGGCGGTGGCGACCACGTCGGCCCGGTTCTCCACCCAGCCGCCGCCATTGGCGTGCCAGTGGCCATTGCCCGGCGCCCTCAGGGCGTGACCAGACCGCCAAGGGCAGGTGCGGTGGCGACCACGTTCGCCCGGTTCTCCCCCCAACCGCCGCCGTAAGCGTGCCAATGGCCATTGCCCGGCACCCGCAGGGCGGGACCAGACCGCCAAGGGCAGGTTCAGACCGCCACAGGAAGGGCCAGCCACCGCGACCATGCACATGTGACGGTTACCGAGTCGCGGAGACTAAGCCGCTCTCGTAGGCCGCGATAACGAGTTGAGCCCGGTCGCGTGCGTCGAGCTTGGCCAGGAGGCGACTGATGTGCGTCTTGATCGTGGCGAGGCTCAGCTGAAGGTGGGCGGCGATCTCTGTGTTGGACAGCCCGCGGGCGATCAGGGCCAGCACTTCGCACTCCCTCTCCGTCACCCCGTCGAGCCCTCTCACCGGCGGCAGCACAGGCGTGCGCGCGAACTCCTCGATCAGCCTCCGCGTCACCTTGGGAGCCAGCAGCGCCTCACCTGCAGCGACCACCCGAATGGCCGCAAGCAGGTCGGCAGGCGGGGTGTCCTTGAGCAGGAAGCCGCTGGCGCCCGCACGAAGCGCGTCATAGACGTAAGCATCCAAATCGAACATGGTCACGATCAGAACGCGGGACGCGTCGCCGATGAGCCGGGTCGCCTCGATCCCGTCCATGACCGGCATGCGGACGTCCATGAGCACCACGTCGGGCCGCTCCTCCAAGGCAATGGACACGGCCTCCGCGCCCGTCGCCGCCTCGCCCACCACGGTCAGGTCGGGCTCGGAGTCGACCAGTACCTTGAAGCTTCCTCGGAGCAGCGCCTGATCGTCAGCGACGAGCACCCGGATCATGGCGCGTCCCCGTAGGGCAGGTGGGCTGAGACCCTGAAGCCCTGCCCCGGGATGCGCCCGGCTTCGAACGCCCCGCCGTACATCATGACCCGCTCCCGCATCCCGATCAGCCCGTGCCCTGCGCCGTCGGTCGGTAGCGTACGCCGCCCTGGCCCGTCGTCGACCACCTCGATCCGGACCTCCCTCTCGTCGGCGACCACCGATGCCCTGCAGCGGGCGGGGGCCGCGTGCTTGACGACGTTCGTGAGCGCCTCCTGGACGATCCGGTAGACCGACAACTCCACGCCGTCCGGCAGCCTCATTCCACCTGACGATCCGCCCCCTCCTGCCGTGTAAGCAGCAGGCCCCGACACCTGCTGGACGCCACGGCGATCGCCCAACAGGCCGTCACGACCGGCCCCATCACCCCACCGGCCACCTGCATCTTCATCACCCCGCACACCATCGGCTCCATCGCCCCGCACATCGCCCCATCGTGCCCCCTCTGATTCAGCCCACTGAGCACCACCCCGCCGTGCCCCCTCTGTTCGATCAGCCCGCTGAGCACCACCCGGCCGAGCGCCGTCTCGTCCGGCCTGCTCCTCCCCAGCGCAGGTGCCGACGGGCTCACCCTCGCTCCTTACGCCCTGAATGCGAACATCGAGCTCCACCTCCACCCCCGCCAAACTGGCCCGTTCGGCCAGCGCACGCAGGTCGGCGATGCCCGGAGTGGGGCTGAACTCCGGCGCCTCGGCGGAGCGCAGCACGCCGAGGAGGTGGCGCATTTCCACCAGCGCGCCCCGGCTCACCGTCTCGATCACGCGCAGCGCGTCGCGCGCCTCGTCAGGCCTCGCCTGCATGACGTGGTTGGCCACGCCGGCCTTGACCGCGATCAAGCCCACGCTGTGCGTGACCACGTCGTGCAACTCACGCGCGATACGCAGACGTTCCTCCGTCACCGCCTGCCCTGCCAGCCGCTCGGCGTCGCGGGCAGCGTAGATTCTGCGTTCTCGCACGGCCCGCCCCACCGTCCAGGCGCCGCCCAGCGCCGCGATGCCGATGAGCGGCTTGTCCAGACTCAGCAGCCACTCGGGCGCCCCCTCTCGCGGCGATCCGCCCACCGCGACCAACCCCACCCCCGTGACCAGGGTCAGCACAGCGATCGCCGAGGTCGGCACCCAGGTTCTGCGGGTGCCGTCGGCCAAGGCGACCACATAGAGCGCGTACGCGGGCGAGACGTAGGCGAAACTGACCAGGTCGGCCATGACGGCCGCGATGGACAGCGCCAGGAGGAAACAGAAGACCGGGAACGGCCACAGTCTCCGCACGGCCAGCGGCAACCCCAGCCCGAGGGGAAAGGCCAGCCTCGCCCAGGGCGGCAGGCCGTCGGCCTGTGCCGTGGCCGTGAGGAAAACGAGCGAGAAGCCCAGCCCGGCCACCAAGTCCAGCAGGATCAACTGGCGGCGGCTCAGGCGCCTGACGAAGAGGGGGTGCGTCTCGTTCACGCGTTGAACCGTAGCCAATGAGCGGAGTTCCGCACGTCAGCCCGGAGTCTGATGTTGCAGTTCGGACCCTGGTCCGATGTGCCAGAACCCCGCCGTGTCCCATCGTTTACGACGTGATCGAACTCAGACGCCTGACGAAACGCTACGGCGACACGCTCGCCGTAGACGAGCTGTCCTTCCGGGTCGAACCGGGCCATGTGACCGGTTTCCTCGGCCCCAACGGTGCCGGCAAGTCCACCACGATGCGGCTGATCCTCGGCCTCGACGCCCCGACCTCGGGCGAGGCGCTGGTCAACGGGCGCCGCTACGCGTTGTCACGCCGGCCGATGCGAGAGGTGGGCGCGCTGCTCGACGCGAACGCGGTTCACCCCGGCCGCAGCGCCTACAACCACCTGCTCAGCCTGGCCCGCACCAACGACATCGGCCCGCTCCGCGTGGCGGAGGTGCTCGAGCAGGTGGGGCTGGCTGGGGTGGCGCGCAAACGGGTGGGCGGGTTCTCGCTGGGCATGAAGCAACGGCTCGGCATCGCGGCCGCGCT
Organism: Nonomuraea sp. NPDC000554; assembly: GCF_040300065.1. Taxonomy (NCBI): domain Bacteria; kingdom Bacillati; phylum Actinomycetota; class Actinomycetes; order Streptosporangiales; family Streptosporangiaceae; genus Nonomuraea; species Nonomuraea sp. NPDC000554. The sequence continues at coordinate 207,826 of NZ_JBEPDC010000005.1, read as the reverse complement.
GCTCGGCGACCCCGGCGTGCTGATGTTCGACGAACCGGTCAACGGGCTCGACCCCGACGGGGTCCGGTGGATCCGCGAGCTGATGCGCTCACTGGCCGCCGACGGGCGCACGATCCTGCTCTCCAGCCATCTGATGAGCGAGATGGCCCTGACCGCCGACCGCATCGTCATCGTGGGGCGTGGCAAGCTGATCATCGAGGCCACCGTCGACGAGCTCACCGCGCGCCACACGTCCCTTGAGGAGGCCTACCTGACGCTCACGGCGAGCAGCGTGCAGTACGGAGCGTCGCGGTGAAAGAAGTCCTTTCCTCCGAGTGGCTGAAGCTGCGCTCGGTCGACTCGACCCGCACCGCCATCGGTGCCGCCGCCGCCACGGTGCTCGCGGGCGTGTTGTGGACGTTCTACGTCAGCGGTGTCGCGGAGGACCGCGGCGGCGCGCTCCGGGCAGCGGCCCCCGAACAGGGCTTCCTGCCGTTAACCCAGGTCAGCCTGGCAATGATCGGCGTGCTCGCGATCACGTCGGAGCACGCCACCGGCACGATCCGGGCCACTCTCATCGCCGTCCCCAAGCGAAGCACCCTGCTGCTGGCCAAGACCGCGGTCGTCGCCATGACGACGTTCACGGCGGGCTGCGCCATCTTGCTCGTCACCTACGCCTCCAGCCGGCTGATAGCCGGCGACCGGCGGCTCGGCTTCAACGACGCCTCGTTCACCGACGACCTGCCGATGCTGGTCGCCTCGGCTCTGTCGGTGACCGTGCTGGCGCTGGTAGGTCTCGGCCTCGGCTTCGCCACCCGGTCAACGGCCGCCGCCGTGGTCTCGGTGGTGGCACTGCTGTTCGTGCTGCCCGGCATCGCCAACTACCTGCCCTCCCCGTGGAACGCCCGGGTCTCGGCACTGCTGCTGCCCAACCTCGTGCCGCAGATCGCGGGCAGGCATCTCGCCACGCGGCTCGGCGAAGGCTTCCTGCCGCCCTGGGCCGCGGTCATCGCCTTCGCGGCGTACGCGGTCGCAGCGCTCGCCGTCGGGTTCCACATGCTCAGGAAGAGGGACGCATGAACATCCTCGCCTCGGAATGGCTGAAGATCCGTTCCGTCCGCTCCAGCCATCTCGTCGTGGGCCTCAGCCTCGCCGCGATCCTGCTGGGCATGGCGCTCGCGTGGACAGCCGTCGGCATGTACGACCGTGCCGCGCCCGATGTGCGCCCGCGCGCCGCCCTCGCCGAGCTGGAGGACGTCGTGGTGATCGTGCCGCAGCTCTGCATGGGCATCCTGGGCGTGCTGGCGATCACGTCGGAGTTCACGACGGGCCTCATCCGTACGAGCCTCACCGTCGTGCCGAAACGCTGGCCCCTGCTCGCGGCGAAGTCTTCGATCGTGGGCGCCCTTGCCTTGATCACTGGTCCGGCGGTCGTATTCGGGACGTATTTCGTCTCCCGCTGGATAGTCGGCGCCCGCTTCTCCGGTGTGTACACGAAACCGGTCATGGACAGACTGCCGACGCTGATCACGAGCAGCCTCTCAGTCGTGGTCTTCGCGCTGCTGGGGCTCGGCCTAGCCGCCATCACGCGGTCAGCCGCGGGTGCGATCGCCGTCCTCGTCGGGCTGGTGTACGTGGTCCCGATCGTCGTGGGCAACCTGCCCGAGCCATGGAGCGAGCGCCTCGGTTCGGTGATGATCGGCGCCCTACCCCGCGAGATCACGGGCAACGATCTCACCCACACCGTGTACGGCTCGCTACTCCCGCCCGTCGCGGCGGCCCTCGTGATGGCCGCCTACGCGGTGCTCCCCGTTGTCGCGGGGACATGGCTGCTCCGCCGACGGGACGCCTGACATGACGGCCGCCTTCGTGACGGTGTCCCGCCGGTGGTGGCGCGTGGCGGCTGCCATCTGGCTTCGAGTGGTACGACAGGCTGCGGCACCTGTCGTACCCTCGGAGAACTCAGACCTCGAGCACCACTGGGATGATCATCGGACGGCGGCGGTAGGTGTCGCTCACCCAGCGGCCGACCGTGCGGCGCACCACCCTGCGGATCTCCTGCATGTCGACGACCCCGTCGGCGGCCTTGGCCTCGAGCGCCTTCTCGATCTGGGGAATGAACTCGTCGAACTGGGCCGGGTCGATGCCGGAGCCACGCGCGTGGATCTCCGGCCCTCCGGTGAGCTTCCCGGTGTTGGAGTCGACCACGACGATCACCGAGATGAATCCCTCGTCGCCGAGGATCCTGCGGTCCTTCAGCGACGTGTCGGTGATCTCACCGACCGACGAGCCGTCGACGTAGACGTACCCGGCGTGAACCGCACCGACGATCCTGGCGCGACCGTCGACCAGGTCGACCACGACGCCGTCCTCGGCGATCACGATGTGGTCGTGGGGCACGCCCGTGAGCTCGGCGAGCTTGGCGTGCGCCCGCAGGTGCCGCCACTCTCCGTGCACCGGCATGAAGTTCGACGGGCGTGTCAGGTTGAGCACGTAGAGCAGCTCACCGGCGGCCGCGTGCCCGGAGACGTGCACCTTGGCGTTGCCCTTGTGCACGACGCGGGCACCCCAGCGGGTCAGGCCGTTGATCACCTTGTTGACGGCGGTCTCGTTGCCCGGCACCAGCGAGGAGGCCAGCAGCACGGTGTCGCCACCGGCGATCCGGATCGGATGGTCCCTGTTGGCCATGCGCGACAGCGCCGCCATCGGCTCGCCCTGAGAGCCGGTGCAGATCAGCACCACGTCCTCCGGCGGCCACTGCTCGATGTCGCGCGAGTCGACGATCAGCTCGGGCGGCACCTTGAGGTAGCCGAGGTCACGGGCCACGCCCATGTTGCGCACCATCGACCGGCCGACCAGGGCGACCTTGCGGCCGTGCTTGGCCGCGGCGTCCATGACCTGCTGGATGCGGTGCACGTGCGAGGCGAAGCTGGCCACGATGACCCGCTGCTCGGAAGTGCGGATCACCTCGTCGATGACCGGGCCGATCTCCCTCTCGCTGGTGACGAACCCGGGCACCTCGGCGTTGGTCGAGTCCGACATCAGCAGGTCGACGCCCTCGCTGCCGAGCCTGGCGAAACCGCCGAGGTCGGTGAGGCGACCGTCGCTCGGCAGCTGGTCCATCCGGAAGTCGCCGGTGTGCAGGACGATGCCGGCAGGCGTCCTGATGGCCACCGCCAGCGCGTCGGGGATCGAGTGGTTGACGGCGAGGAACTCGCAGTCGAACGGCCCGAACCTGTGCTTCTCTCCCTCGACGACCTCGACCTTGGCCGGCTGCATCCGGTGCTCGGTGAGCTTGGCCTCGATCAGGGCAAGCGTCAGCCTGGATCCGACGAGCGGGATGTCACGCCGCTCGCGCAGCAGGTACGGCACAGCCCCGATGTGGTCCTCGTGGGCGTGCGTCAGGACCACGGCCTCGACGTCGTCGAGCCGCCCCCTGATGTATTCGAAGTCGGGCAGGATCAGGTCGACACCCGGCTGGTCCGGCTCGGGGAACAACACCCCGCAGTCGACGATCAGCAGGCGGCCCTCGTACTCGAAGACGGCCATGTTCCGGCCGATCTCCCCCAACCCGCCCAGCGCGACGATGCGCAGGCCGCCCTCAGGCAGCGGCGGTGGGGGGCCAAGCTCGGGATGCGGATGGCTCATGCCCGGCCCCCATGGTCAAATCGTGTTCTCAAAACTCCCGGTTCCTCCCCGTTCCTATGTGTCTGTCAACTTCACTCCGCCGGCTACCAGGCAAGTGCGCAGCTCGGCGATCTGTCTCTCCGTTGCGGCGACCAGCGGCAGGCGTACCGGGCCGACCGGCACTCCAACCATGGCCAGAGCCGCCTTCACCATGATCGCGCCACCCGCGCTCATCATGATCCCCTCGACCACGGGCGCAAGCTGGCGATGCACGGCCAGCGCTTGGCTGACGTCGCCATTGCGGTACAGCTCGATCATGCGAGCCAGGTGGGCGCCCACCACGTGTCCGACGACGCTCACGAACCCGGCCGCACCCATCGACAACCACGGCAGGTTGAGCAGGTCGTCACCCGAGTAGAAGGCGAGATCGGTGACCGTCATCATCTGACCGCCGGCGAACAGGTCGCCCTTGGCGTCCTTCACGGCCACGATGCGCTCGTGCTGGGCCAGCCTGATCATAGTCTCGGTCGTGATCGGCACACCGGCGCGTCCCGGGATGTCGTAGAGCATCACCGGCAGGCCCGTCGCGTCGGCCACGGCGGTGAAGTGCTGGTACAGGCCCTCCTGCGGGGGCTTGCTGTAGTAAGGCGTCACCACGAGCAGCCCGTGCGCACCCGCGCGTGCCGCCGCCCTGGCGAGTTCGACACTGTGATGGGTGTCGTTGCTACCGGCACCAGCCACGACGGTGGCCCGATCGCCGACCGCCTCCAGAACCGCGCTGAGGATCCGCTCCTTCTCCACGTCGGAGGTGGTGGGCGACTCGCCGGTCGTCCCGCTGACGATCAGGCCGTCATTGCGCTGCTCATCCACCAGGTAACCGGCGAGGCGCCGAACAGCTGCGTAGTCGACCGCACCATCGGCGGTGAACGGCGTGACCATGGCGGTCAGCATGCGGCCGAAGGGCGCGTCAGTGGTTCCAGTTGGCGATGCCATAGTGCGAACGCTACCTGGATTCACAAATCCCATGGACGCCGCCACCCCGTTTCGCCAGCCTGGGGCCGCCCTTTGTCACACCGTCCCCCACCATCTCACGACACATCTGACCAACACCGGCACCGGGCCGCGGGCGGATCGAGCGGGCCGCCAACCCAGGCTGCGCCCCGCTCTGCAGGGGCAAACGCGACTCGACTCCTCGGTCATCCCAGCCGAACATCCCCCGCCCATCCGTCCGGACCGACGCCACATTCTCGGCCAGCCGAACGACCGGAGCCGACCCCCAGCCGTCCGAATGATGGGAGCCGCACCCTGGTCGCTCGAACAGATGACCCCGCTCGCGGCCTGCTCCTCATGACGTCGGGCGCGGCCACGTCGCTGCTTGACTCCCACGCAACAGGCTGCCCTCTTCGGGCGCTTGGCAGGGCGGAATCCCCGCCTGCCCTCCGGGTACGTCCAGGAGGTCGCGTGCCCTGCAGCGCGACACAGGTGGACCCTTGTGGCGCGGTTGCCAAGGCGCGTGCCCGCATGTGGGCGCACGGGGGCACGTTGGGGCCCTGCCAACGCAACACTTCGCAGCCTCCGCAACTGTCACAACGCACGTCCCTCACGTGCACACGTTCTCGCGTAACACACCTGCCTTCGCCGCCGTGTGCCCTCGCTGCGCGCGTGCGCTCTCTGCCGCACGCCTGCCCTCACAGCGTGCGTGTTGCCAGTCGTACGTCTGCCGTCGCAGGGCTCGCGCCTCACAGCGTGCGTGTGCTCGCCACTTGTCTGCTCTCACAGCGCGCGTATGCGTCCAGGAGGCAGTGGCGCATCGTCGGCTGCCGGCGCTCATCCGCGCGCTGCGACGCGGACGTCGCGCGGCCCCGTCGGCGTGTCTGTGGGCGGCCGTTTCACGGCGGGACCGTAGTGCGTGTCTCCGGCAGACCAGGTGCCCGCATCGGCGTGAGAGTGTTCGGCGCGCATTGGAAGAGGTCGCCGATATGTGCTCGGGGGTACACACATCGACGACCTCTACCGAACAATCGGTGCCCCTTACATGGGTGTTACAGGGTTTCTCCGATAATTTTGCGCCACTGCAAAGTTGGGGCTCCAGCAGTCATCGATGACGGTCGGTTACCTGCCGAATACGGCAACATGGGGCAACGCCTCACACGAACCCCCAGGGATGGACTAGTGGCCACCTCAGATCCGGTCTACCTGCGTGTCGTCGAAGACATCCGGCGACAGATCAACGACGGCACCCTGCCCCCAGGTGCGCCCATTCCGTCAAGGGCGCAGCTGACCCGTAAGTACCAGGTCGGCGAGACCGCCGCCCGCCACGCCCTCCGCGTGCTCGCCAGCGAGGGGCTCATCGTCGGCCGCGTCGGATCGGGTCATTACGTCAGGGAACGGCCGATCCTCGCACCGCTGCACCGCTGGCGCTTCCTCGACCATCCCGCCCCGCTCGCCGCCGACCTGCAGTCTCAGGGGCGGCGCGTGACGTGGGACTGGCACAGCGAGCCCGCCGAGGCCGGCCCCGACATCGCCAGGCGCCTGCGCGTGGACGAGACGGCCACGCTGACGAGAACGCATTACATCTTCCGCAGCGACGGCAAACCGCTCCAACTCGTCACTTCCTACGAGTCCCTGGAGTTCGCCGCGCACACGGAGGAGGAGCGGCGCAGTCTGGTCGCCAGGATGTACGCGCACGGCATCAAGATCACAGAGATCGTCGAGAGCGTGCACACTCGGGTCCCGCGTCCGGCCGAGATCGATGCTCTCCAGATGGCGGCAGGCGTGCATGTCCTGCACGTCGAACGCACCCACTGGGCAGGCGATCGTCCGGTAGAGACGAGCGACATCGTGATCCCCGGCGACCGCTTCAGGATCATGTACAGCATGCCCGTCTGATCCCGGGACGTCGCCAAGGCTCCGGGCGACACCGCGCCTCTGCCCGGAGCCTCGCCAGAAATCCCCATCTTCAAGGTCTTCGTCCAGCACCCCCCGGCCTCTCAAAGCCCTGGGCGCCCTTCGACGTCCACAAACACCCGAAACTCCCGGCATCCAGGGGTCCGCCAGCGCCACCCCGCAGGCCGTCGCGGTGACGCCAAGCGGTCAGTACGAGGAATGTCCGCTGATGAACGGCCAGTTGACCGACAGGGTCGTTCTCGCAGATGGCAGACCGCCTCCGCTGACCGTTCGCCTGACACTCAGCCAGCCCCACCGAGCACCGCCGTGACCAAGCCCGGAACTCGACCAAGCACCCCTGCGACCGAGATAGTCACGCCCGGAGCGGATATGAGCATCCCCATGGCCGAGACGGCCACGCCCTCTGTCGGGACGGCCACGTCGCAGAACAGTGCGCCTGTGATCGTCTGCGGAGTCGAGCGAAGCACGTCCACAGTCGAGAGCAAGGGCCAGGCCGCTGTTTCCCGGGAGCGCACAGGACGTCCAGCTGTGGCTCTGGCGGCGATCAGGCGGTGACGGCCTGCGTTTCGACGAGGACCGTAACCTGGCCGCCCGCCTGCGCGAACTCATGGCCGAGGCGACCCAGGCGCCGTCCTCCAGCCAGGAATTCTCGTCCAAACGATCAAGCTCAGGTTGTCGGTGCTCGCTGATACAACGGGTGCGGAGGTTGCGGATGCGAGTCAAAGACCTGCCCCGGCGCGAGCGTCCACGGGAGCGGCTGATGTCCAGCGGCCCGGCAGCGCTGGCCGATCGGGAACTGCTGGCCGTGCTGCTCGGCTCGGGTTTCCGCGGATCGAGTGCGATGGACCTGGCCGCCCAGGTCATCGAGCACTGCGGCGATCTCGATGGTCTCGCCCGTTCCGAGCCGCACCGGCTCCTCGCCGTACCGGGCGTGGGTCCCGCCAAGGCAGCTCGGGTCGCCGCGGCGTTCCATCTCGTCCGCCGAGCGCAGGCGGAACCCGAGCGGGCCAGGGTCACCAGCACCGCCGACCTGGCCGCGGTCGCGGCACCGCTGCTTCGGGGGCACTCCCGCGAGCGGCTGGTCGTCGTGGTGTGCAACACGCGGGGCGCGGTGCTCAGGCGCATGGTCCTCACCGAAGGCGGCTCCGATCACACCACGGTCCCGATCCGGGACGTCATCACGGCGGTGCTCGCCTCGCATGGCACGGCGTTCGGCGTCGCCCACAACCATCCGAGCGGGTCCCTCGTTCCCAGCAGCGACGACCTGGCGGCGACGGGCCGCCTCGCACAGGCGGCCGAAACCGTCGGCCTGCGCTTTCTCGACCATCTGATCATCACCGACACAGAGTGGAGGCGCGTTCAGCCGTGATTCGTCCTTCGGCAACAAGGCAACCATTTCCGGCTACGACCATCAGGGCCTAAGGCTCAACTGACGCTAAAGCACATGATCCCGCTGAAAGCGCAGAACGGGAGTCCTGAGGCCGAAGACCGTGAGACTCTATTCCCGCGGGCAGGCCGGTGGGTTCTCCAGCGGCCAACGACTCGCAACGGCGTGGTCCCGCGCTTCCCGGAAGGTGCGGGACCACGTCAGCCCCACTCCCCCAGCTGAAGGCAACGCCGGGCGATACCGGGGCGATGCCGGTGAGTCCGCTTGGACGGACGGCCCTCCGGAACCTGCGGCGACCTACGAGCGGAAACCGGTCCAGGCGGCGGAGATCGGGGCTCCAACCATGCCCGTCTGAAGGGCTTCCGCTCGAGCGGACTCACCGGGAAAGCATCGGTCACGAAACACAGACCTCCAAGCATCCCCCCGAAACAGGCATATCCCAGCCCCTCGCAGGCCCTCTCCGGCGTCCCCATCCTGGGGCCTGCGAGGGGGAATCCCGGTAGGCGAGCTGATGCGGGATGACGCCTACCGGGAGAGGGACAGGCGTGGACCAGTGCCTGTCCAGGCAACGGATCGCGGTGGGCTTACACGCGATCCGTGATCCTGGCTCCAGATCGGAGCCAGTACCCCAGCGCGCCCGCGGCTGTTCGTGGCAGCCAAGCGCGCCGGGGAGTCATAGGCATGTGAAGATCCGGGGACAGGCAGCCCAGCCACCAACAAGGCGGGAACCTGATCAGCAGGCGGGAATGCGGACTAAACCAACAGAAGGGCAACAATCTCCGTTTGCGACAATTCGCGGATCGAAGCGCTCGAACGCGCCTATGGAACAGACCTGCGAACACAGCCCTACCCCGGTCGAATCACCGTGCTTCCCCTTCCAACAAGCGCCGCCACATTTCGTTGACCACTCCTGCCCTACCCCAAGGCGACTCGTAGATGAATATTCGCCCCTTCATCCTTGACATTCTACGGATAAACCGCAAACCACCCGCCTGACAGAGCTCATAGAAGACCGACTGGCAGTCACAGGTGTACTCAAGCACTCGCACGCGATGCGACCGCTGCGTTGCCAGTTCCCATTCGATAGGAACGTGATCACTTCGCAACTGCGCCACGTGGAGGCTGTGACGCCTGTCGAGGTCCGCACTCACATCGTCACTATAGGTCAGGCAGTCTCTGTAGGTCTAGTCCGTATCTATATACTCAAGTGAACGTCTGCTTTGTGCGCTCATGTACGGTTTGGTCTATACTCCGAGCGTGCTTGATCGTGACGGGCCCGTACCTATCTACAAACAGGTCGCCGATCTGATCCGCGAACAGATCGAGAGTGGCGAACTCAAGGCCGGCGAACCCGTGCCGAGCGAGGCCAAGCTCGAGCGCGACTACGACATCGCGCGGACAACCGCCCGACGGGTGGCTCGCGAGCTCCGCGAACAGGGCATGGCGTACACGATCCAGGGCGAGGGCACTTTCGTCGGCCAGCCCGGCGCACCCCGCGTGCGACAGAAGACTCCGCTGTACCAGCGGATCGCGGAGGAGATCGCAGGGCGCATTCAGCGCGGCGAGATAGCCCCGAACCGGGCGATCCCCGGCGAGAAGGTCATGATGCAGGAGTTCGGCGTCGCCAAGGTCACGGCCCGCCAAGCCGTGGCCCACCTCAGAGAGCAGGGGTGGGTGTTCACCGTTGCCTATCGCGGCACCTATGTGACGAGCCCGGAGAACTGGCCAACCAACAAGAGCTGATTCCCCCTCCTCTTGTCTAGAGCTCGTATACCTTTAGGTCATGCTCGACCCCAGAGGTGACACTCCTCTCTACCTCCAGATCAGCGAGGTCATCCGGTCACGCATCATCCACACTCTTTCCCAAGGCGATCCGGTGCCCAGCGAGGTAGGCCTGCAGAGCGAGTTCGGTGTCGCCAGGAGCACGGCCAGGCGAGCCATCCGCGTGTTGCGCGCGGAAGGGCTCATCTACACCGTCCAGGGCGAAGGCACTTTCGTCGGGGCACCAGACGCAGCGCCCCGGAAATCGCGCTATATGCCGATGTACCAGCAGATTGCGGCGGATATCGTCGAGCAAATCGGAGCGGGCCGGTATCAGCCCCGACGCTCGATACCCAGCGAATCCACCTTGCTGCAGCAGTACGAGGTGGCCCGGGAGACCGTACGCCGGGCCATGGCGCTGCTACGCGAGCAGGGTTGGATCTACACGGTGCCGCAGCGCGGCAGCTATGTGTCACCGAAAGAGTCGTGGCCCGAGATCTGACCTCGAACTACTGGTGGCACATGGGCGGCCGGCCACCACGCGATCGATCGTGAGGGTCCGCCACGGCCACCGCACGAAGCGCGGTCAGGTACTGGAGTAAGCAGAGCCGGGTGTTCACGGCCCCGGCGAGGCACGTACGTAGCCGTACGGGAGCGGTCGCCGGGAGGTCGAGACCGGGTGATGGACGGCCAGGAGACGGGCCGGCACGTGGCCGCTGAGCGGAAGTCTCCGCGCTCCGCGCGGCGGCCGAAGGAGTTGAGCGGGCCGGCGGTGGCGGATGGCGGGCGCGGAGTTCTCCGGGCGCGGCCGGTTCGAGGGCCCGCACCGTCAGAACACCGGGATGGCCCGTACTGTCAGAACACCGGGATGATTTCCTCGGGGTCGATGAAATCGACGGGGACGCCTTCCAGGTCCAGTTCGGGAATGGCGGGGAAGGCGATTCCCCAGCGTTCCACGATCGCCCGGATGCGGGCCATCGCCACCCGCCAGTTCTCCGCCTGCTCCTCGTACGAAAGAACCCCCAGGCCCGCCTGCCGGGCGTGGTCCATGAGGACGCGATGGTTGGGCAGGAAATACGGCGGCAGTTCCCAGAACCCTTCCGGAGGCTCCCAGAGAATCATGGACAGGAAGACGAAACCCGCTCTGAGCTGACGGGTGATCAGGGTGCGGGTTTCATCCGTCAGGCCGGGCCATTCGTTTTCCAGGATCGTCATGCAGATCTGGAGGTGGCGGGATTCGTCGCGGCCTATCCGTTGGAACATTTCGGCGAACACGGGGTGCTGCGTGCCTGAGGCCATGCCTCTGAACAGCGTGGACGCGGCCATCTCACCCATCATGAAGCTGGTGAACAGCACCGGCAGGCTGTATTTGCCGACGGCCGCGGTGTAGCCGGTCCAGTAGCGTCCGCCGTTGTGGTAGAGCCAGCCGATGTTGTTGTGGGCGGCTTTCTCCAGGTCGTCGGCGGGTTTCCAGTCGAGGGGGCCGCCGGGCCAGAGTCTGGCGATGGTGCGCTGGCAGCATTCCTCGTGGTTCATCTCGTCTCTGGTGATCGAGAAGAAGCACTTCCTGACGGGGTCCTCTTCGTGTTTCTCGAATGCCTGAATGGTGGCGCGGGCGAAGACAGCGGGGCCGGAGGCGTCGAAGTTGGCCAGGACGGCGAACCAGTACATGATGCCCAGGCGCTGTTCCCGGGTGAAGTCCTCGGGGTTCAGGCCGTCCCAGGGGAGGTCGGCCGGGTTCCAGACCATCCGCTTGGACTTCTCGTAGATCGCCGCGAGTTTCTCGGTCTCGACGCGCCATTCCATCGGGTAAATGTTCGGCTGCGGGATCTCGGGGGCAGGCCAGAAGCCGCCCTCGGGGATCGTGAGGTCCGCCATGTGACACCTCCACCCCTCATCCTGCGTGGTGGCGTCACGGCTTTCAAGTACGGGCGCGCTGGGTGATAGCCACACATACCAGGACAGCCAACGCGCCTGCCACGGTTGCTGGGCCGAACCGCTCCCCCATCAGGAACCAGGCCCAGAGCAAGGTGAGCAGGGGCTGGGTGAGCTGGGTCTGCCCCGCTCTGGCGATGCCGCCCCTGGCCAGGCCTGCGTACCACGGGACGAAGCCCAGGAACATCGAGATCACACCCACGTAGGCGAGACCTGCCCAGGACGCGGGGGTCGGATTGATCGGGGTCGTCAGCGCCAGGACGGTCGTCGCGGGGAGGGTGAGCGGCAGGGAGAGGACGAGAACGTACGAGATGACCTGCCAGCCCGGGATCTCCCTGGAGAGCCTGCCGCCCTCCGTGTAGCCGACCGCCGCCGACAGCAGCGCGCCGACCAGGAGCAGGTCCGGCCAGGTGGGGGTGCCCTGGGCGGACTGGGCGAAAGTGAAGGCGGTGATGGCGACGGCGCCCGCCGTACAGGCCGCCCAGAAGAGGGGACGCGGACGCTCGCCCGCGCGCAGGACGGCGCACGCGGCCGTGGCGGCCGGGAGCAGGCCGATCACCACGGCCGAGTGGGCGGTGGACGCGCCGAGGTCCAGGGCCAGGCCGCTGAAGACGGGGAATCCGAAGACCACGCCCACGGAGATGGCGGCGTAGGCGGGCCAGTGGCGTCGCGGCGGCAGCAAGGGGAGTTTGGCGGCTTTCAGGCAGGCCAGGGCTATCGCCCCGGCGATGACCGCCCGGCCGATCGCCACCAGCCAGGGGTCGAAGCCCTGCATCGCGTAGACGGTGGCGGGAAAGGAGCCGGAGAACGCCAGAACTCCCAGGAACGCCAGAGCCGTTCCCCCACGGGCACCCGCTGAGGGCGGGTTGACGGCCTGCGCGGCGCTCGGGGGGTTCACGGCCCGCGCGGCTGCGGAGGGATCCGTGACCTGCGCGGCACTTGGGGGGTTCGCGGCCCGCGCGGCTGAGGGGGGATTCGTGGCCTGTGCGGCTCTTGTGGGGTTCACGCCCTGCGCGGGGGCCGAGGGATTCGCGGACTGCGCGGCACTCGGACGGGTCCCGTCCTGCGCGGGTATCGGGAGGTCTACCGCGTTCAGCGGCCCGGTGGCGGCGGTGGGGACCGCTACTGGATCCCAATAAGTAGCGCTATCGTTGTCCTTCATGGAAAACGATAGCAGTATCGCCCATATCGCCGCGATACTGCGCGAGGAGGCCTCCAGGCTGCGGCCCGGGGACCGCCTGCCGGCCAGCCGGGAGATCATGCGGCGGCACGGCGTCAGCCCGGTGACCGTCTCGCGGGCCATCGGACAGCTCGCCGCCGAGGGCAGGGTGGTCACGAAGCCGGGGATCGGGGCGTTCGTGGCGCGGCAGCCGGCGAGGGTCAACGACACCGCCGACCTGTCCTGGCAGACGCTCGCGCTGGGCGACAGGGTGGTGGACGAGTCGGTCGTGACCTCGCTGCTCAGCGGCCCCCCAGAGGGGGTCGTGCCGCTCACCGGCGGGTACCTGCCTCCCGGGCTCAGGCCCGACAAGCAACTCGCCGCCGCGGGCGCCAGGGCCGTGCGCAGGCCCGACGCGTGGGCGATGCCGCCGCTCAACGGCCTGGACGAGCTGCGCCGCTGGTTCGCCAGGCAGGCCGGCGGCGACGTGACCGCGTCCGACACGCTGATCGTGAGCGGCGGACAGGCGGCCCTGACGCACGCGTTCAGGGCGCTGGCCGCCCCGAACGCGCCCGTGCTGGTCGAGACGCCCACCTATCCGGGCGCGCTCGCGGCGGCCAGGGCGGCGGGGCTGCGTCCGCACGCCGTCCCCATGGACAGGGACGGCGTGCGCCCGGACATGCTGGCTGAGGCGTTCGCCGTCACCGGCGCCCGGGTCTTCTTCTGCCAGCCGACCTCGCAGAACCCGACCGGCGCGACGCTCACCAAGGAGCGCCGCGAGCAGGTGCTCCAGGTGGCCGCGGCGGCGGGCGCGTTCGTCGTCGAGGACGACTTCGCCCGGTATCTGACCGAGCAGGCGCCTCCGCCGCTGGTCTCGATGGACGCGCACGGCACGGTCGTCCACATCGGCTCGCTCACCAAGATCCTCTCGCCGAGCATGCGGGTGGCGGCGGTCATCGCGAGAGGGCCGGCGGCGCACCGGCTGCGGGCCAGCCAGCTGGTCGAGTCGTTCTTCGTCGCCAGGCCGCTGCAGGAGACGGCGCTCGAGTTCGTCGGGTCGCCCGCCTGGGCGCGGCACCTGAAGGCCGTCCACGCCGAGATCGCCACCCGCCGCGACGCGCTGGCGGCCGCGCTGGCCGCGCGGATCCCCGAGGCCGAGCCGCACCTGCTGCCGAGGGGCGGCATGCACCTGTGGCTGCGGCTCCCGGCGGGTACGGACGAGCATGTACTGGTCGAGGAGGCCAAGCGAACCGGGGTGCTGGTCAGCCCCGGCCGGATCTACTACCCGTCGGAGCCGCCGGGGCCGCGCATCCGGGTCACCCACATGGCGGCCACGCATCTGGCGGAGCTGATGGAGGGGGTGCGACGGCTGGCGCAGGCCCTGGCGGTGGTCACGCGGTGACCAGGACCGAAAAAAGTCGTTCAAGAACCATTCACGCTCGTGATGTTCGTGCGCGGGTGCGCCAAGCGCCCCAAAACGCGTGCCTACCGGGCGCGGAAGCAGGGTTCGCGTCATCCCCAAGGCTCAAAGACCGATACGGTGTAACTCGTGCCTTGTGGCATGACGGCAGGCGAAGGAGCGGGCCGAGATGGCAGACGTAGGCGTCCGGGCGGCCCGGCGCGAGGATGTGCTCCAGGTTGCGAACACTCAGGTCCGCGCCTGGCGCTACGGCTATCGGGATTTCCTCCCCGAGGGGCCGCTCGAGCAGATGACAGGGCCGGCGGCCGAGAAGATGTGGCTGCGCCAATGGGACGAGGCGATCACCTCCCCGCCCACCCGCAGTCACCGGGTGCTGGTCGCGGTGGAGACCATCCTCGACACCGAGGGCTTTCCCGCCCTCGGCGCGGGCGGCAGCGCCGCCCTGGCCACACCGCGCGGTGGTGAACGCGTGGTCGGGCTGGCGTCGCACGCCCCCGCCGAAGATCCCGACCTCGACCCGACCGTCGTGGCGGAGATGCTGACGCTGCTGGTCGACCCCGACTTCGTCCGGCGCGGCCACGGCAGCCGCCTGCTCAACGCGACCGTCGACTACCTGCGCGAGGACGGCTTCCGCCAGATCGTCACCTGGGTCTTCGCCGAGAACTACGCGGTGCTCGGCTTCCTGGAGTCGGCCGGGTGGGGCGAGGACATGGCCGAGCGCGTCCTCGACATGGGCCGTCCGATCCGGATGGTCAGGCTCACCACGGACATCAGCTAGAGGAATCGTCACATGGCTACCCCCGGTCAGTGGATTGCCGGCGCGCGTCCCCGTACCCTGCCCAACGCCGTCGTGCCCGTCATGGTCGGCACCGGCATCGCGATCGGAGAGGGCGGGTTCGTCTGGTGGCGCGCGATCGTCGCGCTGCTCGTGGCGCTGTCGCTGCAGATCGGCGTCAACTACGCCAACGACTACAGCGACGGCATTCGCGGCACCGACGACCAGCGAGTCGGTCCGATGCGCCTGGTCGGCTCGCGGGTGGCCACGCCGCCGCAGGTGCTGGCCGCCGCGCTGGGCTCCTTCGCGGTCGCCGCGGTGCTGGGGCTGACGCTCGTGCTGGCCACCCAGGCGTGGTGGATCCTGCTGGTGGGCGCGGCGGCGATCGCCGCCGCCTGGTTCTACACCGGCGGCAAGCGCCCGTACGGCTACCGCGGGCTCGGCGAGGCCGCCGTTTTCCTGTTCTTCGGCGTGGTGCCGGTGGTCGGCACCGCGTTCGTGCAGACCGAGCAGCTCTCGTGGGCGGCGCTGGTGGCGTCGGTGCCCGTCGGGCTGCTGTCGTGCTCGATGCTGGTCGTGAACAACCTGCGCGACGTGGGCACCGACGGGCAGTCGGGCAAGCGCACGCTGGCCGTGGTCCTGGGCGCCGAGCGCACCCGCACGCTGTACGCGGTCTGCCTGGTCGTGCCGTTCGTGGTGGCGCTGGCCATGATCCCGCTGGCCTGGCTGACGGTGCTCGCGGTGCTGGCGCTGCCGTTGGCGATCGCGCCGGTCCGGACCGTCCGGAGCGGCGCCGTGGGGCCCGCGCTGATCGGCGTGCTGCAGCAGACGGGCAAGCTCCAGATGGCGTACGGGCTGCTTCTCTCCATCGGCCTGGCGATCACCCTGTAGCCGGTCCCCCGCGCGGGCGGCGTGCGATTCTGGTGGGGTAGACCCGCGCCGCCGCAGCGAAGGGACGATCATGAAAGAGTTCATCGCCGGGCTGCCCAAGTGCGAGCTGCACGTGCACATCGAGGGCACGCTGGAGCCGGAGCTGAAGTTCGCGCTGGCCCTCCGCAACGGTCTGTCCCTGCCGTACGCGTCCGTGGCGCAGATGCGGGACGCGTACGCGTTCGACGACCTGCCGTCCTTCCTGAAGGTGTACTACGAGGGCATGGCGGTGCTGCGCACCGAGCCCGACTTCTACGACCTGGGCATGGCCTACCTGCGCAGGGCCGCGGCGCAGAACGTCCGGTATGCGGAGATCTTCGTCGACCCGCAGGCGCACACGTCGCGCGGCGTCCCGTTCGACCTGGTGATCCGCGGCCTGCGCCGGGCGCTCATGGACGGCTACGACCAGCTCGGAGTCCGGGCGCAGCTGATCATGTGCTTCCTGCGCGACTTCCAGGCCGAGTACGCGATGGCGACGCTGCTGGAGTCGCTGCCGTACCGGGAGTGGATCGTCGGCGTCGGCCTCGACTCCGACGAGAAGGGCAACCCGCCCGCCAAGTTCGCCGCCGTCTACGCGCGGGCCAGGCGGGAGGGCTACCTGCTGACCATGCACTGCGACGTGGACCAGGACGACTCCGCCGAGCACATCCGCCAGGCTCTGGAGGACATCGGCGTCGACCGGATCGACCACGGCGTGAACGTGCTGGAGGACCAGCGGCTGGTGGAACTGGTCCTGGCCAGGGGGGTCGGGCTGACGTGTTGCCCGATCTCGAACGGGTACGTCACCGACTCGATGCACGCCGAGGGCATCCGCAAGCTGATGGACCTGGGCGTGCGCGTGACGATCAACTCCGACGACCCCGCGTACTTCGGGGGCTACGTCCAGGAGAACCTGGAGGCCATCCAGGACGCGTTGCAGCTCACCGCCGACGAGCTGGTGCGGCTGGAGCGCAACGCCTTCGAGATCGCCTGGCTGCCGCAGCACCTCAAGGACGCCTACCTGTCCGAGCTGGACGCCTACACCTCCCGCTAGGGGATCACGTGAAGAGCCCGTACCCGCCGCCGCCTGAGGGGCTCACCCGCCGAACCGCTGCCGCATCACCACGCGCGGCGCCACCTCGATGCCCAGCTCGCGCTCGTGTTCCACCAGCTTCTCCAGCTCCGGCCCCCACTCCGACGGAGGCAGCACCGAGTAGCCGTGCCGCTCGTACCAGGGCGCGTTCCACGGGACGTCGCGGTAGGTCGTCAGGGTCACCGCGGGCGCGCCGCTGGCGAGCGCGTGGTCGCCCACCGCCGCGACCAGCCTGCCGCCGATCCCCCGCCGCATGCTCTCGGGACGCACAGCGAGCTGTTCCAGGTGCAGGTTGCCGTCGACCCAGCCGACCAGCGCGAACCCCGCGGGCGGGCGCCCCTCGACCAGCACGGTGTCGGGGTCGGTGACCTCTTCGATCATCGTCGTGCCGGCCGGGAAGACGATGCCCACCTGCTCGAACAGCCTGTCGGCGGCCAGCTCGACGGCGACCAGACCGGCAAGCTCACTGGGGTCAGCCCATCGCACCATGGCAACACGATCTCATGTTTCGGGCGGACGCCGCCGCTGGTATTAGGGTGATTCTCACAGGCTCGGCTGTGCGGAGTCGAGACCCCCTCCTTACACGACGTGCCCACGACCTGTGCGGTGGTGGTGGGCACGTCGTGTCCTGTCAGAGGTCGAGCAGCGGTTCCAGGCCGAGGGTCAGGCCGGGCAGCTGGCGCACCCGCCGCACGCCCAGCAGCACGCCAGGCGTGAAGGCCGCCCGGTTCATCGTGTCGTGCCTGATCGTGAGGGTCTCGCCGTCGCCGCCGAGCAGCACCTCCTGGTGCGCGATCAGCCCGGCCAGCCGTACCGCGTGCACGTGCACGCCGTCGACGTCGGCGCCACGCGCCCCGTCGAGCTCGGCGCTGGTGGCGTCGGGCATCGGGCCGAGCCCGGCCTTGGCACGCGCCTGGGCGACCAGCTCGGCGGTGCGCCGGGCGGTGCCGGACGGAGCGTCGGCCTTGTTCGGGTGGTGCAGCTCGACGATCTCGACGGACTCGAAGTACTTCGCCGCCTGCTGCGCGAAGTGCATCATGAGCACGGCCGCGATGCCGAAGTTGGGGGCGATCAGGGCGCTGGTGCCGGGCGATCGCTCCAGCCAGCCGCGCACGGTGTCGAGCCGCTGGGCGTCGAAGCCGGTGGTGCCGACCACCGGGTGGACGCCGTGCGCGATCGCCCATTCGAGATTTCCCATCACCACGTCGGGATGGGTGAAGTCGACCACCACCTCGGCCCCTTCGAGCCGGTCGATCGGGTCGTCCTTGTCGAGCGCGGCCACCAGTTCCATGTCGGTGGCCGCTTCGACCGCTTTGCACACCTCGACGCCCACGCGGCCGCGGGCGCCGAGCACACCTACCTTGATCACACGGTCAACCCTATACCCAGGTCAGGAGATGGCACCCGAGAAGTCCTTGTCGCCGTACGGGCCGATCACGGCCAGCGTCAGGGGACGGTTGAGGACGTCGGTGGCCACCTCGGCGATCTCGTCGGGTGTGACCGCCTCGATCCGGGCGAGCACGTCGTCGACCGACAGCAGCTCGTCGTAGACCAGCTCGTTCTTGCCGATCCTGGACATGCGCGAGCCGGTGTCCTCCAGCCCGAGCACCAGCCCGCCGCGCATCTGCCCCTTGCCGCGCATGATCTCGTCGGCGGACAGGCCCTCGGTGACGACCCTGGCCACCTCGTCGCGACAGATCTTGAGCACGTCGTCGATCTTCGACGGCAGGCAGCCGACGTAGATGCCGAACTGCCCGGTGTCGGCGTAGGCCGAGGTGTAGCTGTAGGCGGAGTACGCCAGCCCGCGCTTCTCCCTGATCTCCTGGAACAGCCTGGACGACATGCCGCCGCCCAGCGCCGCGTTCAGTACCCCGAGCGCGAAGCGGCGCTCGTCGGTGCGGGACATGCCGGTGGTGCCGAGCACCAGGTTGGCCTGCTCGGTGGGCCGGTCGAGCACCCTGACCCCGGACCGGGTCAGCGCGCCGGGGCCGCTCGTGCGCGGCGGGTCGGACTCCAGCGGCCCGCCGAGCGCGCCCGCCCGCTCGTACGCCCGCGCGACCAGCTCCACGACCTCCTCGTGCCGGATGTTCCCGGCGACCGAGACGACCGTGCGAGGCGGCTGGTAGTAGCGCTGGTAGTACTCGGCGATGCGCTCGCGGCCGAGCGCGTTGATCGACTCGACCGTGCCGAGGATGGGCCGCCCGATCGGCGAGTCGCCGTACAGCTCCGCCGCGAACTGCTCGTGCACGACGTCGGACGGGTCGTCGTCGTGCATGGCGATCTCCTCCAGGATCACGCCACGCTCGGACTCGACGTCCTCAGCGGTGATCAGCGAGCTGGTCACGACGTCGGCCAGCACGTCCACCGCGACGGGGAGATCCTCGTCGAGCACCCTGGCGTAGTAGCAGGTGTACTCCTTGGCGGTGAAGGCGTTGATCTCGCCGCCGATGCCCTCGATGGACGCGGAGATCTCCATCGTGTCGCGCGTGGGCGTGCCCTTGAACAGCAGGTGTTCGAGGAAGTGGGTGGCCCCCATGTGCTCGGGGGCCTCGTCACGCGAGCCGATGCCGACCCACATGCCGACCGCGACGCTGCGCACGGTCGGCATGGTCTCGGTCACCACGCGCAGCCCACCCGGGAGGACGGTGCGCCTTACCACCCCGGCTCCGTCCTTGCCGGGGTGCAGCGTGGTCGTGGTCACGAGTTGCGGTCGTCCCCCTCGTTCTCGCCGCGAGTGGCGCGGACGCGGGTACGGGTGCGGCGCGGACGCTCGTCGCGCGGCTTGTCGTCGGACGCGGCGGGAGCGCCGTCATCCTCGGACGAGGTGTCGCCCGACTCGCCCTTGGCCTCCTTCTCCGCGGCCTCCTTCTCGATGACCTCGACGGGCACCAGGGAGAGCTTGCCGCGGCCGTCGATCTCGGCGATCTCGACCTGGATCTTCTCGCCGACGCTCATGACGTCCTCGACGTTCTCGATACGCTTGCCGCCGTGCAGCTTGCGGATCTGCGAGACGTGGAGCAGGCCGTCCTTGCCGGGCATCAGCGAGATGAACGCGCCGAACGCCGCGATCTTGACGACCGTGCCCAGGTAGCGCTCGCCGACCTCCGGCATGTGCGGGTTGGCGATCGCGTTGATCGCCGACCGTGCGGCCTCCGCCGCGGGGCCGTCGGTGGCGCCGATGTAGATCGTGCCGTCGTCCTCGATGGTGATCTCGGCGCCCGTGTCGTCCTGGATCTGGTTGATCATCTTGCCCTTCGGGCCGATGACCTCGCCGATCTTGTCGACCGGGACCTTGATCGTGATGATCCGCGGCGCGGTCGGGTTCATCTCCGCCGGAGAGGCGATCGCCTCCTGCATCACGTCGAGGATCGCCAGACGGGCGCCCTTCGCCTGCTTGAGCGCGCCGGCGAGCACGCTGGCGGGGATGCCGTCGAGCTTGGTGTCGAGCTGCAGGGCGGTGATGACGTCCTTGGTGCCGGCGACCTTGAAGTCCATGTCGCCCATGGCGTCCTCGGCGCCGAGGATGTCGGTCAGCGTGACGTACGTGTCGCCCTCGCCGATCAGGCCCATCGCGATGCCCGCGACCATCTCCTTGAGCGGCACACCGGCGTCGAGCAGCGCCATCGTGGACGCGCAGACCGAGCCCATCGAGGTCGAGCCGTTGGAGCCGAGCGCCTCCGACACCTGGCGGATGGCGTACGGGAACTCCTCGCGCGTCGGCAGGACCGGGATCAGCGCCCGCTCCGCCAGCGCGCCGTGGCCGATCTCGCGCCGCTTGGGCGAGCCCACGCGGCCGGTCTCACCGGTGGAGTACGGCGGGAAGTTGTAGTTGTGCATGTAGCGCTTGGTGCGCTCAGGGTTGAGCGTGTCGATGACCTGCTCCATGCGCAGCATGTTCAGCGTGGTGATGCCCATGATCTGGGTCTCGCCGCGCTCGAACAGGGCCGAGCCGTGCACCCGCGGCACCACGTGGACCTCGGCCGACAGCTCGCGGATGTCCTTGGTGCCGCGGCCGTCGATGCGGATGCCCTCGTTGATGACGCGCTCGCGCATGAGCTTCTTCATCACCGAGCGAAACGCCGCGGAGATCTCCTTCTCGCGGCCCTCGAACTCGGGCAGCAGCTTCTCTCCCGCCAGCGCCTTGACCTTGTCGAGCTCGGTCTCGCGCTCCTGCTTGCCGGCGATGGTCAGCGCGGCGGCCAGCTCGGTCTTCACCGCGGCCTCGACCGCGTTGTAGACGTCCTCCTGGTAGTCGAGGAAGACCTGGTACTCGGCCGTCTCCTTGGCGGCGACCTGCGCGATGCGCGACTGCGCCTCGCAGAGCACCTTGATGAACGGCTTGGCGGCGTCCAGGCCCTGCGCCACGGTCTCCTCGGTGGGCGCGACCGCGCCCTCGGCGACCAGTTTCAGCGTGTCCTTGGTGGACTCGGCCTCGACCATCATGATCGCGACGTCGCCGTCGGCGAGCACGCGGCCCGCGACGACCATGTCGAACGTGGCCCGCTCCAGCTCGTGGTGGGTCGGGAAGGCGACCCACTGGCCGTCGATCAGGGCGACGCGGACGCCGCCGATCGGGCCGGAGAAGGGCAGGCCCGCCAGCTGGGTGGACAGCGAGGCCGCGTTGATCGCGACCACGTCGTAGAGGTGCTCGGGGTTGAGCGCCATCACGGTGGCGACGACCTGCACCTCGTTGCGCAGCCCCTTGACGAACGACGGGCGCAGCGGCCGGTCGATCAGGCGGCAGGTGAGGATGGCGTCCTCGGAGGGACGGCCCTCACGCCGGAAGAACGAGCCGGGGATGCGGCCCGCGGCGTACATGCGCTCTTCGACGTCGACCGTGAGCGGGAAGAAGTCGAAGTTCTCCTTGGGCTGCTTGGACGCGGTGGTCGCGGAGACGACCATCGTGTCGTTGTCGAGATAGGCGACGGCGGAACCAGCCGCCTGGCGGGCGAGGCGCCCGGTCTCGAACCGAATCGTGCGCGTGCCGAACACGCCGTTGTCAATAACGGCTTCGGCGGTGTGGACACCCTCCACGGGGGACCTCCTTTTCGGTCGGTCGCCCGCGCCCTCTCTTTCTTTCACCCGCACCCTCGTTAGGTGCAGCGCCGGTCTTCGATCGAAGCGCCCGGTCTTTCCTACCGGAAGCCACTACCGAGGACCGGCCCGCAAGCGTCGCGGGTCGCATGGTGCTGACGGACGCGGGGGCTCAAAGTGTCTCGATCTTCAGTTGTACGTCAGGCGCGCGGTGGTTGACCCCACGACGCGCCGGACCCTTATGGAGAAGGGAGCGGCGCGGACGCCACTCCCTTCCATGCTATCGGCGCAGGCCGAGCCGCTCGATGAGCGAACGGTAACGCGCGATGTCGACCTTCTGCAGGTACTTCAGCAGGCGGCGCCGGCGCCCGACGAGCAGAAGCAGACCACGACGGCTGTGGTGGTCGTGCTTGTGCGTCTTCAGGTGCTCGGTGAGCTCGCTGATGCGCTTGCTGAGCAGCGCGATCTGCACCTCGGGCGACCCGGTGTCGCCGTCGGCCGTCGCGTACTCGGCGATGATGGTCTTCTTGGCAGCGGTGTCGAGGGACACGGCTCTCCTTCGATCTACGGACACGCGCGAATGAGACTGGATGCGAACGACCGTGCGTGCCTACAGTCGCCGCGACGAAGGCCTATCAGGGCAGCGCACAGCGCCACCGTTACAGAGCCGACATGCTAGGTTACCACCACGAGTCAAGCGCCCGTGCGACCAGGGAACCCCGCCGGTCTAACCGGAGGTCAGGCGGCGCGTGTCGGCCACGTCCGCGTGGATCTGCTCGATGAGCGCGTCGATCGAGTCGAACCTGGTGTTGCCGCGCAGCCTGGCCTTGAACTCCACCGCCACGTGCGCGCCGTACAACTCCAGGTCGTCGCGGTCCAGCGCGTACGCCTCCACTGTACGCGGCACGCCCTCGAACGTGGGATTGGTGCCGACCGAGATCGCGGCGGGCCAGCGCTCCCCCTCGTACAGGGCGGGCAGGTTGGCCACGGGCACGCACTCCAGCCAGCCCGCGTAGACCCCGTCGGCGGGGATCGCGGTGTGCGCGAGCGTCTCGACGTTGGCCGTGGGGAAGCCGAGCTGGCGTCCGCGCTGGTAGCCGCGCACGACCACGCCCTCCACCCGGTGCGGCCTGCCGAGGTGGAGCGCGGCGCCCTCGACGTCGCCCGCCACCAGCCGCTCGCGGACCAGCGTGGACGAGACCGCGTCGAGCAGCGGTACCTCCTCGACCGTGAAGTCGTACTTCTCCCCCAGCGCGCGCAGCGTCTCGACCTCGCCCGCCGCCCTGTGGCCGAACCGGAAGCCCTCGCCCACCACGACGACGGCGGCGCGGAGCCGGTCGGCGAGCACGGACTGGGCGAAGTCCGCGGGGCTGAGCCGCGACAGCTCCAGGGTGAACTCCACCGTGTGGACCTCGTCGACGCCGAGCCCGGTCAGCAGCTCGGCCCTGCGCCGCGGGCTGGTGAGGCGGGCCGGATGTGAGCCCGGCCGCACGACCTCGGCGGGATGCGGCTCGAACGTGACGGCCACGCAGCGCAGCCCCAGCTCGCGAGCGGCGGCGACGGCTCGCCCGGCCACCCGCTGGTGCCCACGGTGAACGCCGTCGAACACACCGATCGTGACGACGGACCTTCCCGAACCCTGCACGCCCCGGCCCCATTCGCTTGTGGCGGATCGATCTCCCCCAAGCCTGCCATGCGCCCCGGCGTTCCCTTCAACCGAGGGGGGTAGCATCGGTCGCACCATGTCTCGATACGCGCTTCTCATCCTGCCCGCTTTCAACCGTGTGTACGGCGAGAGCTCGGTCCGGCTCACCCGCAGCGAGCTGACCGTCTTCAGCCGATACGGCCTGGAAGGCGAGATCTCGGGGATCGAGGAGACGTCGATAGGCGGCGTGCCGTACGTGACCTTCGACGGGTCGCTGACCCCCGGCGATATCGCGCTGCTGTCGAACCTGTCGTCGGTGTACGCGCTGTTCGGCGTCGAGGGCGAGCTGCTGCGCCCGCTGGCGATGACGCCGCTCGACCGGCTGAGCAGCGATTTGATCACGATCCAGAAGTACGCGGGCAAGACGAACGAGCACTTCACCAAGCTGCTGCTGAACGTCACCGCGCTGGCCGGCGACCGGCGGCTGGGTGAGCGGCTGGCGGTGTTCGACCCGCTGTGCGGGCGCGGCACGACGCTCAACCAGGCCCTCATGTACGGATACGACGCCTACGGCATCGACATCGACGGCAAGGACTTCGAGGCGTACGCGGGTTTCCTGAAGACCTGGCTGAAGAACAAGCGGCTCAAGCACACCGCCGAGACCGTGCCGGTGCGGCGCGAGCGGGCGCTGGTCGGGCGGCGGCTGAACGTGACGTTCGGCCTGTCGAAGGAGGCGGTCAAGGCGGGCGACGTGCAGCACGTCTCGGTGGTGAACGCCGACACGCTGCGCAGCCGCGACTTCTTCAAGCCGCGCTCGTTCGACGTCCTGGTCACCGACGCCCCCTATGGCGTGCAGCACGGCAGCAAGGGCGGCAGCGGCCTGTCACGCAGCCCGCTGGAGCTGATCAGGCAGGCCGCCCCGGTCTGGGCGGAGCTGCTGCGTCCCGGCGGGGCGCTGGGCGTCGCGTGGAACACCTACGGCGGCAGCCGCGACGACCTGGCGAAGATCCTCGCCTCGGCGGGCCTGGAGGTCGTCGACTATCCCGACTTCGAGCACTGGGTGGACCAGGCGATCGTCCGCGACGTGATGGTCGCCCGCAAGCCCTAGACGTCCGATCTCTGACGGCACTTCACCACCCCGGTCGAGGTCACACTCACCAGCGGCCCCTACCGAGGTGCGCGCCTACCGGTGCGGCTCCTAGACGAACACCGCGAGCGGTTTGGCGATCCGGCCCTGCTCCTCCACCAGGGCGAGCAGGGCCCCGTCGGGGCCGAACACGCCGATCGGGCCCTTGCCCAGGCCGGCGGCGGGCAGCCTGCCGCCGTGCTGGACCACCCTGGCCTCCTCGGGAGTCACGTCCCGGCGCGGGAACGCCGCCGAGACGGCGTCGGCGATGGGGAGCACCACGCACTCCTCGGCGAGCTGGTCGAGCGTGCGGGCCAGCGACAGGTCGTAGGGGCCCACCCGAGTACGGCGCAGGTGGGTGAGATGGCCGCCCACCCCCAGCGCGGCGCCGAGGTCGCGGGCCAGCGCCCGGATGTAGGTGCCGGACGAGCAGCGGACCGTCGCGTCGACGTCCACCATGTCACCATTCGGCCGGACGGCCGTCACCGCGAACTCGTGCACGGTCACCGGTCTGGACGCCAGCTCGACGTCCTCTCCCGCCCGCGCCAGCTTGTAGGCCCGCTGGCCGTTCACCTTGATCGCGCTGACCTGCGGCGGGACCTGCATGATCGGCCCGGTGAGCGCGGCCACGCCCTTCAGCACCGCCTCGGACGGCACCGACGCGGCGGACGCGGTCGCCACGACCTCGCCCTCGGCGTCGTCGGTGTTGGTGGTCACGCCGAGCCGGATCGTCGCCTCGTAGACCTTCTCGGTCAGCGCCAGATGGCCGAGCAGCCTGGTCGCCTTCTCCACGCCGATGACCAGCACGCCCGTCGCCATCGGGTCGAGCGTGCCCGCATGCCCGACGCGCCGGGTCGCCGCGAGCCGACGCAGCCTGGCCACCACGTCATGGGACGTCCACTCGGCCGGCTTGTCGACGATGATCAAGCCGCTTTCGGCCATCAAGCCTCTCCAGTCGTCTCTGCGAGCAGCCCCCGGAACCGGCCGATGGTCTCCTCGACGCTGTCGTGCGAGGTGAACCCCGCCGCGTTGTGATGGCCGCCGCCGCCCAGCGCGGCGCAGATCGCCGCCACGTCCACAGCGCCCTTCGACCTCGTGGACACCTGCCAGGCGCCCTGGTCGTCCTCCTTCATCACCAGCGCCACCTGCGCCTCGTCGGTGCGGCGGATGACGTCGATGATGCCTTCCAGCTCCGCGTACGGCAGGCCGTAGGCGGCCCTGTCGACCCGGGTGATGTACGTCCACACCAGGTCGTCCTCCAGCCTCACCCGATCGAGCCCGGCGGCGAGCACCTTCAGGTAGCCGAACGGAGACCGGTCCCACAGTTCGCGGGCGATCTCGTCGGTGCGCAGCCCGGTGGCGACCAGCCTGGCGGCCATCTGGTGCACGGCGGGCGTGGTCGAAGAGTGCTTGAACGACCCGGTGTCGGTCACCAGCCCCGCGTACAGGCAGGTGGCGATGTCACGGTCCAGGACGCCGCCCAGCCGGTAGACCAGCTGCTCGACCAGCATGGCGGTGGCCGCCACCGACGGGTCGACCAGCCTGAGCGTGCCGAACCCGGCGTTGGACGCGTGGTGGTCGACCACGATGACCTCGCGCGCCCGGGAGGCGCTCGGCGCGAGCAGGCCGAGCCGCTCCACCGTGGGCGAGTCGAACACGATCATCAGCTCGGGCGCCGACGGGTAGGCGTCGGGCGGTACGAGCATGTCCTGGCCGGGCAGGAAGCGCAGCAGGCGGGGCACGTCGAAGTGGTGGTCGCCGAAGGACGCGACCACCCGCTTGCCCGTGGCGCGCAGGACGAGCGCGGTGGCCAGCATCGAGCCCAGCGCGTCGCCGTCGGGCGTGACGTGGCAGGCCAGCGCCACCTCGTCAGCCTGCCGGACCAGCTCGACCGCCCGCCGCCAGGACGCCTCGGGGATCACGCCGCCCCGCGCCGCCTGCCTGCGGGACGGGCGGCCCGTTCTGTCGCGCACGTCGGGAGTCACGTCTCGGACTCGTCCTCTTCAGGCTTGCGGTACGGGTCGGCGTCGCCGGCGTACTCGGCGCCCGCCGCCTTGCGGGCGACCTCTTCGTCCTTCGCCCTGGCGGCGTTGATCAGGTCGTCGAGTTGGCGCGCGCTGTCGGGCAGCGGGTCGTGCCTGAACGTCAGCGTCGGGGTGAAACGCACGCCGGTCTGGCGGCCCACCTCGGAGCGGATGATCCCCTTCGCGCTCTCAAGGGCGGCAGCGCTGTCGGCGCGCTCCGCTTCGGAACCGAACACCGTGTAGTAGACCGTGGCCTCACGCAGGTCGGCGGTGATGCGCGTGTCGGTCACGGTGACGAAGCCCAGGCGCGGGTCCTTGATCCGGCGCTCCAGCATCTCGGCGACGATCTGCTGGATGCGGTCGGCGAGCTTGCGCGCTCGTGCTACATCCACCATGTTCGCTCCCCCTCACGCACGACGGGCGGGTCGTGCTTCGTTCAGTCTTCGTCGTTGTAGAGCCGCTGCCTGGCCGACAGCAGCTCGATCTCCGGGCGGAAGGCCACCAGCCGCTCGCAGGCGTCCAGGACCTCCTTGCAGTTGCCGGCTGAGGCTGAGACGACCGCGATGCCGATCTCAGCCCTGCGATGCAGGTCGAGATGGCCGGTCTCGGCCACGGCGACGCCGGGAAAGCGCCGGTGCACCTCGGCGACCAGGGGACGCACGACGGCTCTCTTCTGCTTCAGCGACCTGACATCGCCGAGCAGGATGTCCAGGGTAAGGGCACCCACATACATCGTTGGCGACCACCGCTTGTACTGGTGAGTGAAAGGCACGCCCGCCCCGGTGCGGTGGGGACCGGGGCGGTGCGTACGAGAGGCGCCCGGCGGATGTCCCGCCGGGCGCCCGGCCGCGTTGTTGTCAGCCGCGCGGCTTCTCCCGCATCTCGAACGTCTCGATGACGTCGTCGATCTTGAGGTCGTTGTAGCCGACCCCGATGCCGCACTCGAAGCCCTCGCGGACCTCGGTCGCGTCCTCCTTGAAGCGCCGCAGCGACGAGACGGTCAGGTTGTCGGCGATGACGACGCCGTCGCGGATCACCCTGGCCTTGCTGTTGCGGACGATCAGGCCGGAGCGGACCAGCGAACCGGCGATGTTGCCGATCTTCGGCACCTTGAAGATCTCGCGGACCTCCGCCGTGCCCATCTGGACCTCTTCGAACTCGGGCTTGAGCATGCCCTTGAGCGCCGCCTCGATCTCCTCGATCGCCTGGTAGATGACCGAGTAGTAGCGGATGTCGACGCCCTCGCGCTCGGCCAGGTCGCGCGCCCGAGGCTCGGGGCGGACGTTGAAGCCGATGATGACCGCGTTGTCGTCGGCGACGGCCAGGTTGACGTCGTACTCGGTGATCGCACCGACGGCGCGGTGCAGGACACGGAGCCTGACCTCGTCGCCGACGTCGATCTTGAGCAGGGCGTCTTCCAGGGCCTCGACCGAACCGGACACGTCACCCTTGATGATGAGCTTGAGCTCGTCGACGCGGCCCTTCTCGAGGTCGCTGAACAGCTCCTCGAGGGTGCGGCGACGGCTCGACTTCGCCATGTCGGCGCTGCGCTTGCGCGCCGCGCGCTGCTGGGCGATCTGCCGGGCCATCCGGTCGTCGGTGACGACGATGAAGTTGTCACCGGCGCTCGGCACGGCCGTCAGACCCATCACCAGGACCGGACGGGACGGCGTGGCCTCCTCGACCGCGTCGCCGTTGTCGTCGAGCATCGCGCGGACGCGGCCGAAGGCCTCGCCACACACGATCGAGTCGCCGACGCGGAGCGTGCCGCGCTGGACCAGGACGGTCGCGACGGGGCCGCGGCCCTTGTCGAGGTGCGCCTCGATCGCGATGCCCTGGGCGTCCATCGTCGGGTTGGCCCGCAGGTCGAGCTCGGCGTCGGCGGTCAGCAGGATCGCCTCGAGCAGCTGGTCGATGCCCGTGCCGTTCTTGGCCGAGATGTCGACGAACAGCGTCGAGCCGCCGTACTCCTCCGCCACCAGGCCGTACTCGGTGAGCTGCGCCCTGACCTTGTTGGGGTCGGCGCCCTCCTTGTCGACCTTGTTGACCGCGACCACGATCGGCACGTCGGCCGCCTGGGCGTGGTTGAGCGCCTCGATGGTCTGCGGCTTCACACCGTCGTCGGCCGCGACCACCAGCACCGCGATGTCGGTGGACTTGGCGCCTCGGGCACGCATGGCGGTGAACGCCTCGTGACCCGGGGTGTCGATGAAGGTGATCTTCCGGTCTTCGCCCTCGTGCTCGGTGGCGACCTGGTAAGCGCCGATGTGCTGGGTGATGCCACCCGCCTCGCGCGCCACCACGTTGGTCTTGCGGATGGCGTCGAGCAGCTTGGTCTTACCGTGGTCGACGTGACCCATGACGGTCACGACCGGCGGACGCGCGGCGAGGTCGCCCTCGTCGCCCTCGTCCTCGCCGAACTCGATGTCGAAGGCCTCGAGAAGCTCGCGGTCCTCCTCCTCCGGGCTGACGACCTGGATGTTGTAGTCGAGCTCCTGACCGAGCAGCTGCAGGGTCTCCTCGTTGACCGACTGCGTGGCGGTCACCATCTCGCCGAGGTGCAGCATGATCTGCACCAGCGAGGCCGGGTTCGCACCGATGCGGTCGGCGAAGTCGGACAGCGACGCACCGCGCGGAAGGCGGATCGTCGCGCCGTTGCCACGAGCGACCTGCACGCCACCGATCGCCGGCGCCGACATGTTGTCGAACTCCTGGCGCCTCTGGCGCTTGGACTTGCGACCACGCGCGGGACGGCCACCCGGGCGACCGAACGCGCCCGCCGTGCCACCGCCGCGACCGCGGCCACCGCCGCCGGGACGACCGGCGAAACCGCCGCCGCCACCACCGGGACCACCGGTGCTGGTGCCAGGACGGCCACCGCCGCCACCGCCGCCGGGACGACCGGCGAAGCCGCCGCCGCCACCGGGACGACCACCGCCACCGCCGGGACGGCCACCGCCGCCACCGCCGGGACGACCGCCGCCACCGCCACCGGGACGACCACCGCCGCCACCGGGACCGGCAGGACGGCCCTGCGGCATCATCATCGGGTTGGGACGCGGCCCACCAGGACGGGGACCACCGGCGCCGGGCCCGGGACGCGGACCGGCGGCACCGGGCGGACCCGGACGCGGACCGGGCGTGCCCGGCCTGGCGTCGCCGCCACCACGGCTCTGCGGCGGACGCGGCCCAGCGCCCTCGCGCGGCGGGCCGTCACGGCGCTCACGCTGCCCGGGACCGCCACCGTCGCGGTTGCCACCGGGACGCGGCGGCCGGGACTGCCCCATGCCGCTGGCGTTGGACGAGAACGGGTTGTTGCCCGGACGCGGGCCACGCGGACCCGGCTTGGGCCCGGGCCCCGGACGAGGACCGCCACCGGCGGGAGCCCCGGGACGCGGAGCCGACGGGGTACCGCCACCGGAGGGCGCGCCACCCGGACGGGCCGCGGGGCCGGGCTTGGGACCCGAACGCGCGGCAGGCCCGGGACGCGGACCCGGAGTGGGACGCGCGCCGCTCTCGAAACGGGCCTGCGGAGCCCCTGAGGTCGGCTCGCCACGAGCGGCCTCAGGCTGCTGAGGCGGCTGCTGCTGAGGCGCCGGCGGGCGCGGGGCGCTCGCGGGGCCAGGACGCGGGCCGGGCCTGGGACCCGGACGCGGTGCTTGAGGGATCGGCGCCGCTTCGGCGCCGTTGCCGGCCTGGCTTTCGGCCGGCCGGGGCGCAGCCCTTGGCGGCTGCGGCTTGGACGACGAACCGCCGCCCCTGGAGGGCCCACCCTTCGATGCGCCCAGAGCTTCGGTGAGCCTGCGGACCACCGGCGCCTCGATGGTCGAGGACGCCGAGCGGACGAACTCTCCCATCTCCTGGAGCTTGGCCATGACGACCTTGCTCTCTACGCCGAACTCCTTAGCGAGCTCGTATACCCGGACCTTCGCCACTGCACTCCCTTACTCGGCCCGGGAGGCTGGCTGTGCCGTCCGGACCGTCGTTAACTTGACGTCTTCATCGCCGCGTGCTCATCAGGCGCTCATAGCAATCTGACTCCGCCCATCAACTCGGCGTCCTACATGACATGTGGTTCTCCTCTTCCAGGTGCGCCCGCACGCGCGAGACGTCAAGCGGCCCCGGCACGCGGAACGCGCGCAGAAACGCTCGGCGACGCTCGGCAAGCTCCAGACAGCTCATGGACGGATGCAGCGATGCACCGCGCCCGCTGAGTCGTCCGCGCAGGTCAGGGATCACCTGATCCTCGACCCGCACCAGGCGGAGCAGCTCGGACTTAGCCGTGCGAACCCTGCAGCCCACACAGGTGCGCTGTGGGGCCGCGTGGCCACCATATTCCAGACTACCGTGTTGACGCATCTACGGAACCGGCGGGATCCTCGGCCTGGGTGTCGGGGCGGATGTCGATCCGCCACCCGGTGAGCCTGGCGGCGAGCCGCGCGTTCTGCCCTTCCTTGCCGATGGCCAGGGAGAGCTGGTAGTCGGGCACGGTCACCCGCGCGACGCGCCCCTCGAGATCGAGAACCTCTACGTGGGAAACACGTGCCGGCGACAGGGCATTCCCCACGAACTCGGCGGGGTCCTCCGACCAGTCGATGATGTCGATCTTCTCGCCGTGCAGCTCCGTCATCACGTTGCGGACCCGCGAGCCCATCGGGCCGATGCACGCGCCCTTGGCGTTGACGCCCGCCTTGCGGGACCTGACCGCGATCTTCGTGCGGTGGCCCGCCTCGCGCGCCACCGCAGCGATCTCCACGGTGCCGTCGGCGATCTCGGGGACCTCCAGCGCGAACAGCTTCTTGACCAGCCCCGGGTGGGTACGCGACAGCGTGACCGAGGGCCCCTTGTGCCCCTTCTTCACCTGCACCACGTAGGCGCGGATGCGCTCGCCGTGGGCGTACTCCTCGCCGGGCACCTGCTCGTTGTGCGGCAGCACGGCCTCGATCTTGCCGAGGTCGACCAGCACGACCCGGGGATCCTTACCCTGCTGGATGACGCCGGAGACCAGCTCGCCCTCGCGGCTGGCGAACTCGCCGAAGTTGATCTCGTCCTCGGCGTCGCGGAGCTGCTGCAGGATGACCTGCTTGGCGGTGGTGGCGGCGATCCGGCTGAAGTTGCCCGGGGTGTCGTCGTACTCCCTGACCACCTCGCCCTCTTCGTCGAGCTCGGCCGCCCAGATCATGACGTGACCGCTGGTCCTGTCGAGCTCGGCGCGGGCCTTCTGGGCGGCGCCGTCAGTGCGGAAGTAGGCGATCAGCAGCGCATCCTCGATCGCCTTCACGACGAGGTCGAAGGAGATGTCCTTCTCCCGCTCCAGGCTGCGCAGGACGCTCATGTCGATGTCCACGAGGCTCCCCCTTAGCCTTCGTCGCCGTCGACGTCGGTGTCGTCGTCGAAGCGGCGGAACTCCACCTGTACCCGTCCGCGGGTCAGGTCCTGATAGTCGAGTGCGCGGACGGCGCCGTCGACGTCGAGCTCGACGGCGCTGTCGTCGGCGGACCGCACCCGGCCCTCGACCACGGTGCCGTCCTTCAGTTCGGCCTTCACCAGCCGCTTGGCCGCGCGTCTCCAGTGGCGCGGCTCGGTCAGCGGACGGTCGACGCCCGGCGAGGAGACCTCGAGCGTGTAGGCCACGTGACCCATCGCGTCGTCCTCGTCGAGGGCCGTGGACACAGCCTGGCTCACCTCGGCCACGTCGTCGAGGCTCACGCCCCCGTCGCGGTCGACGATCACGCGCAGCAACCGGCGCTTGCCGGCCTGGGTGATCGTGACGTCCTCCAGATCGAGGCCCTCCGCGCCGACGACGGGCTCAAGGAGCTTCATCAGGTGGTCGCGGGGTGATGCGCTGCCCATATCGACCTCCCCTATTGTCATGTCTCAGCCGGGCGGACCTCGCCACGGGCTCTCCCGCCGCCTGGCCGTTCAGCCAGCGACGACAGTTGACACCCTATCTGTACGCAGGCACGCGAAGAGCGCCACTCGGCGCGGTCGAACGCCGAGCGTCGCCTGACGGCCTGTGCGGGCCCGAGCCCTTACGATGCTATCTGCGTTCCGTATCACTGGAGGTCCTCGCTCGTGCGCCCGCGTTCCCTCACCCGGCGAGCCGTGCTGGCGGGCGGAGCGGCCGCCGCAGCGGTCACGGCCTGCAGCACCTCAGGCTCCCCGCGGCCCTCTCCCGTCACGGAGCCTCCCGAGCAGGTCCTGCTGCGCACGCTGATCGCCGACAAGGAGCGCACGGTCGCGCTGTACTCCTCGCTGGTCGCGGCGGGCCACGACGCGCTCGCCCCGTTCCGCGACCGCCACCAGGCCCACCTGGACGAACTCCGCAAGCACCGCCGCCCGGCGACGCCCTCCGCGAAGCCCACGACCCCGTCCCCCTCGCAGCCCACCCCCACCGCCACCCCGAAGACGTCCCTCCCCAAACTCCGCGACCTCGAGCGCAGATCGGCGGCCCAGAGAACCCGCCAGCTCGCCGACGCCTCTCCCGCCCTCGCGCAGCTGATCGCCAGCATCGGCGCCTGCGAGGCGGCCCACGTCCTGGCCCTGCCGAGGTCGCTGTGAGCGCCGGCCGCATGCGGACGCCCGGAGACGCCGCCGTGAGCGCCGACGCCGCGCGGGCGCCCGGAAACGCCGGCGACGTCGAGAAGCTCGGCAAGGCGCTGTCCGCCGAGCACGCGGCGGTGTTCGCGTACGGGCTGATCGGCGCCCGCACCACGGGTGCGCTCCGCGCCAGGGTCACCACCGCGTTCGACGCCCACCGGGCCCGCCGCGACCAGCTCCGCACCCTGCTCACCTCGCGCGGCGCCAGGCCCGCGGAGCCGGCCGCCTCCTACGCCCTCCCGCTGATCCCCTCCACGGCGAGCCAGGCGATCACCCTCGCGGTCCAAGTGGAGACCGGCGTCACCGCCGCCTATCTGGAACTGGCCGCGGCCCAGGATCTCTCCCTGCGCAAGTACGCGGCCCTGGCCATGCAGGAGTCGACCGGGAGGTCGTACGCCCTCCAGCCCAAGATCACCACGGCGTTCCCCGGGATGCCGGGGGGCACCTGACGATCATCGGTGGAGCACCGACAGCAGGTCGGAGCCGAGCCGCTCGATCGCCTCGGCGTCGAGCTGGTAGTAGACCACCGAACCCCGCCGGTGGACGTGCACCAGCTGGGCCTCCCTGAGCTTGCGCAGGTGCCTGGACACCTGTGGCGCGGTCATGCCGAGCTGGGTGGCGAGCTCGGCCGTGGCCACCGGGTTGCGCAGGATGGCGTAGCAGAGCTTGAGCCTGGTCGGGTCCTGCAGGACGGCCAGTCGGTGCCGCGCGGTCTCCAGTGACGGTCCGGCCGAGGTGCCGACGCCGTACTGGATGACGACGGGGTAGCCCGGATAGTGCTTGACGACGAGATGCGGCCGGCCGTGAAGGGTGGGCACGAGCAGGCACGGCCGGTCGGCGTCGATGCGCGCGGTGGCGTTGTAGAGCTTGTCCAGGACGATCCGGCGCCGGTCGACGGCCCTGGCCGCGGGGAAGTCGGCGATCACCATCGCGCCACGCTGGTCGAGCGCGCGTTCGCGGACCGCGGCCTCGGCCGCGAGGGCCGCACGCAGCGCGGGCCACTCCGCGTCGAACGCCGCGGCGGCGAACGCCTCGAGGAAGGCGGTCAGTTCCCGCCTGAAGCCCTGCGGGTCGTCGTACAACCGGGTGCCCAGCTCCACCCTGCTGGAGGAGATCAGCCTCAGCCGGTGCAGCACGTTCTCGCCGACCCCGGCGCCGTTCTTGCCGATGAGCGCCTGCAGGGTCATGGCCGTGAAGTCGCCGATCGGAAGGGCCTCGATCTCGGCCAGCTCGCCCGCGAGCGACCTGGCTCGGCCAGGCGACAGCGGCAGCAGGTACCGGGCCCGGAAGGCGCTCCACAGCGGCGCCCACGCGGTCGCCCTGACCAGGAGGTCCTCGTCGATCTCCGTGTGCGCCCTGGCCACCCAGCGCGCCGCGGCGGGGTGGTGACCTGGCTCGTCGAGGGCGTGCAGGCAGGCGCTGAGCTCGGCGAGCGGTGATACGCCGACGGTGATCGAGTTCGAGTCGGGGGAGGGCAGGAGGAGCGTGACGGGCACCCTGCACATTACCGCGCTGGCGTCAATCTTCTTGTCCGCGACGGGATATATGTCCAGGCTGTGGCGCCATGCCCAAGGCACTACACGAAGACAGCGGAGTCAACGCGCTGCGGCGGCGGGCTACCCGGTGGCGCCGCTGATTCTGGGCGCGGTGCTCGGGCCGCTGATGGAGGTGCAGTTCCGGCGGGCGCCGGCGTTCAGCGAGGGCGATCCGACGGTGTTCGTCACCCGTCCGGTGTCATCCTGCTGGTCGCGGCCGCCTGCCTGGTCGGCCCGGCGCTGCTGCGCCGCCGGGGCAGGATCGCGCTGCCCGCCGCCATGGACTGACGCCACGCGCCTCGACGGGCCTGTACGGCGGGTGCCCCGCCGTACAGGCCCGCGTGGCTAGGAGCAGGCGGCGACGATGCGGTCGGCGGCCTCGGCGAGCGGGATCTCCTCCTTGGAGCCCGACACCCTGTCGCGCAGTTCCACGACGCCCGAGGCCAGGCCGCGGCCGATGACGAGGATGGTGGGCATGCCCAGGAGCTCGGCGTCCTTGAACTTGACGCCCGGCGACACGCCCGCCCGGTCGTCGACCAGGACGCGCAGGCCGCGCGACTCCAGCTCGCCGGCCAGCTCCAGGGCCACCTCGATCTGGTTCTCCTTGCCGGTGCCGACGATGTGCACGTCGGCGGGGGCCACCTCGCGCGGCCACACCAGGCCGAGCTGGTCGTGCAGCTGCTCGGCGACGACCGCCACGGCCCGTGACACGCCGACGCCGTACGAGCCCATCGTGATGCGGATCGGCTTGCCGTCGGGGCCGAGCGCGTCGAGCCCGGCGGCGTCGGCGTACTTGCGGCCGAGCTGGAAGATGTGGCCGATCTCGATGCCGCGGTCGATCGACAGCGGGGAGCCGCAACGGGGGCAGGGGTCTCCGGCGCGCACCTCGGCGGCCTCGATCGTGCCGTCGGGGACGAAGTCGC
Source organism: Nonomuraea sp. NPDC000554 (assembly GCF_040300065.1). Taxonomy (NCBI): domain Bacteria; kingdom Bacillati; phylum Actinomycetota; class Actinomycetes; order Streptosporangiales; family Streptosporangiaceae; genus Nonomuraea; species Nonomuraea sp. NPDC000554. The sequence continues at coordinate 171,987 of NZ_JBEPDC010000005.1, read as the reverse complement.
GCCCGGCCACCACGTTGGCGGCGTGCCTGCCCGGCTCGTTAGCGCCGGTGACCCAGGAGGTGCCGGTGACGACGCGGGGGTCGACCAGGTAGCGGATGCCGAGGGCGCGCAGGACCTGCGGGCCGATGTAGCCGCGCACCAGGCCGGGGTGCTTGGCGAAGTCCTCGGCCTCGAAGATGGCGGGCTCGCCGGGGGCGAGCGACGCCTCCAGGCGCTTGAAGTCGACCTCGCGGTCGCCGGGCACGCCGATGACCAGCGTCTCGACCTTGTCGGACCCGGGGGTGGCGACCTTGACGACGACGTTCTTGAGCGTGTCGGCGGCGGTGATCGACAGGCCGTGGTGCTCGTTGACGTACGACACCAGGCTCTCGATGGTGGGCGTGCCGGGGGTGTCGAGGACCTGCTGCGGCTCCAGGCCGTCGAGGGAGCGGGCGGCCGGGGGCGTGGTGGTGACGGCTTCGGCGTTGGCCGCGTAGCCGCAGGAGTGGCAGGCGACGAAGGTGTCCTCGCCGGTGGGGGTCGGCGCGAGGAACTCCTCCGAGGCCGAGCCGCCCATCGCGCCCGACGTGGCGAACACGATCTTGTAGTTGACGCCGAGCCGGTCGAAGGTGCGGATGTAGGTGTCGCGGTGCTGCTCGTAGGAGTGCTTGAGGCCGTCGTCGTCGAGGTCGAAGGAGTAGGAGTCCTTCATGACGAACTCGCGCCCGCGCAGGATGCCCGCCCTGGGCCTGGCCTCGTCGCGGTACTTGGTCTGGATCTGGTAGAGCGTGACCGGGTAGTCCTTGTACGAGGAGTACTCGCCCTTGACCATGTCGGTGAAGAGCTCCTCGTGCGTGGGGCCGAGAAGGTAGTCGGCGCCCTTGCGGTCGTGGAGGCGGAAGAGCGTGTCGCCGTACTCCGTCCAGCGGCCGGTGGCCTCGTAGTACTCGCGGGGCAGCAGGGCGGGGAAGAGCACCTCCTGGCCGCCCATCCGGTTCATCTCCTCGCGGACGATGCGGGCGACGTTCTCCAGCACCAGCTTGCCGAGGGGCAGCCACGAGTAGATGCCGGGCGCGACCCGCCGGACGTAACCGGCGCGGACCAGGAGCTTGTGGCTCGGCACTTCCGCGTCTGCCGGGTCGTCCCGCAGGGTGCGAAGAAACAACGACGACATGCGCAGCAACACGGCTACTCCTTGCTCGAGCCCGGATGTGAGGATTACAGGCTATCGACTCGGGGCGGCCTGTCGCGCGGCGTTATCCCCCGACGTGGAGCCATCCTGCCAGCACAGCCGCCAGGCCGACGGCGAACAGGCCCGCGCAGCCGATCGACAGGAAGAGCGCGCGGGCCCGGCCGCGGGTGTCGCGGCGCAGCGCGATCACCGTGGCGAGCGACAGGGCGCCGACCACCATGGCGGGGCCCGGCCAGAACGCCCGCTCGGTGTCGATGAAGCCCGGCGTCGCGCGGTCGATCACGTCCACCAGCAGCGCGGCCCCGACGGCTCCTGCCGCGAGGTCTCCCCAGCGGTCCATCCGGCGGGTCACGTTGCCGAGCAGGCCGAGGCCGACCAGCATCGCGAGGGTCCAGTTCAGCCCGGCGGCGCTGCCGCCGACGACGTCGAAGGCCAGGTCGCCGCGCAGGGCGCTGCCGCCCATGGCCGCGACGAGCGTCGACACGGCCGCCAGGAACGTGGTCAGCAGCGCCCAGCCGAAGCCCGACGCGCTCACCCCCACGGCCACCGCCAGCGCCAGATAGGCGTAGGGGTCGTAAAGCTGCCCGAGCCAGCCCGGGCCCTTACCGGAGATGAGCATGCCCACGAGGCCGACGACCAGTCCTCCTACAAAGGCCACCAGCACATGACGTTCTATGCCGCGCTGTCGCCGGTCGTATTCGGCGAAGTCGGCATAGTCGATTGCGGTTTCGTCCATCTCCATCCCAGGTCATCCATCCCCCGCGAACCTTTGGGGATGGCCATGCCCAGATTATGTGGCCCTACAGAAAAGGCAAATTCCGGTTAACCGTATTTAAGTTGAACAATCGCTTGGTTAAGCTATGTCGGTGGATCACACCGAGGAATTGCGCGCCGTTGTCCGCGCCTATCTCGCCGACCGGCCCGGCGCGCCGTGGCAGGCGTTCGCCCGGGATCTGGGGGTCGCCGGGCTGGCCGTCCCCGAGCGGTACGGCGGAGCGGGATGCGGTCCGGCCGAAACGGGGGTGGTGGCCGAGGAACTGGGCAGGGCCCTGTCGCCGCACCCCTACCTGCAGACGGCCGTGCTGGCCGTCGAGGCGGTCAAGGCGGGCGGGGACGAGGCGGCCATGTCCCGGTTGCTGCCCGCACTGGCCGAGGGGGCGGTGACCGCGACCGTGGTGCTGCCCGGCGACGGTGAGCTGCGGCTGGAGTCGGGACGGCTCACCGGGCGGGTGCCGTACGCGCTGGAGGGCGAGGTGGTGCTCGTCTACGCCGGCGGCCGGCTGGTGGAGGCGGCGCCGTCGGGGCGCGTCCCGTACCGGACGGTGGACGAGAGCAGGCCGCTGGCGGAGCTGGTCTTCGAGGGCGTCCCGGTGCGGCGGGCGGGCGACGGGCGGGGCTGGGAACGGGTGCGCGACCTCGGCGTCGCCGCCCTGGCGGCCGAGCAGGTGGGCGGGGCGCAGCGGTGCCTGGAGATGGCCACCGAGCACGCCAGGCGGCGGCGCCAGTTCGGCCGTCCGATCGGGTCGTTCCAGGCGATCAAGCACAAGCTGGCGGACGTCCTGCTGCTCGTGGAGTCGGCCAGGTCGGCGGCCCTGGCGGCGCACCGCTCGGCGGCGCACGCGGCGGTCGCGGGCTCGTACTGCACGGAGGCGTACCTGACGGCGTCCGGCGAGAACATCCAGGTGCACGGCGGGATCGGGGTGACGTGGGAGCACCCGGCACACCGCTACCTCAAGCGGGCCGGCTCGGACGCGCAGCTGTTCGGCCCGCCCCAGGCGCACCGCGCCCGCCTGGCCGCGACCGTGCTGGAGGGGGCCGGCTGAACCGCCCCTCTCCAGGGCCCGGCGCTTTCAGGCGGCGGGCCTGGTTCCGATGACGACCGTGGCGTACAGCTCGTCGGAGGTCGCGACCGTCGCGGTCAGGCCGTCGCCGGTCACGATCTCGACGGCCTGCGGCACCTGGCGCTCGCTCGTCTCGAACAGCAGGTGGCCACCGGGCGCCAGCCATCGGAACGCCTCGGCGGTCACCCGGCGCAGGACGTCGAGCCCGTCCGCGCCGCCGTCGAGCGCCACCCGCGCCTCGTGGACGCGGGCCTCCGGCGGCAGCAGGCCGACCTCCCCGGTGGGCACGTAGGGCACGTTGGCGAGCAGGACGTCGACGCGGCCGAGCAGCGTGGCGGGCAACGGCTCGTACAGGTCGCCCTCGTACGCGTGGCCGCCGACGTCGGCGAGGTTGCGCCGGGCGCACCGCACCGCGGCCGGGTCGATGTCGGCGGCGTGCAGCTCGACCCGCCCGAGGGCGACGGCCAGCGCGACGCCCAGCGCCCCCGAGCCGCAGCACAGATCGACGACCACCGCCCCGGCCGGCTCGCCGGCCAGGGCGGCGGCCCGGTGGACGAGGAACTCGGTGCGGCGGCGGGGGACGAAGACCCCGGGGTCCACGGCGATGCGCAGCCCGCAGAACTCCGCCCAGCCGAGGACGTGTTCGAGGGGCAGGCCGGCGACGCGCCGGTCCACCATGGCGGCGAGGTCGTCGGGGGTCTGTGCCGTGGACAGGAGCAGCCGCGCCTCGTCCTCGGCGAAGACGCAGCCGACGGCCCGGAGCCTGGCGACGATGGCGGACGGGGAGAGCGAAGAGGGGGAAGGTGACACGGGGAAGCCTTTCGGGATGCCGTCGGGCGCCCCCACGGCCCCTATGTCGAGGAGACCTCAGGTGAGAGCACCCGGCCTGCTACAGCGGTAATGGGTCTCACCTCCTAGGTCGTGCGCGACATGCGGCGGCAACAGTACCAGAACGCCTAGCCGCCCAGCAGTTCCTCCCAGGGCTGGCGGGCGTTGGTGCGGCGGGTGGTGTCGAGGGCCTCGGCGAGCCGCCAGAAACCGGGGCGCGTGCGTACCCGCGCCCTGCCCATGGGGTCGATGGCGCGCAGTTCGAAGCGGACGCCCATGACGTCGAGGACGGCCGAGGCGCTGCCACCGGGCCCGGCGGCGGTGGCGAGGGAGCCGTCGGGCGCGCCCACCTGCTCGACGAGGAGGGCGGCGACCTCGGAGGCGTAGGGCCCGTCGCGCCACTCGACGTGCCAGGACTGGTCGGCGGCGCGCCACCAGGTCAGGTCGCGGCAGGTCTCGATGAACTCGGCCTCGGACGCCAGCGCGGCCATCACCCGCCCGAGGGCTTCGTACCGGCGCGCGCTGGTGGGCGAGAGTTCGTCGTCCCCCATGCCAGGGAGCGTGCCATCTTTCGGCCGCCGTGGCGCGTGCTTTCGCCTCACGAGCATCCACTCTGATCGCGTACGCGCCCTTCCCGCAAGTCCCGGGCGCTGATACGCTCTCCCAAGCGAGCGCTTGGTTCATCAACTAGCCGGAGGCGCGATGACGTCCCTACGGATCAGCCTGGGATACGAGCTGGAGGTTCGCGGGCGAACCCGCGAGGTCGAACGACAGGCGTTCCAGAACGTGATCGACCAGGTGGTGCTCGGCGACAGGCTGGGCTTCGACACGGCCTGGTTCGTCGAGCACCACTTCACCCGCGGCTTCTCCCACTCCTCCGCCCCCGACCTGGTGCTCGCCGCCATCTCCCAGCGCACCGAGCGCATCCACCTGGGGCTCGGCGTGGTGCTCCTGCCGTTCCAGTCCCCGATCAGGACGGCCGAACGCATCGCCACGCTGGACGTCCTCAGCGGCGGGCGGGTGGAGTTCGGCACCGGCAGGGGCGCGTCCCCGCTGGAGTACCAGGCCTTCCAGCGACCGTTCGAGAAGTCGCGGCAGATCTGGGAGGACTCCCTGGAGGCCACGCTCGCCATCTGGGAGGCCGACGGCGAGCCGATCAGCCGTTCCAACGAGTTCTTCGAGATCCCGGACGTGGCGGTCTATCCGCGTCCGGTGCAGGAGCCGCACCCGCCGGTCTGGGTGGCCTCCACGTCCCTGGAGGGCTACCTGGCCGCGGCCAGGCACGGCTACAACCTGCTCGGGATGACCATGCTGAAGGGCATCGACGACGTGGCGGCCGACATCGCCCAGTACCGCGACTGCCTGGCGGCCAGCGGCTTCGACCCGGCCACCCGGCGGATCGCGCTGATGATCCCCTGGTACGTCGCCCCCACCAGGGACGAGGCCACCGCGACGGCCGCCGACGCCGTCCTGTGGTACATCCGCCGCCAGGTCAACCTGGTCACCCCGCCCGACTACTACGACGCCCGCCACGCCACCCACCGGGTGCTCGGCCAGCTCGCGGCCGGGCTGCCGCCGGAGGAGTCGATGGCCACGCTGCGCGAGCACCTGATGGTCGTGGTGGACGACGTGGAGGGCTCGCGCAAGGCCCTCGCGCGCATCGCGGAGGCGGGCGCCACGGATCTGATCATCCAGGCCCAGGTGGGCGGCCTGGCGCATGAGCGGGTGTGCGACTCGATGAAGCTGTTCATGACCGAGGTGACGGCGTGATGGCTCGCTGGCTGACCCGTGACGACCTGGGCGCGGCCGGCGGCTCGGCGGCCGGGCTGCTGCTCGTCTCCCCCGACGCCGCCAGCGTCTTCCCGATGGGCTCCGAGGACCGCGCGGTCGCGGCGGAGCTCACCCGGTCGGCGCTGCGCGCGGCGGGCGTCGGCGAGCGGGACCGGGTCGTGGTGGCGCTGGCCGAACCGGCGGGCGCGCTCTGGGCGTCGGCCGCCGCGGACATCGCCCACGCCGCCGCGTCCGTCGGCCCGCGCGGGCGCATGCGCCTGCATCACGCGCTGTCGACGCTGAAGGCGACGACGCTGGTCGCGACCCCGACGGGCGCGATGGACTTCCTGGCCCGCCTGCACCTGGAGTTCCTCCTGGACCCGCTGGATCTGGGCCTCCGGCACATCGTCCTGACCGGGGAGATCGCCACGAAGCGGACTCTCGGCCACCTGGCGGGCGAGTTCGCCGCACGCGTCACAGAGGTGTACGCGAGCCCCTTCGGCGGCGGCGCGCTGGCCTGGCGTGACTCGGAGGACGCGCCGCTGACACCGCTCGCCGACGGCGTCCTGGGGCTGGCCGCGCTCGCCAAGGACGAGCTCGCGTCCGGCCCCGGCCTGGCCGAGCTGGTGGTCACGCCGCACCGGCACGCGACGCTCGGCGACGCCGTGCTGCGGACCGGGCAGGCGGCGCGCGCCGACGGCGACGACGTGCCCGCACCCGCGCACACGGTCGGCGAGCACGTCCTGGTGCGCGGCGTGTGGCTCTCGCTGCCCCGGATCGGCAAGGCGCTGGCGAAGATCGACGGCGTGTCCGGCTGGGAGCTGACGATCAGCAGGCAGGGCACGCTGGACGCCGCGGTCCTCACGGTCACCTTCAACCGGGAGAGCCTGGTCGCGAACCCGATGTGGAAGGCGCGGATCCAGCAGGCGGTCCGGTCGCTGACGCCGATCTCGCTGGGCGTGGAGGTCGCGTCCGAGACCTCCGAGACGGTCACGCCGGGCGTCGTGACCGACCTGCGCGGCCACCATCTGGGCCGCGACCGCGCGCTGATCACCTAGGAGCGGAACCCACCAGGAGGCGCCGACCGATGGGACCGATGCCGGACTGGGGGACGCTCCCCCGCATGCTGCGCGACCAGGCCGACCGCCATCCCGACGCGACCGTGGTCGAGGACGGCGGGCTGCGCCTGACCATGGCCGGGCTCAGGGAGAGCGCGGCCGGGATCGCCCGGGGGCTGATCGCGCTCGGGGTCAGGCCGGGCGACCGGGTGGCCCTGTGGGGGGTGAACGACCCGTACTGGGTGGCGCACGCGCTCGGCATCTGGGACGCGGGCGGGGTGCTCGTGCCCCTCTCGTCCCGGTACAAGGGCATCGAGGCCGCCGGGCTCATCGCCAGGACCGGCGCGGAGATGCTGCTCACGGGCGAGGGCCACGGCGGGACGGTGCTGGCGGGCCTGCTGCCGCCGCTGCCCGCGCTGCGCCACGTGATCGTCCCGGACGGCCTGCGGGACGGCTCGTGGCTGGCGGCCTCGGACCTGCGCGCGCTCGGCGCGGACGTGACCACCGGCGAGGAGCGGGCGCTGGCGGTGCGGCCGGGGGACCTGTGCGAGATCATGTCCACGTCCGGGACGACCGGCGCCCCCAAGGGCGTCATGCTGGACCACGCCCAGGTCCTGCGCGGCTACTGGGACTGGGCCGAGATCGTGACGCTGGGCGAGGACGACCGCTACCCGGTGATCGCCCCGTTCAGCCATGGTTTCGGGCTGAACGCCGGGTTGATCGCCTGCCTGTTACGCCGGGCCACGATGCTGCCGATCCGCGCGTTCACCCCGGACGCCCTGGTGTCGCTGATCGCGTCCGGCAGGGTGAGCGTCCTCGCGGGCCCGCCCACGCTCTTCTCCCGGCTGCTGGACGAGCTGGAGCGCGCCGAGCCGGACGTGTCGTCGCTCCGGGTGGCCATCTGCGGCGCCGCGGCCGTGCCCGCCGCGCTGATCACCCGGCTGGTCGAGCGGGTCGGCCTGGAGCGCGTGATCAACGCCTACGGCCTGATGGAGGGCACGGTCGTCTCCATGACCAGGGCGGAGGACCCCGTCGAGGTGATCGCCGCGACCACCGGCCGCCCGGTGCCGGGCATCGAGGTGAAGATCGTGGACGACGACGGCGGGGAGGTCGCGGCCGGGGAGCGCGGCGAGATCCTGCAGCGCGGCTACGGCGTGATGCGCGGCTACTGGGACGAGCCCGACAAGACGGCCGAGGTGATCGATCCCGCCGGATGGCTGCACACGGGCGACATCGGCGTGCTGGATAAGTCCGGAAATCTCGCCATTGTCGATCGCAAGAAGGAGCTCTACATCGTCAACGGCTTCAACGTCTCTCCTGCCGAGGTCGAGTCGCTGCTGCTGCGCGAGGGCTCACTGGCGCAGGCGGCCGTGGTCGGCGTGCCCGACCCCGGCTCGGGGGAGGCGGGCTGGGCGTACGTGGTGCCCAGGCCGGGCGTGACGGTGGACGTCGAGGCCCTGCACGCCTGGGCGCGGGCCAACATGTCCAACTACAAGGTGCCGAAACGGCTGATCCTGGTGGACGCCCTGCCCACCAACGCCAACGGCAAGATCGACAAGATCGCGCTGCGCGCCCGGGTGGCGGAGTGACCCTCGGCGAGTAGGTTGGAAGTGGGCCTTCTCGCCGGAGCTGGTCAGGGCATCGCGCGACAGGTACGGCGTGCCCGTGCGCAACCGGTGTGTCTGCACAGAAGCCGGACCGGGTCCGAGCACCGCTCCCCCGGGCCCGGCGGAGGACGCCGACAGGCCCCGTGGTGGCGTGGATGTCCCGATCCGCGACGGGGAAGGGCGGGTGCCGGACGATGGCGGACCCGGAGGGTTCCCGCTCTGTTCGCGCGCCCTCATGGGCGGATATAACGGGAAAAATCGCGATCTTGCGGTATTCACGAAGGACGAGTTCGTTCGCACCCGTGATCGGGGATACATCGATCGAACTGGCCGGTTACACCCAGTACTCCGTGAGACAGTAGCGCCGGCATAGGGAGGCAGCGTGACGTTGCGTGTGGCGGTCATCGGTTCGGGGCCGGCCGGGATCTACACGGCTGAGGCACTGGTCAAACAGTCGGCCGAGCCGGTGGAGGTGGACGTCCTCGAACGCCTGCCCACGCCGTACGGGCTGGTCAGGTACGGCGTCGCGCCCGACCACACGTCCATCAAGTCGATCGCCAACTACCTGCAGCGGGTGCTGGAGCTCCCGCAGGTGCGCTTCCTGGGCGGTGTCGCGCTCGGCGCGCACCTGTCGGTCGAGGAGATGCTCCGCGCCTACGACGCGGTGGTGTACGCGACGGGCGCGATGGTCGACAGGAAGCTCGGCATCCCCGGCGAGGACCTTCCCGGCAGCGTGGCAGCCACCGACTTCGTCAACTGGTACTGCGGCCATCCCGACGTCGACCCCGGCCGGTTCACCCTCGACAGCCCCGAGGTCGCGGTCATCGGCGTCGGCAACGTCGCCGTGGACGTCGTGCGCGTCCTGGCCAAGACGGCCGCCGAGCTGAGCTCCACCGACGTGCCGCGTGACGTGCTGGAGCGCCTGGAGGAGAGCCAGGTCAAGGCCGTCCACATGATCGGCCGCCGGGGCCCCGAGCACGCCAAGTTCACCCTGAAGGAGCTGCGCGAGCTGGGCGAGCTGGCCAACGCCGACGTGTGCGTGCGCAAGGACGAGGCGGCCGTCCTCGGTGGCGACTTCCCGAGGCAGATCCGCGGCAACATCGACGTGCTGCAGTCGTGGGCCGCCCGCGAGCCGGTCGGCCGCCCCCGCCGCCTGGACGTCCGCTTCTGGCTGCGCCCGGTGGAGATCCTCGGCACGGACCGCGTCGAGGGCATCAGGCTGGAACGCACCCGGCTGTCGCCCGAGGGCCGGGTGACGGGCACGGGCGAGTTCGAGACGCTGCCCGTCGGCATGGTGCTGCGCTCGGTCGGCTACCAGAGCGTCCCGCTGCCCGGCGTGCCGTTCTCCGACGCGACCAAGACCGTCCCGAACGAGGCGGGCCGGGTGCGCGAGCGCGAGTACGTCTCCGGCTGGCTCAAGCGCGGCCCGACCGGCGTGATCGGCACCAACAAGTCCGACGCGGCCGAAACGGTCCGCACGCTGCTGTCGGACCTGGAGGGCGAGGAGCGTCCGCCACGTGCGCCGATCGACGCGCTGCTCGAGGCCAAGGGCGTGCGGCCGGTCACCTACGACGACTGGCTCGCCATCGAGGCGGCCGAGGCGGACCTCGCCAGGACCCTCGGCCGGGGCGAGCGGGTCAAGCTCGTCGGCCTCGACGCCATGCTCGCCGCCTGCCGGCCCGTCCAGCCGCTGCCGTAACAGGATGCGCGTCACCGTGACCGGCCAGACGGTGCCGGGGTTCGAGGAGGCGTACCGGCTCCAGCGGGAGCGCTACCCCGGAGACGGCGTGGCGTGGCAGCCGGTGCACACCGTGTACGTGCCCGCCGACCGCTTCTCCGCGGGCACCGTGGCCGACTGGGGCGGGCAGGCGCTGGAACTGGTCAAGGAGCACCTGGCCGGCCCCCGTGAGGTGGCCGAGGTGTTCGGCCTGCCGGAGGCGCTCGCCGCCGAGGTGCACGCACGCCTGCTGCGCAAGCTCGCCCGCGAGCCCGTGGAGGACCTTCGGGTCGACTTCGAGGACGGGTACGGCGTGCGCCCTGCCGAGGAGGACGGCCACGTCGAGCTGGCCGTCCTGGCCGTGGCCGAGATGCGGGCCGCGGGCACGCTGCCGCGGCGGTGGGGGCTGCGGGTGAAGTCGTTCGCCGACGGCGACCCGGCACGGTCGCTGCGCACGCTCGACGGGTTCGTCACGGGCGTGGCCGAGCGGCTGGGCGAGCTTCCTGGCGGGTTCACCGTGACCTTCCCCAAGGTGCTGATGGAGGAGTACCTCGGGCAGTTCGCGGCGTTCCTGGCCCGGCTGGAGGGCGCGCTCGCGCTGCCGCGGCTGCGGTTCGAGATCCAGGTGGAGGCCCCGCAGACCGTGCGGTTCCTGCGCGGCGAGCTGGCCGCGTCACTCCAGGGCAGGCTGGCGGCGGCGCACTTCGGCGTGTTCGACTACACCGCGTCGCTCGGGCTGGCGCCGCACGAGCAGCGGCTCGACCACCCCGCCTGCGACCACGCGCGGCACGCCATGCAGACGGCGTTCGCGGGCACCGGCGTGGAGCTCTCCGACGGCTCCCTGGCCGCCTCCCCCGCCTCGGACTCGGCCGCGGACGTCCACGCGCTGTGGAGGCGGCACGCCGAGCTGGTGCGGCACTCGCTCGCGCACGGCTTCTACCAGGGCTGGGACATGCACTCGTCGCACCTGGTGAGCCGCTTCGCCACCGTGTACGCCTTCCACCTGGCCCGCTACGACTCCTACAGCCGACGGGTGCGCGCGTGGGAGGAGCAGCGGGACGCGGGCGGCGGCGTCATGGACGAGCCCGCCACCGTCAAGACCATGGCGGCCGCCCTGCGCCGGGCCGACGCCGCCCTACGCTGAGTCTCAGGCGCGGTCACGCAGCGCGCGGCCACCGGGCCGACGCCGCCTGCCCTGGGGCTCAGTCGCGGTCGACCAGCGCCCGCCACTGCCGGACCATGCGCCACTCGACCGGCTCCGACCAGCTCTGCCGCACGGCCGACCCCACGTGGAAGGCGCGGATGCCGTAGTCGAGCAGCGCCGGGACGTGCGACGGCCTGAGCCCGCCACCGGCCAGGATGATCGACCCGTCACCGGCCACGGCACGTCCCTTGAGCACGTCCAGCCCGTCGCCCACCCCGGTGGGCGAGCCGGCGGTCAGCACGGTGGCGAGGTTGGGCAGCAGCCGCACGGCCCGCCAGGACGCCTGTACGTCGGCCGCGTGGTCGACGGCGCGGTGGAACGTCCAGGGCAGCGGCGAGACGGCGTGGATCAGCGCCTCGGTGGCGGCCAGGTCGACGGCGCCGGCGGAGTCCAGGAAGCCGAACACGAAGCCCGCCGCGCCCGCCTGGGCCAGCGCCTTGGCGTCGCGCCGCAGCCGCTCCAGCACGTCCGCGTCGGACGCGAACCCGGCGTCGCAGCGCAGCATCACCATCTGGGGCAGCGGGCACTCCGCGGCGATCGCGGCGACCGTCTCCGGCGCGGGGGTGAGGCCGTCGGCCGCCATGTCGGCGACCACCTCCAGGCGGTCGGCGCCGCCCTGCTCGGCGGCCACGGCGTCGCGCACGTTCAGCGCGATCACCTCGAGGAGGGATCCGGTCATGCAGGAGAGGTTATATGGTGCTCTGCCCCTTTCCGACCCAAATGCAGAGAGAACCTCCCACCCCAACCAGGCGCTCCCCCAGGCCGGACAGGGCCACGTGCGCGCGGAAACCCGCCGCGACGGCCTGCGCGAGCGGCCCCTCGCGGCGGTCGGAGTCCCGCGCCGGACGGGCGGCGGGGCCCGTCCGGACGGGGGCGCGGCTAGGCGACGATCAGCTCGGCCGAGCTGAGGTCGCGGAAGGCGGTGATCGCGGCGTCCTCGGCCGGACGCTGGAAGAGCGCGCCCGAGGCGCGGTGCGGGAGGTCCACCGTGCGCAGGTGGCGGAATCCACAGTGGCGGTAGTAGCCCTGCAGGCGCGGGTTCGCCTTGGCGCAGTCGAGGCGCAGCCACGTCAGGCCGGAGCCGTAGGCCATCGCCCCCGCCCAGTCGAGCAGGGCCTCTCCAAGGCCGCTGCCCGACCAGGCGCGGGAGACGGCCAGTTTGTGCACGTACAGCCCGGCTGCCGGGTCGTCAGCGGGAGTCCAGAACTCCGGGTCGGCGTGGCCGTCGATCGCTATGGTGGCCACCGGAGGAGTCGGCTCGTCGGGGCTGAGGAAGCTCAGCTCGTCGTCCAGCAGGAACAGCACCCGCTCCTCGATGAGCGGTTCGATCCGCTCCGGGCCGAAACCTCCACGGGGCCACTGCCGGACCCCTCGGGAGTACAGCCACTCGGCCGTGTCGGCGAGGAGGGTGAGAACACCCTCCAGATCGGCGGCTTCCGCCCGGCGCAGAGTCAGCGGGTGGAGCAGGGTATTCGGGTACATGCTACACTCCTTCATTACACGTTGTGTCGGAGTGAACACGGAGCGTGCTCACTCAGCGGCACGCGAGACTCGGACCGGAGGCGACCGGTTCGAGCTATGGATGGATGACGAAATCGGGGGAACGCGCAGGGTTCCCCCCGCCCAGCGAGGCGCGGTGCTCGCTGCGCGCGGCCGGTTGGATCACCCCCAACCGAGCTCGCTTAGCGGCGGTCGAGCTCGTATCTGATCAAGTGCTTGTCGGCGGGGAGCACTGACACCGCGACACGCACTGGCACATCGTCCCTGTCATATCCGACCCGCAGGTACACCATCACGGGCGTGCCTGACTCCATCTGCAAACGCTCGGCTTCCTCCTGGTTGGGCATCCGAGCCCAGATGTCGTCCACCACGCGGACCTGCCCGTGACCGACCTCCTCCAGCACCCTGTTCGCTCCTCGCGCGATGTCGCCCGGCCTGGCGATCTCGGTGTCGGCGACGAGCTCCCGAGGGAAGTAGGAGTCGTTGGTGTTGTACGGCTGGCCGTCCACGAACCGCAGGCGCCGGCGCACCACCGCCAGCTCTCCCTCGGCCAGTTCCAGCCTGCTCGCGATCTCCTCCACAGGAGACACGGTGAGAACCTCGATGAGCTGGCTGGGCTCCCGGCCTTCCTGTGAGACGGCGAAGGCGAAGGCCTCGCGAACCTCATCCGTTGGCTGAGGCTCGAGTTCGCGCTGCGGGTACATGAGCAGCGGCCTGCGGTCTCTGACCACGGTGCCGCGCCGGGGGGTGCGCGTGACGAGCCCCTCGTTGACCAGCTCCCCGAGGGCCAGTCTGACGGTGTTGCGGCTCACCCCATGGTCTTCCATGAGCTGTGCCTCGGTCGGAAGCTGCGATCCGGGACCCAGGGCACCGGAGTAGATGGCCCTTCGTAGCTCCGAAGCAACCAGCTGATACAGCACCGACCTTGCCACTTTCACCCCTTTTGTTCCAACAATTTAGACGATCTGGTTCTAGCTAGCCACAACCCCTTGACCGAACGGCCTTCACGCCTTCATCATCCAATCGTTGGTACAAATCCATCGAAAGGCCGGTGAGGGGGTGAAGCCCGGTGTTGCCGGTCCGCACGGGTAAGCCGTTACCTGCCCTGGTACGACCCCCGCGAAGCACCACGTTTACTGCGTTACGCGTTGCCTCGCCAAGGGTTCACCCACACCTATCAGAGCCAGGGGAATGGTGCGTCCGTGCTGACGGTGCCGACCGAGCTGACCGTGCGGCGCGAGGACGGCTTCTTCGTCTGACACGAGGAAGGCGCCACCGTCTCACACCCCATCGACGACCCGACCGGTGCGAGCCACCGACACCTGGAGCCCTCGCAAGAGGTTCACTCCCCCACCGACTCCGTACGCGAAATATCGGTGCAGGACTCCATCCCTCGCCGGAGTCCTGAACCACCGCGTACGGGGCAGGAAGCGCGTCCTGGCGGGTCCCCCACGCCCGCCAGGGCGCGCGTTCCTCTTTTTACGGTGACATGTTCAGTTGTGTTTAGGGGCTTTGTCGCTATTGCGCCCTTTCTGTCCGCTATGGGGCTTCACGGGCAGTCATCGCGCGGTAGGCCGCCTTTTCCACAGTCCGGCCGTGGCCGGGCTCTGTCCAGGCGTCGTTTGCCATAGTCCAAGCCTGAGCCTCCGCGCCCATTTTTGTGGCGGTTTCGCGCGAGAAGGCAGAATTTGTCACGCCGTGTACGGGCGCCAGTTCACCAGCGTGACGCCGTTCTCCACGTCCGTGTAGACGGCCTCGACCAGCTGACCCGCCTGCGGCTCGCCGTCGCCGTGCCAGTTCCCCCAGGCCAGCGCGCCGGGCACGGCCGCCAGCCGGACCATCACCACGACGTACGGGGTGCCGAGGCCCGGCATGAAGGGCTGGTGGTTGACGATCCAGCTCACCACCGTCCCGATCGGCTCGACGGCCTCCCAGGCCCACGCCTCGGTCCGGCAGGCGGGGCAGAACGCCCGCGCGGGCCAGCGTCTCGTGCCGCACCGGTCGCAGCGCTGCACGGCGAACTCGTGCCCGGCCACCCGCTCCCACCATGCGGCGGAGTCCCGGTCCACGTTCGGTCGCATCATGGTCAGCCCCTGCTCAGGATCAGGGCCGAGGTGGCCGGGAGGATGTAGCCGGGCTGGGCCGTGGACAGGGCGACCTCCGCCGAGGGGACCTGCCGGTCGCCCGCGTCGCCGCGGAGCTGCGAGATCGCCTCGGCGACGTGGTTGATGCCGTGGACGTACCCCTCCGACAGGAAGCCGCCGTGCGTGTTGACCGGGAGCGGGCCGTCCAGGGCGGTGGCCCCCGACGCCACGTACGGGCCGCCCTCGCCCTTGGCGCAGAAGCCGTAGTCCTCCAGTTGGACGATCACCGAGTAGGTGAAGCAGTCGTAGAGCTCCGCCACGTCGACGTCCTGCGGCCCGAGCCCCGCCTGCGCGTACAGGCGGGGGGCCAGGGCCGCCGCCGAGGTGGTGGTGGGGTCGGCGCCCGACAGGAAGGAGTCGCCGCCGCCCCAGGCCGCCGCCGTGATCAGGACCGGAGGCCGGCGCAGGTCGCGGGCCCGCTCGGCCGAGGTGACGACCAGGGCGCAGGCTCCGTCGGTCTCCAGGCAGCAGTCCAGCAGGCGGAACGGCTCGGCGATCCACCGGCTGGCCAGGTAGTCGTCGAGCGTGATGGGGGTGCGCATGAGGGCGCGGGGGTTCTTGACCGCGTTGGCCCGCTGGGTGACCGCCAGGTGGCCGAAGTGCTCGGCCCGGGTGCCGTACTTCAGCATGTGGGCGCGGGCGTACATGGCGTACTGCTGCGGCGGGGCGGAGTAGCCGTACGGGGCCTGGTACTGGGTCTCCGGGGTCTGCGGGACGCCGCGGCCGGTGCCGCCCATGCGGAACTCCGAGCGGGCGTTGATCGCCCGGTAGCAGACGACCGTCTCCGCCACTCCCGCCGCCACCGCCAGCGCCGCCTGGGCCACCACCGCGTGCGAGACGCTGCCACCGCCGAACTGGTCGAGGTACCAGGTGGGGTCGTGGATGCCGAGGGCCGGGCCGACCAGCGAGGGCGGCGCCGAGTCGCCCACCCGGTGGGTGGCCAGGCCGTCCACGTCGTCGGGGGTCAGGCCGGCGTCCTCCAGGGCGGCGAGCACGGCGCGGCAGGCGAGCGTCAGCGTGCTGACTCCGGAGTTCTTGCTGAAGGCGGTGTAGCCGACGCCCGCGACGGCGGTCCGGTCACGAAATTTGAGCAAGCGCTTGGCCACGCAATTCACGCTAAGCGGGCCGCCGAAAGGCTGTCAACGGTTGACACCCTCTCGGCCGCCCGCCTACCGTCCAAGCAAGCGCTTGGTAAGGTAGAGTGTATCCGGCGACGGAGGAGGCCCTCATGACCGCACACGCTGCCCGGCTCATCGCGCCGGACGGCCGTGCCGCCCCTCCGGCCCCCCAGCAGCGCAGGACCCTCAACGGAGCCGCCATGCCGAACGGCCCACGCGCGAACGGCCACCTCGACAGCCGGCGGTTCAGGCAGGTCCTCGGCAGATTCGCCACCGGGGTGGTCGCGATCACCGCTCTCGACCCCGTCAGCGGCGAGCCCTGCGGCCTGGCCGCCAACTCCTTCACCTCGGTCTCGCTCGACCCGCCGCTGGTCGGCTTCTGCGTGGCCCACACCAGCACGAGCTGGCCCAGGGTGCGCGGCGCGAAGGTGGTGACGGTGAACGTCCTCGCCGAGCACCAGCAGCCCGTCTGCGCCCAGCTCGCCGCCAAGGGCGGCGACAAGTTCGCCGGCCTGGTTTGGACGGGCTCCCCCGGCGGCAATCCGGTCCTCGACGGCGCGCT
This sequence comes from Nonomuraea sp. NPDC000554, assembly GCF_040300065.1. Lineage (NCBI taxonomy): Bacteria > Bacillati > Actinomycetota > Actinomycetes > Streptosporangiales > Streptosporangiaceae > Nonomuraea > Nonomuraea sp. NPDC000554. The sequence goes on along the minus strand of NZ_JBEPDC010000005.1, from coordinate 155,467 downwards.
GGCCTGGCTCGACTGCGCCGTGGAGGCCGAGCATCCGGCCGGCGACCACGTGATCGTGGTGGCCCGGGTGCTCCAGCTCGACACGCACGCCGAGGGCGGCCCGCTGGTGTTCTTCCGCGGCGGCTACGGAGGCTTCGTTGAGCCTGCGTGAACAAGCGCGGGCCTGGCTGGAGGCGAACCTGACCGGCGAGTTCGCGCACGCCAGGGGCCTCGGCGGTCCCGGCCGCGAGCACGAGGGCCACGAACTGCGGCAGGCCTGGGAGCGCCACCTCGGCAAGGCCGGCTGGACCTGCCTCGGCTGGCCGCCACGGTACGGCGGGCGCGACGCCTCCCTCGACGACCAGGTGGCCTTCCACGAGGAGTACGCCAGGGCGGACGCTCCGGCCCGGGTCGGCCACATCGGCGAGGGCCTGATCGGCCCGACCATCCTGGACTTCGGCACCGACGAGCAGAAGGCCCGCTTCCTCCCCCCGATCCAGCGCGGGGACGAGTTGTGGTGCCAGGGCTACTCCGAGCCCGAGGCCGGGTCCGACCTGGCGAACGTCCAGACGAGGGCGTACCTGGACGGCGACGAGTGGGTCGTCACCGGGCAGAAGGTGTGGACGTCGCTGGCGCACGTCGCCGACTGGTGCTTCGTGCTCTGCCGCACCGAGCCGGGAACGCAGCGGCACCGGGGCCTGTCGTACCTGCTCGTGCCCATGGACCAGCCGGGCGTCGAGGTCCGGCCGATCGTGCAGCTCACCGGGACGTCCGAGTTCAACGAGGTGTTCTTCGACGGCGCCAGGACGGACAGGCGCAACCTCCTCGGCGCGCCCGGTGAGGGGTGGCGGGTCGCGATGGCCACGCTCGGCTACGAGCGGGGCGTCTCCACGCTGGGCCAGCAGATCGGGTTCCAGCGCGAGCTGGCCAAGGTGATCGAGACCGCCAAGCGGACGGGCGCGGCGGACGACCCGGTCCTGCGCGACAGGCTCGTCAGGTCCTGGCTGGAGCTGGAGATCATGCGGCTGAACGCGCTGCGGACACTGGGCGCGGGCGAGCCGGGGCCCGAGGTGTCGATCGCCAAGCTCTACTGGTCGGAGTGGCACCGCAGGCTGGGCGAGCTGGCGCAGGCCGTCCAGGGGAGGTCGGGGCTCGTCGCGCACGGCGGCGAGCTGAACGACCTGCAGCGGCTCTCTCTGTTCAGCCGGGCCGACACGATCTACGCCGGGTCCAGCGAGATCCAGCGGAACATCATCGCCGAGCGCACCCTCGGACTGCCCCGCGAGTGATGGGAGTACGGATGGCACCGCCTTACCCGCAGGCGCACGGCCTGCTCGTCGGGAAGGTCACGCTGGTGACGGCCGCGGCGGGAGCCGGGATCGGCTACGCCACCGCCAGGCGCTGCGCCGAGGAGGGCGCCACGGTCGTCGTCTCCGACCGCCACGAGCGTCGCCTGGAGCAGGCCGCCGAGGCGCTGGCCGAGCTGACCGGCGTCAAGCCGCTGGCCGTCCCGTGCGACGTGACGTCCGAGGCGCAGGTGCGGGCGCTGTTCGCCGCGACAGTCGAGGCGCACGGCAGGCTGGACGTCGTCGTCAACAACGCCGGGCTGGGCGGCACGGCGGAGCTGGCGGAGATGTCCGACGAGCAGTGGCACGCGGTCGTCGACGTGACCCTGACCGGCACCATGCGCTGCACCAGGGCCGCGCTCAGGCAGATGACCGCCCAGCGGTCCGGGGTGATCGTCAACAACGCGTCGGTGATCGGCTGGCGGGCGCAGCGCGGGCAGTCGCACTACGCCGCCGCCAAGGCCGGGGTGATGGCGCTGACCAGGTGCGTCGCCCTGGAGGCCGCCGAGCACGGGGTCAGGGTGAACGCGGTCGCGCCGTCGCTGGCCGTGCACCCGTTCCTCGCCAAGGTGACCAGCGAGGACCTGCTGGCCGAGCTCACCGCCCAGGAGGCGTTCGGCCGCTCGGCCGAACCGTGGGAGGTGGCCAACGTGATCGTCTTCCTGGCCAGCGACTACTCGTCGTACATGACGGGCGAGGTGGTCTCGGTCTCCAGCCAGCACCCTTGATCCTCCCTATATCCTGTCTTGCAAGATATAGTGTGGCCGTGAACATCACAGAGCCCATGTTCCTGGCGCTCACCGCCCTGGTCGACGAGCCGCGGCACGGTTACGGCATCGTCCAGGAGGTCGATCGGCTCTCCGGCGGGCGGGTGCAGCTCAAGATCGGTTCCCTGTACGGCGTGCTCGACCGGCTGGCGGCGGAAGGGCTGGTCGAACTCGACCGCGAGGAGGTCCAGCAGGGGCGGCTGCGTCGCTACTACCGGCTGACCGACTCCGGCGCACGCGCCCTCCACGAGGACGCCACCCGGCTCGCCGACACCGCGAGCGTCGCGATCACCCGCCTGCGGGCCAGGACCGCCGGAGGCGCCGCGTGACCGCGTCTCTGCTCGAACAGCGTTACCGCCACGTGCTGCGGCTGCTTCCCGCCTCCTACCGCGCCGAGCGCGAGGAGGAGATGGTGGCCGAGTTCATGGACATGTCCGGCGAGGTGCCCGACGAGCTGAACCCCCGGCCGCGCTGGGGCGAGATCGCCAGCGTGTTGGCACTGTCCGTCCGGATCCGGCTCGGCACCGCGCCCCGGTACGCCACCTGGGGCGAGACCGTACGGCTCGTCGCGGTGCTCGGAGTGGCCTTCCACGCGGTGCTCGCCCTGTCCAGCGTCGCGCACCTGGTGCTCGGCGTCACCGTCCTGAGAGATCCGCAGTTCATCGGCGCGCCCGGCTCCGCGGAACGGCTGTCAAGGATCGGCTACGCAGCGTTGTCCTGCCTGTGGATCGTCGCCTTCGTGGCGCTCATGCGCGGTCACGCCCGGCCGGCCAAGGTGACGGCGGCGCTGGGCGGCGCCTGGTCGCTCTACCTGTTCGACAGCCACGGGGCCCTGTCGGAGGCAGTGCCCTCCGTGCTGCTCGTCGCGGTGCCGGTGCTGGCCGTGGTGCTGGGCTTCCACGGCGACGCCCCGCCCGCCCGCCGTCCCTGGTGGGTGGCGTTGCTGCCGCTGACGGGGGTGGTGGCGGTCGAGGAGGTGCTCACCTTCCTGACCATGACCGAGCACACGCCGTGGTTGTGGCCCTGGATCACCTCGGTCGGCCTGGCCATCACGGCCATCATGGTGACCGGGGCGCACTGGCTGTTCAGGGGCGGGTCACCGTCCCTGCCGCTCGCGCTGGCCGTCCTGGGGGCCGTCGCGCTGAGCAACGTCCTGCCGGAACTGCGCTGGAACTTCCCCGGCTCCGAGGGCGGGATCTACTGGACCTCGACGCTGATCCAGTGCGTGGCGCTGGGCGTGATGACGGTGACGCTCACCGTCGCCGGCCTCCGGGCGGTCCCCTCCGGGCGGGCGGTCGCGGCCGGGCGACCCTGACAGGGAAAGTCCAGGGTAGGCGCGGACGCGTCCGGGATCTACTGTCCGGTCTATGAGCACACGCTCCACCTACCTGCTCGACGTCCTGATGGCGGAGTTCGGCGAGTCGATCAAGCGGGACCCCGCCGCTTTCCGGCGGAAATTCCGGAAAATGGCGGCTTCCCCGTTCGCGTTCTACCGAGGCAGCGCCTGCGTCTTCTACTCCGACCTGACGAACCTGTTCGCCGACGACTCCTACCTGGACCCGCCGACCAGCCGGGTGTGGATCCACGGCGACCTGCACGCGGAGAACTTCGGCACCTACATGAACGCCTCCGGCGTGCTCGTGTTCAACGTCAACGACTTCGACGAGGCGTACGTCGGCCCGTACGTCTGGGACCTCAAGCGCTTCGCGGCCAGCGTGGCACTGATCGGCTACGCCAAGGCGCTGTCGGACGACGCGATCAGCATGCTGGTCACCGACTTCGCCGGCGCGTACCTGGACGAACTGACCGGCATCGCGCACGGCGGGGACGACGCGATCGGCTCGCTGACGCTCGACACCACCTCCGGCGTGCTGCACCGCGTGCTGCAGACCGCCCGCCTCAACACCCGCGTCGCGATGCTGGACGTCGAGACGGTGATAGACGACTACGACCGGCGCTTCGCCATCATGGAGGGCCGCGAGCCCGTCGATCCGCCGACACGCGCCGCCGTGCTCGCGGCGTTCGAGGACTACCTGACGACGCTGCCCGTCCAGTCGAACCCCGCCGAGCACGTCATCAAGGACGTGGCGCTGCGCAAGGGCGTGGGCATCGGGTCGGCCGGGCTGCCGTCGTACAACCTGCTGCTGGAGGGGCGCTCGCAGGCGCTGGAGAACGACGTCATCCTCTACATGAAGCAGGCCCAGGTGCCCGCGGTGGCGCGGTACGTCACCGACGAGAAGGTGGTGAAGTACTTCCACCACCAGGGGCACCGTACGGCGGAGTCACAGCGGGCGCTCCAGGCGTACGCCGACCCCTGGCTCGGCTACACCACCCTCGACGGGGTGGGGCAGCTCGTCGCGGAGGTCTCGCCGTACTCGGCCGACCTGGACTGGGAGGACGTCAACGAGCCCGCCGAGGTGCGGGCCATCATGCGGGACCTGGGGCGGGCGGTGGCGCGCATGCACTCGGTGGCCGACGACGAGTCCAGCCACGACCTGGTGAACTTCTCCACGGAGGAGGCGATCGTGGCGGTGGTCAACGGCGACAGGCCGGGATTCGTCGCGATGCTCGTCGACTTCGCGCACCGGTACGGGGCGCAGGCGCGCGAGGACCATCAACGCTTCGTCGACCTCTTCCGCAACGGCCGCCTGCCGGGGGTGTGACTCAGCCGGACAGGCCGGGCGGCGGCCGGGTTCCGACGACCCTGCCGCCCCGTGGCCGTTCCGAACGGCGGCCGGGCTCGCCACGGCCCGCCGCCCCGCGCCGTCCCGAAGGGGCCCTGACGGTCCTGACGATCGAGGGCGGCAGCCCGAGCGAGCCGCCGGCCCCGCCCGGACGAACCCTGGCGCCCTTGGGACCGACCGGTTGGTATGGCATGCTCTCGGCATGAGTCTGTTCTCGGTGGAAGGCAAGACGGTCGTCGTCACCGGCGGGTCGCGGGGCATCGGGCGCATGATCGCGGCCGGGTTCGTCGAGGCGGGGGCGACGGTCTACATCTCCGCGCGGAAGACGGCCGAGGTCGAGAAGACCGCTGCCGAACTGGGGTGCGTCGCCGTGCCCGCCGACCTGTCGACGTCCGAGGGGGTGGCCACGCTGGTGTCCGCCGTGGACGGGCCGCTGGACGTCCTCGTGAACAACGCCGGCGCCACGTGGGGCGCGCCGCTGGAGGAGTATCCGGAGCACGCCTTCGACAAGCTCTGGAACATCAACGTCAAGGGCGTCTTCTACCTGACCCAGCGGTTCCTGCCGCAGCTGCGGTCCAGCGCCAGCGCCGACGACCCCGCGCGAGTGATCAACATCGGGTCCATCGACGGGATCAGGGTGCCGCCCATGGAGAACTACGCCTACTCCGCCGCGAAGGCCGGGGTGCACATGCTCACCCGGCATCTGGCGAGGCAGCTGGCGCGCGAGCACATCACGGTCAACGCCATCGCGCCCGGGCCGTTCGACTCGAAGATGACGGCGTTCGCCCTGGACGACCCCGCCACCCGCGAGGCCGTCGCCGCCGGCGTCCCCCTGGGCCGGATCGGCCGCCCCGACGACATGGCCGGGGCGGCGATCTACCTGGCCTCACGCGCCGGCGCCTACCTGACGGGCGCGGTCATCCCGGTGGACGGCGGCGTCTCCAGCTAGAACTCTCCGAACCGAACTCCCGAAACAAACAGCCCGGTCCAGCACGAAAGCCGCAGGCCCGCAAGCCGGTCCCGAACGCCCGCGCGGCCCAGCACGAAAGCCGAAGGCCCGTGAGCCGGTCAAGGGCGAAAGGTCCGCGCTCTCCAGGGAGAAGGCGAAGCTGCTCGGGTTTGGCGGATGGCGCGACGGGTGCCGGGCAATGCCCAGGGTGCACTGTGACGACAGCACCGTGTGCCCCACCGCAAGGCGCCTCACGCATGCCGACGCAGCTCGGTGTGGAGGTGGCGGTGCAGGACGCGCGCGTCGGGGGCGACGGCGGTCAGGAGCCGGCCGGGGCCGGGGAGCGCGGTGACGACGGCGTGCCCGTTGTCAGGGCTGTCGCTGAGGATCTGGGTGTGGGGCATCGGGTCGTCGAGTTTCGGGTCGATGAGGAGGGTCTGGCCGATGGTGCGGTAGCCGACCAGGACGGCGGGCCCGTCCCAGCAGGGCGCGCTGGGCCCGTAGTCGGTCTGCTGGTCCAAAAGCGTGTGCCCGTCGCGGCGGAGGGTGAGTCGGCTGGTCAGGTTGCCCGGCGGTTCGTGGGCGCGGCCGAGGATCTGCCGCTCGGTGAGCAGAAGGCGGGCGCTGGGGGCCAGGTCGATGTGAGTGCTCTGGCGCAGATCGCTGCCTGCGGTACTGATGAGTGGTTCTGGCAGCCAACGCAGGCAGGCGTCGTCCGCCACGGAGACGATCAGGTCCCAGGTGGCGGGGCCGGGGGTGGGGCCGGGCAGGGCGATGGTGGCCGCGGCGGTGATGATCTCCAGGTCGGCGCCCGGGCCGACGACGACCTCGATGCGCAGCCGGTCGCCGTTGTGCGGGGCGCTCATGGCACCCAGGACGCACACACGGGCCCGGCCGCCGCGCGGCCGCAGCCGTCGCGGGTCGAAGGGGCCGTCGCCGTGCAGGACGGTGCAGCGGGTGGCTCCGGCATCGGCGACAGCGGTGATGCGGGCGGTGGCGTGCACGCTGTGGGATCGGGACGGTTGAGGGCCGGGTGAGGCGGTGGCGCCGGTCGGAGTGCCGGCCTGGGCCATGGCGTGGACGGAGCCCTGGACGAGGGCCGTCATACCCGTGCCGCAGCCCACTCGGCGACGCGGCGGGTGACCCAGTCGGCGACGGGCCGGACGCCGTCGTCGGCCCGGATGCTGGCGAGGACGACGGGGCGGGTGCCGCGGGCGGCCTTGGCATCGCGCTCCATGGCCTCCAGGTCGGCGCCGACGTAAGGAGCCAGGTCGGTCTTGTTGATGACGAGCAGGTCGGCGGTGGTCAGTCCAGGGCCGCCCTTGCGTGGGATGTCGTCGCCGCCGGCGACGTCGATGAGGAAGATCTGGTGATCGACCAGGCCCCGGGAGAAGGTGGCGGTGAGGTTGTCGCCACCGGATTCGATCAGGATGAGGTCCAGCGGGTCGATCCGGGCCTGGAGGTCTTCGACGGCTTCGAGGTTGGCGGAGATGTCGTCGCGGATGGCGGTGTGCGGGCAGGCGCCGGTCTCGACGCCGATGATCCGCTCGGGCGGCAGGACGGCCTGGCGGAGCAGGGCCTCTGCGTCCTCGCGGGTGTAGATGTCGTTGGTGACCACCGCCAGGGACAGGCTGTCGCGCAGCTGCCGGCACAGAGCGGCGACGGTGGCGGTCTTGCCGGAGCCCACGGGGCCGCCCAGGCCGATGCGCAAGGCGCGTCGCCCGTCGGGGGCGCCACCTCCGCAGGGCAGGGTGTCGAGATGGTGCAGGTGCATGGCGGCCTCCAGATGCCGTTGTGGGAGTGAGCGCTGGTCAGCTCGCGAACAGCCGTACCGGCCAGGCGGCGTGCTGCTCGGCGGTGATGTCCAACAGCGGCGCCGAGGCGGCGGGCAGGACACCTGGCCCGTCGGCCGCCACCCGCGCCGCTTGCCGGACGGCACGGAGGGCAACCTGGTCGATGTCGCCGGCCAGGCGCGCCAGGACGGCGGCGGCGCGCAGCGGGTCCAGGCCCAGCAGCCGCACCGCCGCGGTGACAGGGCTGCTCGCGTTGTCGTAGGCGGCGGCCCGTGCGGCTTCTTCCGGGCCCAGCCCGGCCACCCGCGCGGCCAGGCCCAAGACGATCGGCTGGTGGACGCCGCCGGGACGGGCCGCGGCCAGCTCGTCGAGCCTCGGGTCGGGCCAGGCGACGCGAACCGCGCGCAGCAGCTGGCGCCCCAGTTTGCGGGCGGTCTGGCGCAGCGCCGGTGCGGGGGTGCGGGCGTCGGCGGCGGCGTCCAACAGCAGCGGGTCGCAGCCGTCGGCCGCCGCCGCGGCCAGGGCGGCGGCCACCAGGCCGGCAGTGTGCAGGCGGCCGCGGCAGAACCGCTCCAGGGTGCCGGCGTCGTGGACGCGGCCGGCCGCGATGGCGGCCTCCGCCCCTCCGGAGTGCGCGTGCCCGCCGGAGGGGAAGCGGCCGTCACCGAGCACCAACAGGGCCGCAGGACTCATCGTCGCTCCTCGTTCAGGCGGTCAGAACAGGAAGTACCGCTGGGCCATGGGCAGTTCGGCACGGTACTCCGGCGTCACCCGGTCCTCCTCGACCACCGCCCTGACGTCCTTGGCCTTGTCGTCGGGGCGGCTGGTGCCGCCGCTGCCCGGGATGGTGACGGTGAAGCTGCGGGGGTCGACGTCGATCTCGGGAGTGGCGTCGTTCTCGCGCATGTCGGCCTTGGTCAGCCCGCGCGTGTCGGTGCTGGCGGTGAACGGTTTGCGCAGGCCGGGCAGGCCGGCGAAGTGGCTGGAGACGAAGTTGACCGCGTTGCCGCCGGGGGCGTGCCCGAGGGCGCCGAACATGCGACGCGGCAGGATCGGCTGGGGAGTGGGGATGGAGGCGTTGGCGTCGCCGATCTGCGCGTAGGCGATCTGCCCGCCCTTGATCACCAGGTGCGGCTTGACGCCGAAGAACTTGGGCTCCCACAGCACCAGGTCGGCCAGCAGGCCGGGTCGTACGGAGCCGACGACGTGGCCGATGCCGTGCGCGATGGCCGGGTTGATCGTGTACTTGGCGACGTAGCGGCGGGCGCGCAGGTTGTCGGCGGGCCCGTCGCCGTCCAGGAGTCCGCGCTGGCGCTTCATCACGTGCGCGGTCTGCCAGGTGCGCAGGATCATCTCGCCGATGCGTCCCATGGCCTGGGCGTCGGACGACATGATCGAGATGGCGCCCATGTCGTGCAGGACATCCTCGGCGGCCATGGTGGAGGGACGGATGCGGGATTCGGCAAAGGCCAGGTCCGCCGGGTCCAGCCGGTTGAGGTGATGGCAGACGATCACCATGTCGATGTGCTCGGGGACGGTGTTGACCGTCAGCGGCCGGGTGGGGTTGGTGGAGGCGGGCAGCACGTTGGAGTAGGAGGCCAGCTTGATGATGTCGGGGGCGTGCCCGCCGCCGGCGCCCTCGACGTGGAAGGCGTGGATGGAGCGACCGCCGATGGCCGCCACGGTGTCGTGCAGGTAGCCGGCCTCATTCAGGGTGTCGGCGTGGATGGCCAGCTGGACGCCGGACTCCTCGCACACTTGCAGGCAGGCGTCCAGCACCGCCGGGGTGGCGCCCCAGTCCTCGTGGACCTTGAACCCGAGCACGCCGGCGCGCAGCTGGTCCCGCATCGACTCGCGCGACATCGTCGCGCCCTGGCCGAGCAGCCCGATGTTGACCGGGCAGGCGTCCAGAGCCTGGAACATGGAGGCGATGTGCCAGGCGCCGGAGGTGACGGTGGTGGCCTTGGTACCCTCGGCCGGGCCGGCGCCGCCACCGATCAGCGTCGTGACGCCCGAGGCGAGCGCCTCGTCGATCTGCTCGGGGCAGATGAAGTGGACATGGGTGTCCACGCCGCCCGCGGTGAGGATCTTGCCGTTACCGGAGATGATCTCGGTTTCCGGTCCCACGACGATGTCGGCGGGCCTGGGCGGGCCGGAGGCGGCGCCGCTGATGTCGCCGGTGGTGTCGCGACCGTGGCGCGCGTTCATGGTGTCGGGGTTGTACGCCCGGCCCACGGCGTGGATCCGGCCGTCGCGCAGTGCGACGTCGGCCTTGACCACTCCCCAGTGGTCCAGGATCACCACCCCGGTGATCACGGTGTCCGGCGCGCCGTCCACCCGGCGCACGCAGGATTGGCCCATCGACTCCCGGATCACCTTGCCGCCGCCGAACACCATCTCGTCACCGCTGCGGCCGGGGCCGCCCGCCCAGTCCTCGGTGACCTCGATCCGCAGGTCGGTGTCGGCGAGCCGGATCCGGTCCCCGGTGGTCGGGCCGTACAGGTCGGCGTAGTCGGCGCGCTCCACGAGCCACGGCTGCTCCTCGCTCATCGCAGCGCACCCCCGACCTCGCCCCGCAGGCCCCACACCATCCGCTCCCCCTGCAGCGGCACCAGGTCGACCTCGACCGTCTCGTTGGGTTCGAACCGCCGGGACTTTCCTGCCGGGATGTGCAGCCGCATGCCGTAGGCGCAGGCCCGGTCAGGCGGGCCCGAGGCGTCGGCCCGTCTGATCTCCAGCGCCGGGTTGGCCTCGTAGAAGTGGTAGTGGGAGCCGACCTGGACGGCGCGGTCGCCGGTGTTTCGGACCTCGACCCGGGTCACCGGCAGTCCCTCGTTGACGTGCACCGGCCCGGCCCCGTCGGGGTGCTCGACCTGGCCAGGGCCCAGGATGTTCGCGCGCGCCGCGATGGGATCGGTGATGGTGACCAGCTTGGTGCCGTCGGGGAAGGTCGCCTCCACCTGGATCATGTCGATCATCTCGGGCACGCCCTCCATCACCTCCTGGTAGGTGAGCACCTCGCGTCCGGACTCCATGAGCTCCCGGACGGTTCTGCCGTCCCTGGCGCCCTCCAGCACGTGCGCGGTCAGCAGCGCGACCACCTCGGGATAGTTCAGCGGCAGTCCGCGAGCCCGGCGTTTCTGGGCGACGTCGGCGGCCACATGGATCAGCAGCCGTTCCTGCTCGTGGGGGGTTAGATGCACATCGTCTCCTTGCAGGCTTCCTCCGATGTACTGACACCAAGCCGGTAAAACGCTTAGTGCACACAAATGATTACAGTAAGTGACGAAGGCTGGCAGAGGATGCCCGGCCACTGTGGTCTCACCAAAACAGCACCGCAACAGAGCGTTCAGGAAAGGCGCGCACACCCATGCACGGCTACGCCTGGACCAGGCAGGCCGATCCTCTGCGAGCCAAGCCGGTCACCCTGCGAGGCTCGGATCCAGGAAGATCACGCGGACGTAGGTGCGTGTTTCGGCGGCAGAGCGGCGAGCAGGCCGACGCCGAGCTGGTTCCAGGCCGGGACGTCCAAGTAGCGGCCGAGCACCAGGGCGGGGCGTCGGCGAGATCGGCCAGGAGCCCGCACCGTTCAACGATCGGTGACATCCGGACGCCCCAGCAACGCCCTTGATTCGCGTTTCCACTGGTCAAGGGCTACCCGCTGTCGATCGCGACCTGGGACGCGCTGGGTGCCGCAGCGCTGGAGTTACGCAGACCTTTAGCCAGATATACGCGGAAATCCCGGCTCTTTCGGCGCTACTTCTTGACATTTCGCCGAAAAAGGCGCGTACTTCCAACGGAAGTCAACCTAACTGCTGTCCCCAACCCGCAGTGATACGCGATCCGACCCTCACGCTCCCGACGCACTCCTCTTCCTGGCCGGCTCGACCACGTCGTCCACGCCGGCTCGCTTCCGGCATCACGAGCAGCTGCACCCTGCCCTCACGCACGTGGGGTGCCGTCACCGATTGGGGAACCATGACTGAGGTAGGCAGAGGCATGGCAAAAAGCCTGTTCTCCCGGCGTGCCTTCACTACGTCCGCGGCAGTAGCCGCGTTCGCACCATTTGTCGCATCAAGCCAGGCCAAGGCGCTGGTCGACAAGCCTACGGACAAGCCGGGCGGCAAGGGCGACCTCCGCCGCATCACCCTCTACGCCGAGCAACTGCCGGACGGTCAGCTGGGTTACGGCCTGGAGCCCGGCAAGGCCACGATCCCCGGCCCCCTCCTCGAAATGGTCGAGGGCGACACCCTTGAGATCGAGATGGTCAACAACCTGGACGTGACGGCCAGCTTGCACGTGCACGGGGTGGACTACGACACTGCCAGCGACGGCACGAGGATGAACAACAGCGCGGTGGAACCGGGAGGTCGGCGTACCTACGTCTGGCGCACCCACGCCCCCGGCCGGCGCCCGGGCGGCCTCATCGAACCCGGCAGCGCGGGCTACTGGCACTACCACGACCACGTCGTAGGGACCGATCACGGCACCGGCGGCATCCGGCGGGGGCTCTACGGACCGCTGATAGTGCGCCGGAAGGGCGATGTCATACCGGACAAGCAGTTCACCGTCGTCTTCAACGACATGTCGATCAACAACCGACCGGCCCATGGGGCACCCGAATTCGTCGCGAAGCTCGGCGAGCGGGTGGAGTTCATCGTGATCACGCACGGCGACTTCTTCCACACGTTCCACATCCACGGACATCGCTGGGCCGACAACCGCACCGGTCTGCTGGAAAGCCCTCAGGACCCGAGCCGGATCATCGACACCAAGATCACAGGACCCGCCGAGTCATTCGGCTTCCAGGTGATCGCCGGCGAGCGCGTCGGCCCTGGAGCGTGGATGTACCACTGCCACGTCCAGAGCCACTCCGACATGGGGATGGCCGGCGTGTTCATGGTGACCGACGCGGACGGGAACATGCCGGGTCACTCCATGCCGGGTCACTCCATGAACATGCATCACTGACGCGAGCCATGAGTCGCCGTCTGGGAGGACGTCCCCGCTGCTCCCGGGCGTGAGCGGCAAAGCGTCGAAAGGCGATCACGAGGTGGCGCCACGTCGGCGCGACCGGTCACCACCGACCGCAACACTTCCACCAGGTTTGCCAACCCCCCAACCTGAAGGAGCCAACGATGGGTCGAAGAGGCCTTTTCGTACAGCCCCGACCACCCGCCTGGCGCCGCGTACTGATCACGATGTCGGGCGCCGCCCTGATGCTGGGCCTGGCGGCTCCGGTTGCCTTACCGGCACAGGCCGCCGCCGCACCGGCACCAGCCCCGGTCACGCCGGCGCAGGCCAGGGCCGGCGCCCCGGCACCGGCCGACGTCAACGTGCTCGTCTTCCACGGCCCGGCCGCCCAGCAGGACGACCCGGTCGAGCAGGCCACGGCGGCGATCAAAGAGCTGGGCAAGGAGAACGGCTTCTCCGTCGACAAGTCGCAGGATCCGGCCGTCTTCACCGCCGACACCCTGGCGCGCTACCGCGGCGTGGTCTTCCTGTCCGCGAAGGGCGCGGCCCTGAACGACGCCCAGTTGGCCGCCCTGCAGGCGTACATCAGGGATGGCGGCGGCTTCGTCGGAGTCCACGACGCCGCTCGCGCCCAGGCGGACTCGGCCTGGTTCACCGAGCTGATCGGCACCCGCCCCGCCGGCAGCGTCCCCAACCCGGAGAAGGTGGTGGAGAGCACGGCGAGCGGGGAGAACCCGCCGAACGAGACCAAGGACAAGCTGTTCGACGGGAGCAACGACACCAAGTGGTTGGCCCGGACGCCGACCGGATGGGTGCAGGCGAAGATCGAAAAGCCGGTCGCGGTGGCCCACTATGCGTTGACGTCGGCCAACGACTTCCCCGGCCGTGACCCGAAGGACTGGACCCTGCAGGGCTCGCAGAACGGGACGAACTGGACGGACCTGGACAAGCGGAGTGGGGAGAGTTTCCCCCAGCGGTTCCAGACCAAGGAATACACGTTCGACAACACCACGGCGTACCAGTACTACCGGCTCAACATCACCGCAAACAGCGGCGAGCCCCTGATCCAGCTGGCCGAGCTGCGGCTGTTCGGCCCCACCGCCGGACCTCCCCCGGAGACCCAGGAACAGAAGGCCGTCGTCGACCTCATCGACCGCGGGCACCCGGCGAACAAGGGCCTGCCCTTCACCTTGACCCGGACCGACACGTGGATGAACTGGAGCCCTAACCCGCTGGGCAAGGTCCATACGGTGGCGCAGGTCGAGGAGAACACCTATGACGCGGGACTGAACGGCAATGGCCGGTTCCACCCGATCTCCTGGTGCCGTGACTACGACGGCGGCCGGTCGTTCTACACCGGCATGGGCGGCACCAAGGCGAGCTACACCGGCGACAAGCAGTTCCAGAGCCACCTCGGCGGCGCCGTCATGTGGGCGACCGGTCTGGTCCGCGGTGACTGCCAGGCGACCATCGCGTCGAACTACACCACCGAGCGGCTGACCGGACAGAACCAGTCAGGGCAGCTCGACCAGATCGGCGAGCCCCACGGCCTGACCATCGCACCGGACGGCAAGGTGTTCTACATCGGCAAGGCGGCCTGCCCCACCGGCCCGATCGTCGACTGGAACGACCCCAAGGTCGGCCTCGGCTGCGGCACCATCCACCAGTGGGATCCGAAGAGCAAGCAGGTCAAGCTCCTGACCACGCTCCCGGTCATGGGCAACCGCGGCAGCGGCGACGAACTGGTCAAGGACGAGGAAGGCCTGGTCGGCATCACCCTCGACCCCACATTCGCGGAGAACGGCTGGGTCTACGTCTACTGGATGCCGCACGAGTCGATCGACAGGGACAAGCGGATCGGCCAGCGAACGGTCTCCCGGTTCACCTACGACGCCGCGAAGCAGTCGATCGACCAGAGCACCCGCAAGGACCTGCTGCACTGGGACGCCCAGATCCACAGCTGCTGCCATGCGGGCGGAGCCATGACCTTCGACAAGGACGGCAACCTCTACATCGGTTCCGGTGACAACAACTCCTCCGGCGGCTCGTCCGGTTACTCAGGGAACAACTGGACCCAGGACTACAAGGGCCTCTCGTTCCAGGACGCCCGCCGTACCGCGGGCAACACCAACGACCTCAACGGCAAGATCATCCGTATCCACCCGGAGCCCGACGGCACCTACACGATTCCCAAGGGCAACCTGTTCACCGGTAAGGAAGAGGGAGGCGGCAAGACCCGCCCGGAGATCTGGGTGATGGGTGTCCGCAACATCGCGCGGTTCGCCTGGGACAACGTGAACAACTGGCTGACCGCCGGTTGGGTCGGTCCGGACGCCGGCGGCCCGAGCGAGACGTGGGGACCGGCGAAGTACGAGACCGCGACGATCCTCACGTCCGCCGGTAACCAGGGCTGGCCGTACTGCATGGGCGACAAGCAGCCCTACCGGGACCGCAGCAACGTCGACGCCACCCAGCCCGCCGACTGGTACGACTGCGACCACCTGAAGAACACCTCGCCGCGCAACACGGGCCTCGTCGACATCCCGCCGGCGCGCTCCAACATGATCTGGTACTCGCCGCAGGGCGGCGGCCCGGTCTACCCGAAGCGGAACGACGGCAGCGGTCTCCCCACGTACAAGCAGGGCGACGAAACCTTCACCGAGCCCTACCTCCGAGGCGGCGGCCAGGCGATCATGTCGGGGCCGACCTATCACCGTTCCCAGATCGACAGCGACAGCGGTGTGGCGTGGCCGGCGTACTGGGACAACAAGTGGTTCATCGGTGACGAGTCCAACGGCAACAACCGCGTCGCCGTGACCGTCGACCCGAAGACCGTCCCGGACGCGGGCCGGCCGGCCTTCGGTGAGGATCTGCGCAGTATCATCCAGACCGGCGGCGGCAACACCCAACTCCAGCAATGGATGGACGCCAAGTTCGGTCCGGACGGCGCGCTCTACATGCTCGACTACGCCAGCGGCTTCTTCAGCCTCCACTCCAACCAGAAGCTGATCCGCATCACCTACCACGGCGGCCCGGCGACGCCGAACCCGAGCGACGCCGTGGCGCGTCCCGTCCGGCAGAGCACGCCCAAGACGGTGGCCTTCTCCAACACGAAGGCCGGCGGCGTGTCGTGGGAGTGGGACTTCGGTGACGGCAGCAAGCCGTCGAAGGAGGCCAACCCGACGCACACCTACGCCGGCTTCGGCACCTACAAGGCGACGCTGAAGGTCACCTACGCCAACGGTGAGGTGGCCACCGGCACGATCGACGTCAAGGTCGATTGTCCGGCGCCTGACACCCGCCCGACGGTCTGGCTGCTCGACAGCGACACCGGCGTGGCCAACCGCGTGGTCGGCGGCGGTTGCACGATCAACGACCTGATCGACGACGAGCGCGCCTGGTCGAACCACGGTGAGTTCGTGAGCCACCTCAACGACCTGGTGAACCAGTTCCGCAAGGACGGCGTCATCAGCAACAGCGACGCGACCACGCTCAAGAAGGCAGGCGCCCAGTCCGAGATCGGCAAGACGAACGGCTACGAGACCATCTTCGACGGGACGGCGGAGTCCCTCCAGGGATGGTCCCAGGCTCCGTCCGGACAGTTCACCCTCCAGCGGGACGGCACGATCCGCGCTTCCGGTGGTCTCGGAATGCTGTGGTATTCGAAGAAGGCGTACGCCGACTTCTCCCTGAGGCTGCAGTTCCGTGACGTCGCGCCCGACGGGTATCGCGCCAACAGCGGAGTCTTCGTGCGGTTCCCGGACCCGAGAACCCCGCTGGACCAACGTCCGACCGGAAGCTGTGGAACGGTCGGCTCGGCCCGTACGTCCCCCGCCTGGGTCGCGATCTACTGCGGTCAGGAGATCCAGATCTACGACGGCGACACGGGGGAGCCGCAGAAGACCGGCTCCATCTACAACTTCGCGCCCAACGGGCTGGACAAGGCCGGGGTCACCCCGAAGGGCACGTGGAACGAGTACGAGGTCCGGGTAGTCGGACAGCACTACACGATCACCCGCAACGGCAAGGTGATCAACGAGTTCGACAACACACCGGGTAAATCGTCGTCCCGCGCCGGCGACCCGCCCACGGATCTGCGCCAGTTCATCAGCGGGTTCGTCGGGTTGCAGAACCACAGCAACAACGACCTGATCGAATTCCGCAACATCCGGGTGCGCGAACTCTAAGTCGGTACATCGGCCGGGTGCCGGGCGGGGGGCATTCCCCGCGTCCGGCATCCCATCCAGGTGACCCCAGCCGGAGCGCGCCGTCCGTTGGCACGCGCGCAGACCGTGAGAGGTGCAACGAGACATGCATGTCCGATCTCTTCCCGCCCTCCTGATCAAGACCTTACGGAGGACGCTCAAAGCCGCTACCACGGCGCGGGGCTTGGCCGTGGTGCTGCTGAGTGTGGCTCTTCCGGCGCTCTTTCTGTCGTCGGTCCAGGCAGCCGCGCAGCCCCGAGTGCGGCTGGCCGCCAACGCTGCGGACCAGGTGCTCACCTGGACCGCCGACAACAGCATGGTCGCGTACAAGTCGGCGCCGAGCACGGCGACGGCGGGACCTGCCACCATCGTCTTCGAGAACAGCGCGGCGACCGGCAACACCACGGGTATGACCCACACCCTGACCTTCGACACCTCCACCCCGGGCTACAACCACGACGTCAATCTCAACATCATCGCCAGCCCCTACGACGCCAGTGGAGGAAAGCACGAGGTCCAGGTGAACCTCACTCCCGGAAAGTACCGCTTCTTCTGCGCGATCCCCGGTCACCAGATGGTGGGGGAACTCGTGGTCACGGGTGGTGGCGGTACGGACACGACCGCGCCGCAGGTGTCGGCGCAGGTGACGGGAGACCAGGACTCGAGCGGCAACTACGTGGGCTCCGCGACGGTGACGATCTCGGCGACCGACACCGAGTCCGGGGTCGACACGGTGGAGTACTCGCTCGACAACGGGGCTTTCACGGCGTACTCGGCTCCGGTGTCGATCAACCAGGTGGGCGCGCACACCGTGCGATACCGGGCCACCGACAAGGCCGGAAACACCTCGACGGTGGGCTCGGTGACGTTCACCGTGGTGACTCCCCAGGAGAAGGACACCACTCCGCCGCAGGTGACAGCGCAGGTGGCCGGCGAGAAGGACAAGGACGGCAACTACGTGGGCTCCGCGACGGTGACGATCTCGGCGACCGACACCGAGTCCGGGGTGGACACGGTGGAGTACTCGCTCGACGGCCAGCCGTTCGCGGTGTACACGCAGCCGCTCGCAGTCGGTCAGCCCGGCAGGCGCACCGTGACCTACCGAGCCACCGACAAGGCCGGAAACACCTCGACGGTGGGCTCAGTGACGTTCACCGTAGTGACTCCCCAGGAGAAGGACACCACTCCGCCGCAGGTGACAGCGCAGGTGGCCGGCGAGAAGGACAAGGACGGCAACTACGTGGGCTCCGCGACGGTGACGATCTCGGCGACCGACTCCCAGTCCGGGGTCGACACGGTGGAGTACTCGCTCGACAACGGGGCTTTCACGGCGTACTCGGCTCCGGTGTCGATCAACCGGGCGGGCGCGCACACCGTGCGATACCGAGCCACCGACAAGGCCGGAAACACCTCGACGGTGGGCTCAGTGACGTTCACCGTGGTGACTCCCCAGGGAGAGGACACCACTCCGCCGCAGGCATCGGCGAGGATCACCGGCAACCAGGACTGGGCCTGGAACTATGTGGGCTCCGCGACGGTGACGATCTCGGCGACCGACACCGAGTCCGGGGTCGACACGGTGGAGTACTCGCTCGACGGCCAGCCGTTCGCGGTGTACACGCAGCCGCTCACGGTCGGTCAACCCGGCAGGCACACCGTGACCTACCGAGCCACCGACAAGGCCGGAAACACCTCCGGTGTCGGTACGGCCACGTTCATGGTCATCAAGGGCACATCGGGCACAGACTGCCCGAAGCCGGGCAAGGGTAACAGCTGCAAGAACAAGTGAACTCGTCAGCCGGCGGGCGGCGAAGGTCGCGGGCCTGTCCTGCGGAAGGGCAGGCCCGCGAACCGGCGTGGGAGGACGGCTCGCTAGAGGCTCGCGAACCAGTCCATGGGGAACGGCGGTTGGGCCAGTGGCGCCACTGCCAGGCGCATCAGCGCCAGCGGGTTGTCGTCTCCGGCGATCCGGTTGGCGTCCAGCTCGCCGCACCCGGTGCAGCGATGGACGACCGCCCACTCCCCGCCCTGCCGGACCTGGATCGCGATCGGAGCCATCGCCGAGGCGCAGCTCACCGACCGGTCGCCGGGCGTGTCGTCCAGGTGCCTGGACCACAGGCAGGTGGGGCAGTGGTTTCTGTGTCTGGTGCCGGGGGCGTCCAGCGGGACGTCCAGACGGCAGCGGACGCATCGGAAAGAGCGGGCGCGTGACAAGGGTGGTACCTCCGAGAGGGCTGACGGCATGTGGTCGGCTGATGCCGTCGTCCGCCCACGCGGAGCTCAGCCCTCCAGGAGGGGGCGTCGGTCCGGACGAGGGCGCGCGACGGCGCTCTCGGTGGCGACATGCATAAACCCCCTCCTTTCACGACGATCGCAGTCAAGCAACCCCCACGCCCGCGACGCAACTGGATTTCCCGCACCTCAGGCAGGTTGCCCAGGGCTTCTTACAGCAGCTCGCGGAGCGCCCTGGCCAGGTTGGCGGGGGCTTCGGGGGCGTAACGGAGAAAGAGGTACGGCTCCGTGAGCTCCAGCTCGATCACGACTGGAGTGCCGTCGGGGAGCCGGACCAGGTCGATCCTCGCGTACAGAAGTGCCTGGGGGATGGCGGCAAGCACCTTCTCCGCCAGATCGACCTGGTCCGGGGCCGGGGTGCGCGGTTCCGCCCGGACGTGGTCCGCGCCGGTCATTCCCTCGGAGAGCATCGGAGTGCGCCGGACGGCGTGGCTGAACCGGCGGTTGAAGTACAGGAGCGAGGTCTCGCCCTCCGACTCGACCATGTCGAGGTAGGGCTGGACCATGGGGACTCGGCCAGAGGCTTCGAGCGCGGCGGCGTGCGCCTTCGCGCGGTCGGGGTCGGTGGTCCTGATCGTGTCGCGGGCGCCCGCGGAGATCGCGGGCTTGACGACGTACTCCTCCCAGTGCGGCAGGCCCTGCGACGACCAGTGGGTGGGCACGACGGGCACGCCCAGGTCTCTGAGATAGGTCTTGTCGGTGTTGGACTTGAGCACGGCCGCCGGGTTGAGCAGCCTGGAGACGCTCTCGACCTGGTGGGCCCAGGCCAGGAAGTCGGCCCGGCGATCGAGGTAGTCCCAGACTGAGCGGACGACGACGGCGTCGTACGCGCTCCAGGTGACGGCGGGATCGTCCCAGCGTTCGGCACGCCCCTCGATGCCTGCCTCCTGCCAGGCGGCGAGGGCCGCCTCCCGTTCGTCGTCATGGCCGCCGGGGTCATCAAAGGTCACATAGGCGCAGATAGTCACTAAGCGATGCTAATACGACGCAATCCAGATCATTCCGAACCGGGAGGCGGACGCGTCATCGGCGGAAGGTGCGTGCCGGTGGGCGGCTAGGCGACGACGACGTCGCATAAGGAGTGGCCGGACAGATTCTTGATCACTTCGGCTCCCTGGCGCTTGCTTGACCTTGCGATCATGACGCAAGGCGATCCTATAGCCAAGCGTGGTCGTTTGGCGACTCTAAGTAATCAGAAGATAATTCGGTCGGCAGACGCTGACGGCAGATGTCAGTGAAGGACGCGTACCGTCCGGCGCGTGATCTACGAGCTGCGGCAGTACACCATGCGCCCCGGACGGCGCGACGCGTTGATCGAGCTGTTCGAGCGGGAGTTCATCGAGTCGCAGGAGGCGGCGGGGATGGGTGTCGTCGGCCAGTTCCGCAACCTGGACGACCCCGACATGTATCCCTGGATAAGGAAATTTCCGGATATGGAGGCGAGGCGACAGGCCCTCACCACCTTCTACGGCGGCCCCACCTGGAAGGCGAACCGGGACGCCGCCAACGCCACCATGCTCGACTCCGACAACGTGCTCCTCCTGCGCCCAGTACCGGCCGCGCTCCTCCGCTCCCCCGCCACCAACCCCGCCGATGTCGACGACCCGTTTCCCAGCCGTGAGCGACCGGGCCTGGGCGAGGGCGCCGCCTCCTCCGCCCTGTACGTGGCGACGATCTACCACGTCGAGGACGGGTTCGCCGGGTTCTTCGCAGAGCGGGCCGTGCCGGAACTGGTCGAGGCCGGGGTGCCGCCGATCGCCTGCTTCGGGACCGAGCACGCGGAGAACACCTTCCCGGCGCTGCCCGTGCGGACGGGCGAGAACGTCTTCGTGTGGTTCGCCCGGTTCGACAGCGTGGAGGACGAGCGCGATCCCTGCCTGCCCGCGCTCGAAGGACGGCTGACCGCTCCCCCGGAGCGCCTCCGCCTGGCCCCCACCGCCCGCTCGGCCCTGCGGTGAATCTCCGCCACGCCCCCGCGAGCAGCCACGCGTCGAACGCGACAATGAGAGGTGGACGAGCGCGACGATCGGGGGACTGATGGGCGTGACCATCGTGACCGGGCCGCCCGGGGCGGGGAAGTCGACCGTGGCGCGGCTGCTGGCCGACCGGCGCGGCCCGAGCGTCCACCTGCACACGGACGACTTCTGGAGCTGCATCAAGCAGGGCTACATCCCGCCGTACCTCCCTGAGTCCAAGCGGCAGAACGAGACCGTGATGGGTGTCCTGGCCGGCGCCGCGTTCGGGTACGCGGACGGCGGCTACCACGTGCTGGTCGACGGCGTCATCGGCCCGTGGTTCGTCGGCTACTTCCGCGAAAGAGGCCCGCTGCAGTACGTCGTCCTGCGTCCCGACAAGGAGACGACGCTCGTGCGGGCGACCGGGCGCGGGCTCGACGCGCTCACCGACCCGGAGCCGATCCTGCACATGTACCAGCAGTTCCTCAACCTGGGCGAGCTGGAGCCGCACGCCTTCGACTCGTCCGGGCTGACCGCCGAGGAGACGGCGCGCGAGCTGGGAGAGCGCCTCGACAGCGGCGGCTACGTGCTGACGCCGTAGACGGGTTCGGGTGCGGGGGCCGATTCGAGCAGGTCCGCGACCGCCTCGCCGACGTCCGTGACCGACCAGCGGGTTCCGCGCTCGACGCGGGGGCCGTGCCGCCATCCGGTGGCCAGCGCGACCGCGCCGCCCTCCACCTCGAACATCCGTCCCGTGACGTGCGCGGACGCGGGCGAGCCGAGCCAGACCACGAGCGGCGCGACGTTCGCCGGGTTCATGGCGTCGAAGCCCGACTCGGGGGCGGCCATGGCGCCGGCGAACACGTCCTCGGTCATGCGGGTGCGGGCGGCGGGGGCGATGGCGTTGACCGTGACGCCGTATCTGCCCAGTTCGGCCGCCGCCACCTGGGTCAGGGCGGCGATCCCGGCCTTGGCGGCGGAGTAGTTGGCCTGCCCGACGCTGCCGAGCAGGCCCGCCCCCGAGGAGGTGTTGATCACGCGGGCGTCGGTGCGGGCACCGGACTTGGCGAGCTGGCGCCAGTACGCGCCCGCGTGCCGCAGCGGCATGAAGTGGCCCTTGAGGTGGACGCGGATCACGTCGTCCCACTCGCGTTCGGTCATCGACACCAGCATCCGGTCGCGGACGAACCCGGCGTTGTTCACCAGCACGTCCAGCCTGCCGTAGGCGCTGACGGCGGTCTTCACCAGGCGGGCCGCGCCGTCCCAGTCGGCCACGTCGTCGCTGTTGGCCACCGCCTGGCCGCCGAGCGCGCGGATCTCCTCCACGACCGCCAGCGCGGGCTCGCCGGACCTGCCGTCGCCGTCGCGGCCCGTCCCGAGGTCGTTGGCCACGACGCGGGCACCCTGCCTGGCGAACTCCAGCGCGTGCTCCCTGCCGATGCCCCGGCCCGCGCCGGTCACGATCACCACTCGGCCGTCACAGATCCCCACGCAGACCTCCTGAGAACGATCACGCACAAATATCAGGAAATTTCGCTGGAAACTAGGTATCGCCAGGCCGGCATCTCGCCGCCCCCGTCCACGTGCACCTGCGCGCCGGTCACGTAGCCCGGCGCGGCGGCCAGCCACAGGCAGGTCTCGGCCACGTCGGCGGGGGTCGCCATCCGTCCGGCGGGGATGGTCGCCCCCAGCTCACTATTTTTCCCGGCATAGTGGTCGGCGGCGTTCTCCGTCTCGGCCAGCCCCACGACCACCGTGTTGACCCGGACGGCGGGCGCCCACTCGGCGGCGAGGCAGCGCGCCAGGTGGTGCAGGCCCGCCTTGGCCGCACCGTAGGCGGAAGTGCCCGGCGAGGGCCGCGTCCCGCTGGAGCTCCCGATCATCAGGACCGTCCCTCCGGACGCGGCCAGCAGCGGGTGGGCGCGCTGCGACACGAGCAGCGGCGCGGTGAGGTTCAGCTCGATGACCCGGGCGTGCAGGCGTCCCGAGGTGCCCTCCAGCGGCGCGTGCGGCGAGCCGCCCGCGTTGTTGACGACCACGTCGAGCCGGTCGAGCCCGGCGACGAGCCGCTCGACGTCCTCGGGATCGCGCACGTCGGCCCGGACGAACCGCAGGCCGGGCTCGGCCGTGGGGGGCGGGGTCCGGCCGCACACCAGCACGTCCGCGCCCGCCTCGGCGAACGCCCGCGCGATCCCCGCACCGAGCCCGCGGGTCCCGCCTGTCACCAGGACGGTCCTGCCCGTGTAGTCGTAAGTCGCGGTCACGGATGCTACCGTACCAAGCAAGCGTTAGGTGCGAACAGGGAGCGGGATGGGAATCACGCTGCGGGACGGGCCGGTCGCCGAGGTCGTCATGGACGTCCCCCCGGTGAACGCGCTGCCCGTCCAGGGCTGGCACGAGGTGGCGCGGGC
Organism: Nonomuraea sp. NPDC000554; assembly: GCF_040300065.1. NCBI lineage: Bacteria > Bacillati > Actinomycetota > Actinomycetes > Streptosporangiales > Streptosporangiaceae > Nonomuraea > Nonomuraea sp. NPDC000554. Next base: position 132,112 of record NZ_JBEPDC010000005.1, on the reverse strand, counting down.
CGTCCAGGAGGCCGGGCGGAACCCGGGAACCAGGGTGGTGGTGCTGCGCGCGGAGGGGCGCGGGTTCAACGCGGGCGTGGACATCAAGGAGATGCAGGCCACCGAGGGGCACACCGCGCTGGTCGGGGCGAACAGGGGCTGCTACGCGGCGTTCGCGGCGGTCTACGGGTGCGAGGTGCCGGTGATCGCGGCCGTGCACGGGTACTGCCTGGGCGGCGGGGTGGGCCTCGCGGGCAGCGCCGACATCGTCGTGGCCAGCGACGACGCCTACTTCGGGCTGCCCGAGGTCGACAGGGGCGCGCTCGGCGCCGCCACCCACCTGGCCAGGCTGGTGCCCCAGCACCTGATGCGCGCGATGGTCTACACGTGCAGGAACGTGACGGCGTCCGAGCTGCACGCGTTCGGCTCGGTGCTGGACGTGGTCCCGCGCGACAAGCTGCGCGACGCGGCCATGGAGGTGGCGGAGCGGATCGCCGCCAAGGACCCGTACGTGATCCGCCGCGCCAAGGAGTCGCTGAACGGCATCGACCCGGTGGACATCAACCGCAGCTACCGCTTCGAACAGGGCTTCACCTTCGAGCTGAACCTGATGGGCGCGGGCGACGCGCACCGCGACCACTTCCTGGAGAACACCCGCGAGGAGGAGTCCGCGTGACGAAGGTGATGTCCGTCGAGGAGGTCGTCGGCTCCCTGGAGAGCGGGATGACGATCGGCATCGGCGGCTGGGGTTCCCGCCGCAAACCGCTGGCGCTGGTGCGCGGCATCCTGCGCTCGCCGATCGACGACCTCACGCTCGTCTCCTACGGCGGCGCGGACGTGGGCATGCTCTGCGCGGCAGGGAAGGTGCGCAGGGTGGTCGCCCCGTTCGTCACGCTCGACTCGATCCCGCTCGAACCGCACTTCAGAGCCGCCAGGCAGCGTGGCGAGATCGAGTTCACCGAGTACGACGAGGGCATGTTCATGTTCGGCCTGCTGGCGGCGGCGCACCGGCTGCCGTTCCTGCCGACGCCCGCCGGCCTCGGGTCCGACGTGCTGCGGGTCAACCCGGGCCTGCGGACGGTCCGCTCCCCGTACGGCGACGGCGAGGAACTGGTGGCGGTGCCCGCGCTGACCCTGGACGTCGCGCTGGTGCACCTCAACCGGGCCGACCGCCGCGGCAACGCCCAGTACCTCGGCCCCGACCCGTACTTCGACGACCTCTACGCCAAGGCCGCCACCCGCTGCTACGTCTCGTGCGAGCGGCTGGTGGACACGGCCGACCTGCTGAAGGAGGGCCCGGTGCAGTCGCTGCTGATCAGCCGGTCGATGGTGACCGGCGTGGTCGAGACCCCCGGCGGAGCCTGGTTCACCTCGTGCGAGCCCGACTACGGCCGCGACGAGGAGCTCCAGCGCCGCTACGCGAGCACGCCGTGGGAGGACTTCGATGAGCAGGGCTGACGTGTGCGTGGTCGCGTGCGCGGAGGCGTTCAGAGGCGACGGGGAGATCCTGGCGGCCGGGATCGGCGGGGCCGTCACCGTGCTGGGCGCGCGGCTGGCCAGGCTGACGTTCGAGCCCGACCTGCTGACCCACGACGGTGTCTGCCTGCTGACCGGCGACGTGCCCGCGCTGGGTGAGGCGCCCGAGGTGGTCGAGGGGTGGCTGCCGTTCCGCGACCACCTGTGGCTGGTGCTGAACGGCCGGCGGCACGTGATGCTGGGCGCGAGCCAGATCGACAGGTTCGGCAACACGAACATCTCCTGCATCGGCGACTGGGCGCGGCCGAAGAAGCAGCTCCTGGGGGTGCGCGGGGCGCCGGGCAACACCCGATGCGGCCCGACGAGCTACTGGATCCCCCGGCACTCCCCCAGGGTGTTCGTGCCCCGGGTGGACATGGTCAGCGGCCTCGGCACCGACAGGGGCGCCCACGAGCTGCGGCGGGTGGTCACGAACCTGGCCGTGCTGGACTTCCGCACACCTGACGGGTCCATGCGGCTGGTCTCGGTGCATCCCGGTGTGGACGTGGCCGAGGTGGTGGCGGCGACCGGCTTCGAGTTGCACGTCCCGGACGACGTCCCCGAGACGCGGGCGCCCACCGGCGAGGAGAGGCGGCTGCTCGACGAGGTTCTCGACCCGGGCGGGCTGCGCGAACGCGAGGTGGCGGCGTGAGCGCGGCGCCGCGGCGACGCGAGGGGGCGGCGTGCGGACGGCCCTGACCGAGCTGGTCGGCTGCCGGTATCCGATCGTGCAGACCGGGATGGGGTACGTCGCGGGCGCCCGGCTGGCGGCGGCCACCTCGACGGCGGGTGGGCTGGGCGTGATCGCCGCCGCCACGATGTCGGTCGCGGAGATGACCGCCGCGATCCGGGAGGTGAAGGAGCGCACGGACGCGCCGTTCGGGGTGAACATCCGCTCCGACGCCGACGACGCGCGCGAACGGGTCGAGGTGATGGTCCGCGAGGGCGTCCGGGTGGCGTCGTTCGCGCTGGCCCCCAGGCGGGAGCTGATCGCGAGGCTCCGGGACGCGGGCGTGGTGACGATCCCGTCCGTGGGGGCGCGCAGGCACGCGGAGAAGGTCGCCGGCTGGGGCGCGGACGCGGTGATCGTGCAGGGCGGCGAGGGCGGCGGCCACACCGGGCCGGTGGCGACCACGCTGCTGCTCCCGCAGGTGGTCGACGCGGTGGGCATCCCGGTGGTGGCGGCGGGCGGCTTCTTCGACGGCCGCGGGCTGGTGGCGGCGCTGGCGTACGGGGCGTGCGGCGTCGCGATGGGCACCCGGTTCCTGCTGACCAGCGACTCGCCCGTGCCCGACGAGGTGAAGAAGGTCTACCTGGAGGCCCGCGACACGCTGGTGACCACCAGGGTCGACGGGGTTCCGCACCGGGTACTGCGGACGCCGTTCGTCGAGTCGCTGGAGCGCTCACGGCTGCTGCGGGCCGTCGTCAACGGCGCGCGGTTCAAGCGGCTGTCGGGCCTGTCGTGGGGCGAACTGATCCGCGAGGGCCGCCGGATGCGGCACGGCCGCGAGCTGACCTGGGCCCAGGTGCTCCAGGCCGCGAACACGCCGGTGCTGCTCAGGGCGGCCATGGTGGACGGCCGCGCCGACCTGGGCGTGATGGCGGCGGGCCAGGTGGTCGGGGTGCTGGACGACCTGCCCTCGTGCGAGGAGCTGATCACCCGGATCATGGCCGAGGCCGAGACGACGCTGGAGCGGCTCGGAGCGGGCTGACGCCTCGGGCCGCCCATCGGAACGCCACCCATCGGAACACCGCCTATCGGAACACGGTCAGAGGACAGTGATGCCGCGGGCGGCGAGCAGGGCGGCGGCCTGCGCCTGGTTGATGGTCGCGCCCGCGAAGGCCCGCAGCTTGCCGTCGTCGGGCTCGCCCAGGTCGGCGCCGCGCAGGTCGGCCTTGGCGAAGACGGCCCGGACGATACGGGTGCCGCGCAGCCGGCAGTCGCTGAACGTGGCCTCGGTGAAGTCGCAGCCCGACAGGTCGGCCTCGTCGAAGCGGACGCCCTCGATGAGCTCTCCGCGCAGCGAGCAGCCGCCGAGGTTGGCCATGGTCAGGTTGGAGCGGGCGACCTTGAACCCGGTGCCCCTCGACGCGGTCAGCGAGGCGCCGATCATGCGGCAGCCGGTGAAGGACGTGTCGGTCAGCAACGCCCCGCCGAACTGCGCCGAGGACAGGTCCACGTCGGTGAACACGGCGTCGACGAGGTCGGCGTCGTTGAACCTGACACGCATCCCGCCGCCGCCCGCGAAGACGGCGCCGTCGAGGTCGGCCTTGCGGAAGTCGGTCTGCTCCAGCACGCACGACTCGAACCGGGCGCCCGCCAGCGAGGCTCCCCACAGCTCGGCCTCGGTGAGGTCGCAGCCGCGGAAGACGTGCGACTCGTCGCCGGAGAGCCGGTCGGTCAGGGACGTGTGGGAGAGGTCCTCGCCGTCGAAGTTCACGGTGTCACAGGCTACCGGTGATCGCCTCCGCGGCGGCCTGCCCGCAGACTCTGGCCGACCCGTACGTGGCGATGTGGACGGCGCCCAGGTCGGACCGCTCCGGCAGGCCCATCTCCACGACCACGGCGTCGGGCCGGGCGCTGAGCAGGTGCCGCAGCGCCTCCCCCTGCCAGGGGTGGCGGTGCGCGTCGCGGACCGCCACGACGATCGGACGCGGACCCGCCTCCATGATCAGCCGCTCGATCGCGGGACCGGTCGCCTCACTCGCCGCGAGCCGGGCCACGCGGGTTCCCGGCAGCAGCTCGCGCAGCGGCTCGCCGACCCCCCACGGGGTGCCCTTGTCGATGGCCAGGTTCATCTCCGGCGACAGCTCGATCACCTGGGGAGCCGCGGTCAGCGGCAGGACGGGGACGGTGGACCTGCGGGTGATCCTGAGGGCGCGGCGGGCGGCGGTGAGGCCGATGTGGCCGTCCGCCGAAGTGGTGCTGCCCGAGGAGGTGGTCCAGACGGCCAGCTCGCGGACCCTGCGAGCGGCGTCTGCCAGGCGCTCCTCGGGCAGCAGGCCCTCGGTGACGGCGGCGGCGATCGCGTCGCGCACCTCCACGGCGGTCGCCTCGTCGGACCGCTCGCCGCCGATGCAGATGGCGTCGGCTCCGGCGGCGATGGCGCGGGCGGAGGCCCCGCCGATGCCGTACACGCCGGAGACGGCGGCCATCTCGATGCCGTCGGTGATGACCATGCCGTCGAACCCCAGCTCCTCGCGGAGCAGCCCGGTCAGCACCTTGGGGCTGAGCGTGGCGGGCAGGCCGGGGTCGTACGAGGGCACCAGCAGGTGCCCGGTCATCACCGCCTTGACGCCCTCCGCGATCGCCTCACGGAACGGGCGCAGCGCGCGGTCGACCCCGGCGGTCGCGACCACCGGGACGCCGTGGTGGGAGTCGACCGCGGTGTCGCCGTGGCCGGGGAAGTGCTTGACGCAGGCGGCCACGCCGGTGGACTGCAGGCCCCGGACGAACGCCCTGGTATGCCGGGAGACCAGGTCGGCGTCGGCGCCGAAGGCCCGCAGGCCGATGACCGGGTTGTCGGGGTTGGAGTTCACGTCCGCCGAGGGGGCGAAGTCGATCGTGATCCCGGCCGCTGCCAGGTCCGCCCCGAGGTCCTTGGCCAGGGCCTCGGTCAGCGCCACGTCGTCCACGACGCCGAGCGCGTAACCGCCGGGGCGGCTGCTGCCCGTGGCGACCTCCAGCCTGGTCACCTCGCCCGACTCCTCGTCGGTGCCCACCAGCAGCGCGGGGTTCTCCGCGCGTAGCGCCGCTGTCAGGGCGGCCAGCTGGGTAGGTCCGGTGATGTTACGGGAGAACAGCACGACTCCGGCCAGCCCTTCGCCGAGACGGCGGCGTAGCCAGTCGGGCGGCGTGGTTCCCTGGAATCCGGGAAGCAGGACGGCGTCGGCCAGGCGAAGCAGGTCAGCGCTCTTGGGCATGACCAGAAATCTAATAGGAAAGTTTCCTATTTTCTAGAGGCATTTCAAAACGTCAACCACCCGCACCCCCCGAGGCCGCAGCCCCGCGCCCCCGGGCGACACGGGCGAACGAACGCGAGGGGCCGCGACCACGCGGGACGCGGGCGCCTCAGGCGAGCGGTCGCGAACGGCGCAGGGATCGCATGCGCGCGACTGCAGACGCGGACGGCGCGGGCGCGGAAGGGGCCACTACGGGCGGGCCGACTCGGGCGCCCTCAGGCAAGCACACGAGCGGCACAGTCACACGGGTAGGCGGCGCAGACCCGCGAACGCGGACAGCGCAGACACACGGACGCGCGCACCCTCAGGCAAGCACACGAGCGGCACGGACGCGCGGGCGAGCGGCCTAAGCGCGAACGCCAGCGGCGCGGGTGCCGTGGGTGGCGTAGCGTGGGTGGCCTAAGTGACTGGGTGACGTGGGTGGCGTGGGTGGCGTGGGGGTCAGAGGCGTTCGATGATGGTGACGTTCGCCTGGCCGCCTCCTTCGCACATGGTCTGCAGGCCGTACCTGCCGCCGCTCCGCTCCAGCTCGTGCAGGAGTTTCACGGCGAGCACGGCGCCGGTCGCGCCGAGCGGGTGGCCGAGGGCGATCGCGCCGCCGTTCGGGTTGACGAGCGCGGGGTCGGCCCCGCTCTCCTTGAGCCAGGCCAGCACGACCGACGCGAACGCCTCGTTGATCTCCACCGTGTCGATGTCGCCGATCGTCATCCCGGCCCTGCGCAGCGCGTGCGCGGTGGCGGCGATGGGGGCGGCGAGCATCATGATCGGGTCGCCGCCGCGCGCCGACAGGTGGTGCACGCGGGCGCGTGGTGTCAGGCCGTGCTCGCGGACGGCTCGCGGTGACGCGACGAGCAGGGCGGCGGCGGCGTCGGAGATCTGCGAGGCCAGCGCGGCGGTCAGCCGCCCGCCGTCGGTCAGCGTCTTCAGCCCCGCCATGCGCTCCCGCGTGGTGTCACGCCGCGGCCCCTCGTCGGCCGCCACCCCCTCGTACGGGACGAGCTCGCGCGCGAACCGTCCGGAATCGATGGCCGCGATGGCCCGCTGGTGGGACTCGTAGGCGAACGCTTCCATATCTTCCCGGGAAATATCCCACTTCGCGGCTATCTGCTCGGCCCCTGCGAACTGGGAGACCTCCTGCGTCCCGTACCTCTCGACCCAGCCCTTGGAGCCGGAGAAGGGCGTGTCGTGGCCGAGCGGACGCCCGGCGAGCATCGCCGACGAGATCGGCACCATGCTCATGTTCTGCACCCCGCCCGCCACCACCAGATCACAGGTCCCCGACAGGACGGCCTGGGCGGCGAAGTGCAGTGCCTGCTGCGAGGAGCCGCACTGGCGGTCCACGGTGACGCCCGGCACCTCCTCCGGCAGCCCGGCGGCCAGCCAGCAGGTGCGCGCGATGTCGCCGGCCTGCGGGCCGATCGTGTCGACGCAGCCGAACAGGACGTCTTCCACGGCCGCGGGGTCGGCTCCGGTGCGGGCAAGCAGCTCTTTCAGCACGTGCGCGCCGAGGTCGGCGGGGTGCGCGCGGGCGAGGCCGCCGTTCCTGCGCCCGACCGGGGTCCTGACCGCGCCGACGATGTACACCTCGTTCATCCTCGTATCGTAACAAGCGCTTGGTTGAGTCCGGAACGGCGGGTGAGCAGGACCTGTTCGACGAACAAGCGATTGTGCGAGGGCTCATAATGGGAGGCGTGACAACGCGAAAGAACTCCGGAGCAACCGCCACCCCGGCGAAGCGCCCGCGCGCGACCTCAGAGTCGGCATCTGAGCGCCGCGACCACCTCGTCAAGCTCGCCGCGGAGATCTTCGCGCGCAAGGGTTTCCAGGCGACGACGGTACGTGAGATCGCCACCGAGGCCGGCATTCTCTCCGGAAGTCTCTACCACCACTTCGACTCCAAGGAGACGATCGTCGACGAGGTGCTCTCCACCTTCCTCGACGACCTGGTCGCCCGCTACCGTGCGGCGATCGACTCCGGCACCGACCCCCGCGGCGTGCTGTCGGAGATGGTGCGCATCGGGTTCGGCACCCTCGAACCGCACCGGGCCGCGATCACCGTGATGCAGAACGACTGGAACTACCTGCGCCAGATCGAGCGCTTCGACTACTTGGTGAAGGCCGAGGAGGAGGTCGAGCAGCTCTGGGTCGCGCAGATCAAGGCGGGCCAGGCGGCCGGGCAGCTGCGCGCCGACGTCGACCCGAAGCTGACCTACCGGATGATCCGCGACACGATCTGGGTGGCGGTGCGCTGGTTCCGTCCCGGTGGCCGGCTGAACACGGCCGGGCTGGCCGAGCACTACATCACCGTGCTCTTCGACGGCCTCGCCACCGGCGAGCGGACCACCCAGCAGGGATGAGCCGACAGGGATGAGCCTCGGCAAGGCGGTGCGACAGGCACTGCGAGAGGCGGCCGAGCCCGAGAAGGCCGCCATGATGCAGGCGTACATGAAGTCGGCGATGCCGTTCCTCGGCGTGCAGGCCGCCCCGCGGCGGGCGGCGCTGCGGCGGGTGTTCGCCGACAACCGCATCCCCAGCGCGCCCGAGTGGCGGCGGGCGGTGCTCGAACTGTGGCGCGAGGCCGAGTACCGCGAGGAGCGGTACGCGGCGATCGAGCTGACCGGCTACCACCATTACCGCGAGTTCCAGACGCTCTACACGGTGCCGATGTACGAGGAGATGATCGTCACCGGCGCCTGGTGGGACCTCGTCGACGAGCTGGCCACGCACCGCGTGGGCGGCCTGCTCACGGCCTTCCCCGACTCGATGCGCCCGCTGATGCTGGAGTGGGCGCACGACGGCGACCTGTGGAAGCGCCGTACCGCGATCCTGTGCCAGAACCGCTTCAAGGAGCGCACCGACACCGCGCTGCTGTACGCGTGCATCGAGCCCAGTCTGTCCGACAACGACTTCTTCGCCCGCAAGGCGATCGGCTGGGCGCTGCGCGAGTACGCGAAGGTGAGCCCGGACGAGGTCGTCCGCTACGTGCAGGCCAAGGGCATCTCGGGGCTGAGCCGCCGCGAGGCGCTGCGCAACCTGCCCGTCACGTAGGCACGGGCGCCACACGGCTCATCTGGTCCACAGCGCGTCCTGCACGGCCTGGACGAGCGCCATCAGCTCGGGCGTGACGCGCTCCTTCGACCAGGCCAGCGCGTACGTGATGCGCAGGCCGCCCGCGTCGAGCGGGACGAACCGCACGTCGTCGCGGCGCACGGTCCTGACCAGGAGCTGCGGGATGGGCAGCACGCCCGCACCCGCCGCCACCAGGTCGAGCGCCGCGGCGAAGTCGTCGTCGGCCACCATCCGCGCCCGGCCTGGAAGCCCCGGCCACGGGCGGCTGCCGGGGGTCAGCAGCACCTGCCCTGCCAGGTCCGGCGGCCCGACCCTGGGCCTGCCCTCCAGGGCGTGGCCGGCGGGCACGGCCAGGTGGTCCACCGTGACGTGGAACCTGGCCGCGGTGACGAACGCGGCGGGTGCCGGGGTGGCGAGGATCGCGGCCGACACCTCGCCGCCCGCCAGCGCCTTGGACGCGGCGCTCCGCCCCGCCACCGTGAGCTCGACTCCGATGGCCGGGGTCCGGCCCGCCAGCCGCCGCGCGATCCGTGCCGCGAGCGCGCCGACGAGCGGTGGATAAGCAAGGTGAATGATCGGCCGGGCGAGCCGGGCAGCTTCCGCCGAGAACGCGGTGGCGGACTCCAGCACCTGCTCGGCGTACGGCAGCAGCGCCCTGCCCTCGGCGGTGAGCCGCACCCGGTGCGCGTTCCGCTCGAAGAGCCGGACCCCGGCCGCGCGCTCCAGCCTGGTGATGGCCTGGCTCATGGCGGGCTGGGACATCCCCAGGTCGGCCGCGGCCCGCGAGAAGCTGAGCCGCCCGGCCACGCCCGCGAAGCACTGGATCTCCTTGAGCATAAGCGTCACCAATACATGGTGCACCAGATCACGACTGCTGGGCAGGATGCCTGCGTTCGATCCGCCCGCTGACGCAGGGAGCAAGAGTCTGATGTCCCGATTTCCCCAGTCCACCGTGCTCGGATACCCGAGGATCGGCCCGCGCAGGGAGCTGAAGCGGGCCCTGGAGTCGTACTGGGACGGCCACTCGACCCGCGAGGAGCTGGAGGCGGTGGGCGCCTCGCTCCGCGAGCAGACCTGGCGGCGGCTCGCCGCCCTGGGCCTGGACGGGCTGCCGAGCAACACGTTCTCGCTGTACGACCAGGTGCTGGACACGGCGGTGCTGCTGGGCGCGGTGCCCGCCCGCTACCTGGAGGCCACGGACCCGTACTTCGCGATGGCCCGGGGCACCGACGGGCTGGCGCCGCTGCGGATGACGAAGTGGTTCGACACGAACTACCACTACATCGTGCCGGAGATCACCTCAGAGACGGTGTTCAAGCTGGACGCGTCCAAGCCGCTCGGCGAGGTCCGGCAGGCGCGGGAGCTGGGGTTCGAGACCCGGCCGGTGGTGCTCGGGCCGGTGACGTTCCTGCTGCTCGGGTCGGCGCTGGACCGGCTGGACGAGGTGCTCGGCTGCTACGAGGAGCTGCTGGCGGCGCTGGCCGCCGAGGGCGTCGCCTGGGTGCAGCTCGACGAGCCGGCGCTGGTGGCCGACAGGACGTCGGAGGAACTCGCGGCGGTCGCCACCGCCTACGACCGGCTGGGGGCGTCGGCGAACCGGCCCGGACTGTTCGTCGCCTCCTACTTCGGCGGCCTGGGCGAGGCGCTGCCGGTGCTGGCCGCCACCCCGGTCGAGGCGATCGGCGTGGACCTGGTGCGCGGCGGGCCGGTTCCCGCGCTGCCCGGCAAGACCGTGGTGGCGGGCGTGGTCTCCGGGCGGGACGTGTGGCGGACCTCGCCCGAGCGGGCGCTGGCGGCGCTGCGGGCCGTGCGGGCCGAGCAGGTGGTGGTGAGCACGTCCTGCTCGCTGCTGCACGTGCCGTACGACGTGGAGGCGGAGCCGGGCCTCGACCCCGCGCTGCGGGCGCGGCTGGCGTTCGCGGAGCAGAAGGTGGCCGAGGTGGTGGAGCTGGCGCGCGCCGACTGGGACGGCGTCGCGCCCGCGGCGCCGCAGGCGACGGCGCCGTCCTCGGTGGCGGCGGAGTGGCGCGCCCCGTACGCGGAGCGGGCCGCCGCGCAGGCCGCGCACCTGCGGCTGCCCAAGCTGCCGATCACCACGATCGGGTCGTTCCCGCAGACCGGCGAGCTGCGTGCGGCCCGCGCGGCGGTGGTGGCGGGAACGCTCGCCGAGGCCGACTACGAGCGCCGGGTCGAGGCCGAGATCGAACAGGTCATCAGGCTGCAGGAGCGGCTCGGCCTGGACGTCCTGGTGCACGGCGAGCCCGAGCGCAACGACATGGTCCAGTACTTCGCCGAGCACCTCGACGGCTTCGCCGTGACGAGGAACGGCTGGGTCCAGTCGTACGGGTCGCGGTGCACCAGGCCGCCGATCCTGCACGGCGACGTCGGACGTCCTGAGCCGATCACCGTCCGGTGGGCCCGCTACGCGCAGTCGCTCACGGACAAGCCGGTCAAGGGCATGCTCACCGGTCCTGTCACGATCGTCGCCTGGTCGTTCGTCCGCGACGACCTGCCGCTGCGGGACGTGGTCCTCCAGGTGGCCGACGCGGTGCGGGACGAGGTGCGCGACCTGGAGGCCGCGGGCATCTCGATCATCCAGGTGGACGAGCCCGCGCTGCGCGAGCTGCTGCCGCTGCGCCGCGAGTCGCAGGCCGCGTACCTGGACTGGGCGGTGGCCGCCTACCGCAGGGCCACCTCGGGCGCCGGTGACCGCACCCAGATCCACACCCACCTGTGCTACTCCGACGCCGACCAGATCCTGGCCGCCATCGACGGCCTGGACGCCGACGTGACCACGATCGAGTCGGCCAGGTCGGGGGCGCGCATCCTGGACGCCGTCGGCACGTTCGGGCGCGGCCTGGGGCCCGGCGTCTACGACATCCACTCGCCCCGGGTGCCCGGCGCGGACGAGGTCGAGGGGCTGCTGCGCAGGACGCTGGGGGCGCTGCCCGCGGACCGCGTCTGGGTGAACCCGGACTGCGGCCTGAAGACCCGCACGTACGAGCAGGTGGAGTCGGCGCTGGCGAACGTGGTCGCCGCGACGCGACGGCTGCGCGCCGAGCTCTAGCTGTTCTAGCCCGTCGCCTCGGCCTCGGTCAGCGCGCTCTGCGCGTGGGCCGGCCGGTCGGACGCGGGGCGTCCCGGGATGGCCAGCACCAGCAGCGCGGCCAGCAGCGCGACGCCCCCGCCGATGACGAAGCCGGCCCGGAAGCCGTCCTCAGACGGCAGTGTCACCGGGCCGAGGTGGACGGTCATGTTGGCCAGCACCACGCCGATGACGGCGCTGGCCGTGGAGGTGCCGATCGAGCGCATCAGGCTGTTGAGGCCGTTGGCCGCGGCCGTCTCCGCGCGGGGCACGGCGCTCATGATGAGGGCCGGCATGGCCGCGTAGGCGAACCCGATGCCGGCGCTGACGACGGCCGAGAAGATCAGGATGCCCCACGTGCTGCCCATCAGGACGAGCGCCAGGGCGTAGCCGCAGGCGATGACGACCGCGCCGAGCAGCAGCGACACCTTGGGACCCCGCGTGGCGGACAGCCGCGCGGCCAGCGGCGAGACGGCCATCATGAACAGCCCGGCGGGGGCCATCCACAGGCCGGCCTCGACCATGGACCTGCCCAGGCCGTAACCGGTGGCCTCGGGCAGTTGCAGGAGCTGTGGCGTGATCAGCGACATGGCGAGCATGGCGAAGCCGATGACCACGGAGGCCAGGTTGGTCATCAGCACCTGGCGGCGCGCGCTGGTCCGCAGGTCCACCAGCGGGGCCGGGACCCGCAGCTCCCACCACCCCCACAGCAGCAGGACGACGGCCGAGGCGGCGAGCATGCCGAGGGTGACGGGGCTCGACCAGCCCCAGTTGCCGCCCTTGGACACGGGCAGCAGGAGCAGGATCAGGCCGGTCGACAGGCCGAGGGCGCCGACGGCGTCGAAGCGTCCAGCCGCCCTGACCGGGGATTCGGGGACGACCGCGAGCAGCAGGACGGTCATGAGCAGGCCGAGCCCGACCGAGCCCCAGAACAGCGCGTGCCAGCTGGCGTGCTGCGCGACGAGCGCGGCGGCGGGCAGGCCGAGCGCGCCGCCGACGCCGAGCGAGGAGCTCATCAGCCCGATGGCCGACCCCAGTTTCCGTGGCGGGAGGACGTCCCGCATGATGCTGATGCCGAGCGGGATCACGCCCATGCCGAAGCCCTGGAGTGCGCGCCCGGCGACCATGGGGGCCAGAGAGTTGGCGGGGGCGCACACCAGGGAGCCGAGGGCGAGCAGCAGCGCGCTCGCCACCATCACCCGGCGCTTGCCGTAGAGGTCGCCGAGCCGCCCGGCGACGGGGGTGGCCACCGCGCCCGCCAGGAGGGTGGCGGTGATGGCCCACGACGCGTTGGCCGCGCTGGTGTTCAGCAGCTTCGGCAGGCTCGCGATCAGGGGGACGATCAGGGTCTGCATCAGCGAGACGAGGATCCCCGCCGCTGCCAGCACGCTGACGATGGCCCCGCTGCGAGGTGCGGCGTCCATGCGCTCTCCGTTCACCCGCGGGCCGTATGTATCATGCACAAGATATGTATCTTACACATCGCTCTCGCGGGATACGCTGACGCCGGAAGGAGGCCCGCGTGCGCGAAGAGATCGTCGGCATCGAGCGCGAGCTCATGCTCATCGGCCGTCACTCGGCGATGGCGACGCTGCGCGCGAAACAGCACGAGGGGCGGCTGGAACGCAGCACGTACATCCTCCTCAGGCGGCTGGAGGCCGAGGGGCCCATGTCGATCGGGCAACTGGCCCAGGCGTTCGGCCTCGACACGTCCACCGTCAACCGGCAGACCGCGGTGCTGCTGCGCTCGGGGCTCGCCGAGCGCATCCCCGACCCCGATGGAGGGCTGGCCCGTAAGCTGCGCATCACCGACGAGGGGCTGCGGCATATGCGGCAGGAGTGCGCCCTGATCCTCGACGGCCTGGCCAAGGTGCTCGCCGACTGGACTCCCGCGGAACTGGCCTCCTTCGCCGAGGGCCTGGCCCACTTCAACGCCAGCATCGGCGCGCCGCAGGACTGCCGGCCCGCCGATCAGTCGCCGTAGCGGGCGGCGAACTCCTCGACGGTCATGCCGAACAGCACCTCGTCGTCGTAGCGTCCGGCGGCGAAGCGGCTGCGCCTGCGCACGCCCTCCTGCACGAAGCCGAGCCTGCGGTGCAGCGCCAGCGACGCGGCGTTGGACGCGTACACCCACGCCTCCGCCTTCTGGAAGCGCCGCTCACCGAACATGTAGCGGAACAGCAGCACGACGGCCTCGCCGGCGTACCCCTTGCGGTGGTGCGGCCTGCCGACGGCGATGCCGTAGCAGAACGTGCCGGCGTGGCGGTCGACCTCGTGCGTGTTGATCATCCCGACGGCCGCGTTACCGTCCCGGGTGGCGATCGCCAGCCGGACCTCGTCGAGATCCGGATCCTCGGCGGCCAGCTCGGCCGCCCACTTCCTGGCCCGCTCCGCCGAGGTGGGCGGGTGCAGCCGGTGGCCGTTCCGCACGTCGTCGGAGTACTCCTCGAAGGAGTGGAACGCCTCCCAGTCCTCCGGCTCCACGGCCCGCAGCCGGACCCGCTCCCCCACCCATGCGGACGTCATGCCCAGCAGCAAAGCAGACGCTTTCCCCGGCCGCGAACGGTTTTCCGCGGCTACTTGAGCGCGCCCGCCGTCAGCCCCGACTGGATCTGCCGCTGGAAGACCGAGTAGACGACCAGCATGGGCAGGATCGCCAGGGTGAGGGCGGCGAAGAGGGCCGACCAGTCCTGGTCGTAGCCCGCGGCTGTGGAGATGTCGGCGATGCCCTGCGTGAGCACCCACTTGTCGCGTTCCTGGAGAAGCACGAGCGGGAGCTGGTACTGGTTCCACTGGCCCAGGATGTTGAAGATGGTGACGCTGATCAGGCCCGGCCTGGCCATGGGAAGCATGATCTGGAAGAAGACCCGCGTGTGGGAGGCGCCGTCGACCATGGCCGCCTCCGCCACCGCCGTCGGCAGGGTGCGGAAGAAGGCCGCCAGGAAGAAGACGGTGAAAGGCATCGAGTACGCGATGTAGACCAGCACCAGGCCCGCGTGGGTGTTCAGGCCGATGAAGGGCCCGATGAGCGGGACGTTGCCCATGTTCTGCACCACGAAGAAGAGCGGTGTCAGGGCGAGGTAGACCGGGAACGCCAGCCCGGAGACGAACATCAGGTAGATCGCCCGGTTCGCGCGGAACGGGTAGCGCGCCAGGACGTAGGCGGCCATCGACCCGACCAGCATCGTTCCGGACACGCTGAACGCGACCACGATGACGCTGTTGAGCGTGTACTGCCCGATGTGCGCCTGATTCCAGGCCCTGGCGAAGTTGTCCCAGCGCAGCGTGGCCGGCAGCGACCAGGCGTCGCCGAAGATCTCGTCCTCGCTCTTGACCGAGGCCAGGAACGTCCACAGGATCGGCACCGCGACCAGCACGGTCCACAGCAGCAGCGCGACGTGCGTGAGGACCGACAGGGGGCCGAGCCGCCTCCTGCGCTCCTCACGGGCGAGCTTGCGCGAGTTCGCCACCGTCCAGGAGGTCGTGGTCGTCATCAGTACTCGATTCGTTCGCGCCGCGAGAGGCGCAGCGAGAGGATCGCGAAGCCGACGGTGAACAGGAACATCACCACGCCCAGGGCCGAGGCGTAGCCGAAGCGGAAGTAGCTGAACGCGTTGCGGTAGATCTCGGCGGCCATCACGGTGGTGGAGAAGTCGGGCCCGCCGTGCTGGTCGGTCATCACCCAGACGATCGCGAAGACGTCGAGGGCGATGATGCCGAGGTAGACCCAGGCCACCTGGACGGTGTCCCAGAGCAGGGGCAGCGTGATGCGGAAGAACAGGCTCAGCCGGCCCGCGCCGTCGATCTGCGCCGCCTCGAACATGTCCTTCGGGATGGACGCCAGCCCGGCCGAGAACAGCACCACGTAGAAGCCGACCGCCTGCCAGACCATCACGCCGAGCACCGACCAGAAGGCGATGTCCGGGTTCGACAGAAACCCGATCGGCTTGACGCCCAGCGTCATCAGCGGCCCGTTCAGCATGCCGCTGCCGTCCGGACGGAACACCTGCTGGAACAGCACGGCCACCACCGCGACGGACAGCACCTGCGGGAAGAAGAACACCACCCGGTAGAACTTGGAACCCCTGATCCCGCGCACGCCCTGCCCGGCGCCACCCACGTTGAGGAGGTAGGCGAAGAACAGGGCGATCACGATCGTCAGCAGCGGCAGGAGCACGAGCAGCGCGGCGTTGTGCGTGACGGCCTTCCAGAAGATCCCGTCGCCGAACAGCCGCTGGAAGTTCTCCAGGCCGATGAACTCGGGGGTGGCGGTGACGCCGCGCCAGTTGGTCGTCGCGATGTAGAACGCCTGGACGTACGGCGAGATCACGTAGATGAGGTAGAGCGCCACCGGGGCTGCCAGGAACGCGGTGATGAACAGCCCACGGCGGTAGCGGTTGTACATCAGCGCTTGAACTTCTTGATCGAAGAGTCCTTCTTGACCTCGTCGGCCTTCTTCTGCAGGCGCTCCAGGTACTTGTCGGGCGTGAGGCCGCCTGTCATCAGCTCGCCCGTGGCGGCGATGGCCTCGTCCTTCATCTGGAGGTACCACCTGTCCCAGCGGAAGTACACGGTGTTGGTGCCCGCGTCGGCCAGAGCCTTGGTAGCGCTCTGGACGCCAGGCGACAGGGTTCGCCCCTCGCCCGCGCCCTTGACCACCGACACGGTCCGCACCAGCTCGCTGAAGTCGCCCGCCGCCTTCTTCGACAGCATGGCACGCAGGTACTCCATGCCCGCCTGCGGGTTGGCGGCCTTCGCCGGGACGATGAACGTCTCGCCGGGCTGGGAACGCAGCGTGCCGTAGGGCATCTTGTCCGAGCCGGTGAAGTCCGGTAGCGGGAACATGCCGTACTCGAAGTCAGCCGGAGTAGTGGTCTTCTGCTCGTTCTCCAGCCAGGAGCCGTTGGGCAGCATGGCGACCTGGTACTTGTTCTGCGCCGTCTGAGTCTGCACGTGGTCGAGACCAGTGGTGCCCTGCATGAGGTACTTGGCGCCGACCTCGGCCCAGGCGGTGGCCGACTGCTTCATCGCCTCGGTGGTCCAGGCGCCGTCCTCGAGGTTGTCGATGTTGACCAGCACCTCGGCTCCGCCGATCTTCGCGGCCATCGTCAGCAGCGGATCGTAGAGATACTGCGGGAACTTCCCCGCGTAGGTGAAGGGCGCCATCTTGCCGGACTTCTTGATCGTCTCGCAGAGCTTGAGGAACTCATCCCAGGTCTTGGGCACGGTCCAGCCGTTGTCCTTGAAGACTTTCTGCGAGTACCAGATGCCGAAGATGTAGTTCACATAGCCGAGCACCCCGAACTTGCCGTCGTAGGTCCCGTACTCGATGACGATGGGGTCGAGCGTGTCCCTGACCTTGACGTTGGGATCGTCCCAGGTGGGCGCGTCGAGGAGGGGGCCGAGGTCCTGGAGCTGGCCGTCCTGGGCGAGGGCGCCGAAGTCCATGGCGTTCGCGCCGGAGTTGTCGATCACGTCGGGCGGGTTGCCGCCCGCGAAGCGCGGCTGCAGGACCTTGGTGATCTCCTTGGTGGCGTTGTGCTTGATCTCCACCTTCGGATACTTGGTCTTGAACAGCGGCTCGTGGATGTCCTTGGCGTAGGCGTTGCCGAAGCCGCCGTCGAAGATCCAGATCTCCAGCGGCTTGTCGGCGGCGACACCGAAGGGGTTGGCCGCGCTGGTCGCGACCGGCGCGGCCGACGACGAGGCGGGCGCCTTGGAGGCGGGGGTGGCGCACGCGGCCAGCGCGCCCGCCACCGGGACCAACGCGGCTCCGCGAAGGAGCTCACGACGGGTGATGCGGGGGGTGTTCGGCATTATGACTACTCCTGACTTATGTCAAGCTCCACGTCTGATCCGCCCTGCGTAACGGCTCTCCAGGGCTCTGTTGTGCTCGTCGCCGCCGGCCACGTTGGCCGACAGGTAGATGGGCGGCGTCTCGCCGAGCGCCACGAGGCTGTCGACCGCCTCGGTGACCATCATCTGGGCGAGCAGCGCCGAAGTGATCGTCGAGACCGCGCCGTAACTGCCGCCGCCCGGCAGCTCGAGGATCGCGTCGCCGTACGGCGCGCCGTTGTCCAGCACGACGTCGGCCAGGTCGAGCAGCTTGGCGCCGGACGGGTGGCGCGAGGTCATCTGGGTGCTGTGCTGGACCGAGGTCAGCGCGATCAGCGGGTGGCCGCGCTCCTTGACGATCCTGGCCAGCTCGACGACCGTGCCGTTCACGCCCGAGCTGGAGATGAGCACGAACAGGTCCTGCGGCTCGACGGGCGCCAGGTCGTAGATCCGCTGGGCCACCGCGGGGTCGCGCTCCAGCTCCGGGGTGAGCACGCTCGGCGGCTGCCCCCCGTACAGGACGAGGTCGCGCGGCGACAGCCGGTTGCTCGGCACGAGGCCGCCGGCCCGTCCGGCGATCTCCATGGCGATGGCCTCGGAGTGGCCGGAGCCGAAGGCGTTCACCACGCCGCCCGTCCTCAGCGACTCGACGAGCAGCGCCGCGGCCCGCCCCACCTGCTCACGCTGCGTCTCCGCGACCTCGCCGGCCAGCCGCAGCACCTGGGATGCGTACGTCATTCAGCCTCTCTCCACCCGATGACTCTCCACGGCGCTGATCGTGAGCTCGAACGCCTCGTTCGTACGCTCGTATGTGCGTTGGGCGACCGCCACGTAAACCGCGTCGAGCACGAACAGCTGCGAGTGGACGGCGGCCAGGCCGCCGAGTCTGAACGTCGTCTCCCTGCTGGCCGTGGTCAGCACCAGGTCGGCCAGCTCGGCGAGGGGAGAGCGGGCGAAGGACGTGACCGCGACCGTGGTCGCCCCGTGGCTGCCCGCCTCGGCGATCGCCTCCATGACCTCGCGGGTGCGTCCGCGGTGGCTGATGCCGATCGCGACGTCGCCCGCGCCGAGCAGGGCGGCCTCCGACAGCGCCACGTGCGCGTCGCCCGCGCTCCAGCCGGGGACGCCGATGCGGCGCAACCGCCCTTCGAGCATGGTGGCGACGTTCCCGCTGGTGGAGACGCCGACCAGGAGCACCCTGGGCGCGGCCACGATGGCGTCGGCCACCTGGGCGACGATGCCGGAGTCGAGCTGGGCGGCGGTGTCCTGGATGAGCCTGGCGTCGGCGGCGGCCATCACCTCGATCGCGGAGTCGAGCGGGTCGTCGGGGCCGATCTCGTGCCCGACGCCCGCGCCCCAGCCCGCCTGCGCGGCCCTGCCCGTCTCGGTCGCCAGCGCGACCCGCAGCTCGGCGTAGCCGGAGAAGCCGAAAGCCCGGCAGAACCGGGTCACGGTGGCGGGCGAGCTGCCCGCCCGTTCGGCGAGCGCGATGATCGTTGATCGGGCGGCTTCGGCGGGATCGCCGAGGATCACCTCGCCTACCCGGCGCAGCGCCTCCGGCAAGCCGGGCAACTCCGTCTCGACGCGCCCGAGAGCTCCTGAAGTCACGAATATTCCTTCCGAATACTCGGTCTTCTGGCGAAAATTATTCTTGCTTCCTGGTCACGTCAACCCCCAAAATCGGACCGTGACTAACTCGTTGGTCGTCGGAGTTGACGCCGGCGCGACCTCCACCCGCGTCGCGGTCCACGCTCTCGACGGCACTCGGGTCGGCTACGCCCGCGCGGGCGCGGGCAATCCCACCGCCCACGGGCTGGCCAAGGCGGTGGGCGCCATCGCCGAGGCTCTCGGGCAGGCGCTCGGCTCGCACGACGGGTCGCGGGTCGTCGCGTCCCTGGCGGGCGTGGCGGGCACGGTCGAGGCGCTGGAACCCGAGCTGGCCAAGGTCTGGGGCGAGCATGGCATCGCCGTGGGGCCCCGGGTCACGAAAGACGTGCCGATCGCGTACGTCGCGGGCTCCCCCGCGCCGGAGGGGTCGCTGCTGCTGTCGGGCACCGGCGCGGTGGCCGCCAGGATCTCCGGCTTCCAGCTGGCCGCCATCGCCGACGGGCTGGGCTGGCTGCTCGGCGACGAGGGGTCCGGCTTCTGGATCGGCCGGGAGGCGGCCAAGGCGGCCGTCGCCGCGCTCGACCGCGGCCCTGCTGCGGGCCCCACCGGCCCCCGTGGCATCGCCGCGGAAGGGGCTGCGGCGGGCCTACTGGTGGAGCTGGTCGTGGACCACTTCCTGGGCGCCGAGCGCGGCCCCACCCCGCGCAAGGACGCCGACCGGGTGGTGCGGCTCGCGCAGGCCGACCACATGCGGCTGGCCGCCCTGTCGGCGCTGGTCAGCAGGGCCGCCTCGGAGGGCGACCCGCTGGCGCTGGACATCGTCCAGCGGGCGGCGGGGCACCTGGTGGCCACCGTCAGGCGGGTCCGCGTCGCGGGCCCGGTGGTGCTCGCGGGCAGCGTCCTGACCAGCGAGGGGCCGGTGCGGCAGGCCGTGCGCGAGCTGCTCGGCGACGTCACCGTGACGACCGCCCAGGACGGGGCGGGCGCGGCGGCCTGGCTGGCCGCCCGAACGCTCCTCGACCCGCGAGAGGCCGAAAAGCTCCACCCACGCTTCGTCGGCCGCTGAAGAGGCGGTCAGTCCATGTCGTCGGGCTTGTGGCCGCCGTAGACGGGGTTCTTGGGCAGGCGCTCCTTGGTCACCAGCAGGCGGACGACGCCCGCCTCCTCCGCCTCGGCCTCCCAGACGATCCAGTCGTCCCCCACCTGGGCCGGCTGCCGCTTCGGGTCGACGCCGTAGCCGCTGCCGCCCGGGCCGGGCTCGATGACCTGGAAGACCGCCTTCAGACCCCGCCTGCGGACCTCTGCCAGGACCTCCCCCACGGTGCGCCCGTCCGCGCGGTACCCGGCGAGCATCCCGCCCTTGCGGCTGGCCGGCCCGGCGTCCTGGTACTTCTCGCCGGGCTTCGCCGCCCTGCCCAGGCTGATGACGCCCTTGCCGATGAATCCGCGATCCACGGTGACGGCGAGGGAGCATCCGGCCTGGCCCAGCGTGCACCCGTCCGGCTCCGAGCCGCCGCCGATGCCCTTGCCGTTGTCCACGGTTCCCTCGAAGCCCATCCGGACGACCTGGCCGACTCTGGGCGGGGAGACGGGAACGAGATTCAGCCCCACGTCCAGGCCCACCGCCTTGAAGGCCTCGGCGTACAGGGCATGGTCGGCGTACGGGTCCTTCACCCTGGCCACCCAGGTGTCGCCGCGCAGCTCGATGTCGATGGCGGAGTTGGCGTAGGAGGTGGCGGTGCCCTCGCCGTCCGTCAGCAGGCTGGGGCCGACGACGGCCGCGGCCGCCAGCGCGGCGGTCGCGACGAGCCCCACGACGAACCGCCGTGTCCGGCGCGGCGCCCTCGGTCGCGGTACGGGATCGCCGGCGGTGATCTCCTCGGTGACGATGGCCTCAAGCAGCGCCCGCGCCCCCGCGCCGGACGCCCGCCCGGCCAGTTCGCGGTCGCTGACCCTGGCGAGATGGTTCAGCTCGTTCATACGGACTCCACAGCGAAGCGATTGGCGGTACCCCCGGTGCCCCCGGCGCCGTCGAGCGCCTTGGCGAAGCGCTTGCGGGCGCGGTGGAGGCGGATGCGGACGGCGTTGCGCGAGCAGTCCAGGACCTTGGCGACCTGGCCGTGGTCGAGCCCCTCCCAGGCGACGAGCGTCAGCAGCTCCCGGTCGTCCTCGCACAGCTCGCGGAAGGCCGCGGCGATCGCGCTCACATCGTGGCCGCCGTCCTCGGGGGGACGCAGGTAGAGGTCGGCGAGGTCGGTGTCGAGCGGCATGTTCCTCGCGCGGTGCCTGTCGAGGCCGCGGCGGTGGTTGGCCAGGACGTTCCTGGCCACGCCGTACAGCCAGAGCCGGGCCTCGTCGCCGCGCGGGAGGGTGTCGACGCGGCGCCAGGCGATGGCGAACGTCTCGGCCACCACGTCGGCCGCGTCCTCGGGCGACTCGCAGCGCCGGACGGCATATCCGAGGATCCGCTCATATGTCTGTATATAGACGGCCTCGAACCGGGTCGTCCGGTCGTCATCCACGGGCGGTTCCCATGGTCGACCTCCTCTTTCGGGGGATAACGGACACCCTCTTCATGTCGGCCGACCCCCGAGCATTTCACGCCACGAGCAGCGCCGCGCTCCCGAAGCTGCCGCCGAACCCGGTCACGAGCGCCACCTCGCGGCCGTCCCGCAGCTCGCGGACCGCCTGGGCGACGTTGTTCAACCCGTGCACGTAGCCCTCCGACAGCAGGCCGCCGTGCGGGTTCACCCAGGCGTGCCGCCGTTCCAGCAGGTACGCGCCGAGGTCCGCCCGCCCCACCAGGCCGAAGTCCTCCAGCTGGCGCGGCACGAGCCAGGAGTAGGCGTCGTACGGCAGCGCCACGTCCACATCGGACGGCCGCATGCCCGACGCCTCCCACAGCATGGGCGCCACGTACGCGGAGAAGATCGCGGTGACGTCGGGCGAGCGGTCCATCGCCGAGCAGCCGGGCCCGCCGCCGCGCACGACCGCGTGGACGCGCGGGCCGCCGAGCACGCCGCTGACGACGAGCGCGCAGGCGCCGTCGGTCTCCTGGCAGCAGTCGGCGGTGCGCAGCGGCGTGCAGACGTACGGCTTGGCCAGATACTCGTCGAACGCGAGCGGTTCCCGGCGCAGGGCCCTGGGGTTGGTCGCGGCGTTGTCGCGCGACTGGGCGACGACGGCGTGCAGGTGCTCCTCGGTCAGGGACGTCTCGTGCAGGTAGCGGGTGGCCGCGAGGGCGAACAGCGGGATCGGTCCCGCCAGACCGTAGGTGAACCGCTCCTGGGCGCCGGTGGAGACGGCCGTCATGCGCTTGCCGGAGCGGCCGTTGAGCGCCCTATAGATAACGATATTTCGCGCCAAACCGGCGTGTATCAGCATTGCTGCGTCGCCCAGGATGGACGCCGCCTGCGTGCCTCCCCCGGCGATGTCGTTGTGCCAGCCGAGCCGCTCGATCCCCAGCGCCCTGGCGACCTGGGTGACGGGGGCGGAGTCGTTCAGGTGGTAGCTGAGCACGGCGTCGGCCTCCGTGGGGGCGATGCCCGCGTCGGCGCAGGCCGCCCGGCACGCCTCGACGGCCAGGTCCAGCTCGCTCCTGCCGGACTCGCGGGTCAGCGCGGTCATCCCGATCCCGGCCACCGCCGCACGCCCGGCGAACGGCTGCATCCCGCCTCCCTCCCCGGGCATCCGCGCCCCGTCCGGCGGGCGGCCACGGCGCTCGCCTGTCACGGTAACCGGACACCCTGAAACGGACAAGCGCTTGCTTGACAAGGTGGGGCGGAACTCGAAGATCGTCACTCGATGGCAACCAAACCGGTTCGCGGCGGATATCCCGTTCCACGGCGGTCAGATGCGATCATCCGATAGCCCATCCCCCATCATCCCGAGGTGAGCGATGGATCTCCGCCACGTCCGGTACGCGATCGCGATCGCCCACGCGGGCAGCCTGCGCCGCGCCTCCACCGTGCTCCGCATCGCCCAGCCCACGCTGTCGGAGCAGCTCAGATCCCTGGAGAAGGAGATCGGCGTCGAGCTGTTCACCCGTTCCTCCAGCGGGGTCCGCCTCACCGAGGCGGGCGAGGCGTTCCTGGCCCAGGCGACCGTGGCCGTCGACGCCTTCGAGCGGGCCGTCTCCGCCGCTCGCGGCAAGGGCCAGACCGCCAGGCTGGGCGTCGCGGACGGGCTCGGCGACGTGGCGGCCCGCCTGCTGTCACAGCTCCAGGGGTCGCGCCTGCGCGTCGCCCCGATGAGCACGGCGGAGCAGATCATCTCCATCATGGACGGAACCTTGCAGGCCGGACTCGGGTACGCCCCCGGCTCGCTCGCCCGGGGCGTCGCCCGCATGCTCGTCCACCGCTCTCCCGTCCGCGCCCTCCTGCCCGGCGCCCACGCGCTGGCCGCGGGCGGGACGGTGAGCCTCGCGGACCTGGCGTCGGAGCCGCTCGTCATGCCGGAGTCGGACGCCGTGGCGGGCGCCCGCCGCTACCTCGAAGGCTTCGTCCGGCACGGGCTGCATCCCCGGCTCGGGCCCGGAGCGGCGACCCACGACCTGGCGATCACCATGGTCGAGGCGGGCGCCGGGTACACCCTGTCGGTCAGGGAGGGCGTCTGCGTCCCCGAGGGGCTGGCGTTCCTGCCGATCGCCGAGGACGTGCCGCCGATCGAGGTGGTCTTCCTCTGGAACCGCCAGTCCGACGTGCACGAACTCGTCAGCGCCGCCCGCCATCTCGCCCGTGCTGGATAGCGCTATTATCTATCGATGCGCATCTCCGAGCTGAGCGCCGAGTCCGGTGTGGCGATCCCAACGATCAAGTACTACCTCCGCGAGGGCCTGCTCCACCAAGGGGAACAGGTGGCGGCCACGCGGGCCGAGTACGGCGACTCCCACCTGCGCAGACTCCGCCTCATCAGGGCCCTGCTGGAGGTGGGCAGGCTGCCCGTCGCGTCCATCAAGAAGATCATCAAGGCTGTGGAGGACGAGTCGATGCCCGTCCACTACATGCTGGGCACCGCCCACTACGCGCTCGCGCCCGCCGTCCAGCCCGAGCCCGGCCCCGAATGGGACTCCGCCCGCGCCCAGGTCGACGACCTCCTCACCGGCCTCGGCTGGAGCGTCGACCAGCAGGCGCCCGCCAGGGACGAGCTGGCCCAGACTCTCGTCAGGATGCGCCAGCTCGGCCTGTCGACCGACCTGTCGCCGTACGCCGAGGCGGCGTACCGGCTGGTCTCGGAGGTCGACATGCACACCATCCCGTACGACGGGCCGCGCGACACGGCTGTGGAAGCACTGGTGCTGGGTACGGTCCTGTACGGCAGAGCGTTCGACGCGCTGCGCCGCCTGGCCCAGGAGTCGGAGTCAGCACGCATCCTGTCGCCGGGCTCACCGCGATCGCAGACAGGAGCCGAGCCGTGACCGCACAACTGAACCACACCATCCTCGAGGCCACCGACCGCGACGGCACCGCCGCCTTCCTGGCGGACCTCCTCGGGCTGGAACCCGCGCCGGTCTACGGCCCGTTCCGGGTCGTCGAGCTGGGCAACGGCGTCTCCCTGGACGTCTTGCAGGCCGACGGTCCGGTGCACGCCCAGCACTACGCCTTCCTGGTCACCGAGGAGGAGTTCGACCAGATCTGGGGAAGGATCAAGGAGCGCGGCCTGCCCTTCTGGGCCGACCCCCACCACGGCGCCGCGGGTGAGATCAACACCAACGACGGCGGGCGCGGACTGTACTGGTCGGACCCGAACGGGCACAACCTGGAGATCATCACCCGCCCGTACGGCGGCTGACCGCCTTCAGGGCGAGCAGGAGCGACCGCCCGCGGCGGTTGACAAATTCGGTTGTCCGTCGCAGCCGGTCCTCGTCATGATCGGCGTATGAGATTCGCGCTCGTCGGCGACATCCACGCCGCCTTCGCCAAGGCCGACGCCCTCGTCCGGCGGCACGTCGGCCCCGTCGACGCCATCTTCAGCGTCGGCGACGCCGAGCCGAACAGGACGGTGGCCGACAGCCTCGGGGTCGGCGGGCCCGCCAAGCACCGCAAGGTCGGCGACTTCCCGGGGTACGCGGCGGGCCACCGCACGATGAGCGCTCCCGTTCACTTCATCGGCGGCAACCACGAGCCCTGGCCCGCGCTCGACGCGCAGGGGCCCGGCGAGTGGGCGCCCGGGTTCCACTTCCTCGGCCGTTCCGGGGTGACCCAGGTCGCCGGGCTCCAGGTCGCCTTCCTGTCGGGCATCTACTCGCGGCACTTCAGCGACCCCCAGGAGCCGCCCCCGATCACGCCGGAGCGGCTCAAGGAGTACGGCTACTTCACCAGGCCGCACGTCGAGCGCCTGCTCGACCAGGCGCAGGGCAAGCGCATCGACCTGCTCATCACGCACGAGTGGCCGTCCGGGCTCTCCTACCTGCACCACGGCAGGATCCCCGTCGGCCGGGACGACATCCGCGCGCTGACGGACCTGCTCGCGCCCCAGGTCCACGTCTGCGGCCACATGCACGCGCCGTTCAGGGAACGGGTCGGCGCCACGCAGGTGATCTGCCTGTCGCAGGTCCTCAAGGGCGCCGACGCCGTGGCGGCGCTCGAACTCGCTCCCGACGGCACCCTCGCGGAGGTCCCGCTGGCCGGGTCCGGCGCCGCCCCTGTCAGTCGGTGACGGTGACCGGGCGCTTGAGCAGCCACAGGGCCGCCCGTCGCAGCAAGGTCCGGTGGATCTCGTTGTCGTAGGACCTCGTGTCGTGGCCCAGCGCGTCGTACACGACCCTGCCCCTCCGCACCGGGCGCGCCCACACCAGGGGCTGACCGTTCGACGACGCGAGCGGTTCCACGTCCGGCAGGACGTCCAGGTCGCTGTAGACCTCGTCCACCAGGTCGAAGTCCCGCAGGCCCGCCACGATCGGGTGGTCGCCGTGCACGCGGACTCCCGTCCAGCCCAGGGGCGGATGGTGCGAGGTGGGCCAGGTCCAGCAGCCGCCGAGGACCCGGGGCCAGCCCTGCCAGTCGTCGAAGCAGATCGAGGCCGCGTGCATGCACAGCAGGCCGCCGCCCCGGTCCAGGTGGTCGAGCAGGGTGGTGCGGGCCTGCGCGGGTAACGCGAAGCGCCATTGCGCGCGGAGGCCGTCGAAGCGGTCCAGGTCCATCTGCCACCGCAGCGCGTTGACGGTGATCAGCTGGACCTCCGACGGCTCGCTGAGCGCCCCGGCGATGTCCTCGGTGATGTCCGACTCGATGCCCACCTCGGCCAGCACGTCCGCGAGCGCGGCTGAGGTGGCGTCGAAGTCGTGGAACGGCCCTCCCGAAAGGATCAGATTTCTCGCCACGGCTCAACCACATCACGGTTATCACCACATTTCTACCCGTCAGCTGTCACATCGGACGTCCCTCGCCCGTCCTCTTCCCAGCCAAGGCCCCACAGAGGAGTGAGTGATCATGCGAGTTCTCGTCGCCGGCGCCACGGGCGTGATCGGACGCCGTCTCGTCCCGCTGCTGACCGCTGTGGGGCACGAGGTCGTCGGGCTGTCGAGGACGCCCGACCCGCGGGTGCCGGGCGTGGTGGCCGACGCGCTCGACCGCGACGCCACCATCAGGGCGGTCTGTGAGGTCGCCCCCGACGCGGTGGTGCACCTGCTGACCGCGATCCCCAAGACGATCAACCCGAGGAAGCTGTCGTCGGACTTCGCCCTCACCAACCGCCTGCGGACGGAGGGCACCCGCAATCTGATCGACGCGGCCCCCGGCGCCAGGTTCATCGCCCAGGGCCTCGCCTACGCCTACGACCCCGCCGAGGGCCTGGCCGACGAGGACGCCCCGCTCTGGCGGGACCCGCCGGCGCAGTACGCGCCGGTCGTCCGGGCGCTGACGGACCTTGAGCGCCAGACGGCCGAGGCGGGCGGCCTGGTGCTGCGGTTCGGCCATCTCACGGGGCCGGGCTCGGTCTACGCCGACGACGGCTCGACCACGCAGGCCGTCAGGGCGGGCAAGATGCCGATCGTCGGCGACGGCGGCTCGGTGCTGTCGTTCACCGACTCCCACGACGCCGCGACCGCGATCGTCGCCGCCCTCGACAGGGACGTCACCGGCGCGCTCAACGTGGTCGACGACACCCCGATCAGGTTCCGCGACTGGCTGCCCGCCTACGCGGCCAAGCTGGGCGCCCCGGAGCCCAAGCGGGTTCCGGCCTGGCTCGCCCGGCTCGCCGTGGGGAGCTTCGGCGTGGCGTACCTAACCAGGCTCCGCGGCGCCGACAACAGCCGGGCCAGGCTCTGCCTCAACTGGCGCCCCCGCCGCGCGGCGATGCTCGAGGAGACGGCATGATGCCGCCTGTGGATTTCGAGGAGTACCGTCCGCTGCTGCTCGGGCTGGCATACCGCCTGCTCGGCAGCATGTGGGACGCAGAGGACGTCGTACAGGAGGCCTGGCTGCGCTGGGAGGGCACGGACCAGGCGGAGATCAGGGAGCCGCGCGCCTTCCTGATCACCGTGGTGTCGCGGCTGGCGCTCGACCAGCTCCGCTCGGCGCGGGTCAAGCGCGAGGCGTACACGGGGCCGTGGCTGCCGGAGCCGGTGAGCACCGCGGAGGCGGGCCCGCTCGACACCGCCGAGCTGCGCGACACCGTCTCGTACGCGACCCTGCACCTGATGGAGCGCCTGTCGCCGCCGGAGCGGGCGGTGTTCGTGCTGCGCGAGGCGTTCGAGCTGCCGTACGACGAGATCGCCGGGATCGTCGGCTCGTCCGTCGCCAACGCCCGGCAGATGCATCACCGCGCCTCGACGCGGCTCGCGGGGGGCCGGGAGCGGTTCCGTCCCAGTGACGAGGAGCACGCCAGGCTGCTGCTGAAGTTCATGGACGCGGCGAGCGGCGGCGACCTGGCCGCGCTCACCGACCTGCTGCACGAGGACGTGGTGGCCTGGAACGACGGCGGCGGCAAGGTCCGCGCGGCGCTGCGCCCGATCCTGGGCCGTGCCAAGGTGGCGGCCTTCCTCACCGGGCTGATGTCCCGGTACGAGTTCCACGGCATGCGCCTGGTCGAGGCGAACGGCGGCCCCGCGCTGCTGACGGACATCGGCGACAACAGGCAGTTGATCGTCCTCGACATCCGCGACGGCCGGATCCAGGCGATGTACGGAGTGCTCAACCCGGAGAAGCTCACCCGCGTGCAAGCGGTCTGACGAACGGACGGGCCAAGGCCATCAGGTTCAGCACGCTCACCAAGCCCTGCGACCTGCTCAGCTGCCGGCCCTACGACCTATAGTCCCCGTATGGATCTCGGCATCAAGGGCAGGGTCGCCCTCGTCACCGGCGGCAGCGCGGGCATCGGGCTGGCCGCCGCGAAAAGCCTGGCACGCGAGGGTTGCGACGTCTGCGTCAGCGCGCGGAACCCGGAACGGCTGGCCGACGCGGTGGTGGAGCTGCAGGAGTTCGGCGGCGTGGTGCACGCGGTGCTGGCGGACGTGGAGGACCAGGAGGCCGCCTTCCGGGTGGTCGCCGAGACGCGCGAGGTGCTCGGGCCGATCGACATCCTGGTGGCCAACGCGGGCGGGCCGCCCGCCGGGCGCTTCGTCGACGTCAGCCTGGCCGACTGGGACGTCGCCGTCCAGCGCAACCTGCTCGGCACGGTCCGCCTGGTGCACGCGGTGCTGCCCGACATGCGCGAGCGCGGCTGGGGCCGCATCGTCACCATCACCAGCAGGTCGGTCCGCGAGGTGATCGACGGGCTTGCCCTGTCGAACGCGACCCGCTCGGCCGTGGCCGGGATCGTCCGCACCCTGGCCAGGGAGGTCGGCGGCGACGGGGTGCTGGTCAACAACGTGCTGCCCGGCCCGATCGACACCGAGCGGCTGCGCGAGCTGGGAGGCGACGTCGCCGCACGCGGCAAGGCCGTGCCGGTGGGGCGGATCGGACGTCCGGAGGAGGTGGGCGACGTGGTGGCGTTCCTGGCCAGCGAGCGTGCCTCGTTCGTGAACGGGATCTCGATGCTGGTCGACGGCGGCGAGAGCCGGGTCATCGCCTGAGGAGAGTCCGCACGATCGAGGCCGCCCACGGCCCCGGCTCGCCCGCCAGGTCGACCAGGTACGACAGGTTCGCCCGGTGGAAGCAGGCGCCCATCAGCAGCGCGGCGGCCGCGTCGGCGTCGATGCCGGGGTCGATCCTGCCGAGCCGCTGCTCCTCGGCGAGGACGCCCGCGACGGCCGCGATCGGCAGGTGCGGGCCGGTGCCCTGCTCGGCGAGCATCGCCCGGAACCCCGCCAGGAGCGACGGGTCGCCGAGCAGACCGGAGGCGATCAGCGCGGCCCGCGTGTAGAAGTCGACGGCGGCCAGCGCGAACTCGGTGACGTTGGCCGTCACGTCGCCCTGGCCGACGCCCTTGCGCAGGGTCTCCAGCGCGGGGCCGAGCGCGGGCAGCCGCTCCAGCAGGACGGCCAGGAGCAGCGCCTCCTTGCCGTCGAAGTGCTTGTAGAGCAGCGCCTCCGAGCAGCCGGCCAGCCGTGCGATCCGCTTCGTGGTGGCACCGGCCATGCCGTACTCGTGAATCGCCTGCTCGGCGGCGTCGAGGATGCGATCACGGGTGCCCATCGGGACATGATAAGAGGGCAGGCTCACGCATGGAGAAACGCGTGACATCCTTCCTTTAGGGACCACTGGAGAAGGTAGGGGCATGGACAAGCCGGTCATCGTGACGGTCGACGACGATCCGGGCGTGTCGCGGGCAGTCGCCCGTGACCTGAGACGCCGCTACGGCCAGCAGTACAGGATCGTCCGCGCCGAGGCCGCCGACCAGGGCATCGAGGCGGTCAAGGAAATGCGGTTGCGCGGCGACGAGGTGGCGGCGATCCTCGCCGACTACCGGATGCCGCAGATGAACGGGGTGCAGTTCCTGGAAGCCGCCATGGACATGTACCCGTACGCGCGCCGGGTGCTGCTGACGGCCTACGCCGACACCGACGCCGCGATCCAGGCGATCAACGTGGTCGACCTCGACCACTACCTGCTCAAGCCGTGGGACCCGCCGGAGGAGAAGTTCTACCCGGTGATCGACGGCCAGCTCGACGCGTGGCAGCGCACCGACAGGGTGGAAGTGGCGGAGTTGCGGGTGGTGGGTGACCGGTGGTCGGCCCCGTCCTACCAGGTGCGCGACTTCCTGGCCCGCAACCACGTGCCGTACCAGTGGATGCTGTCGGAGGACCCGGAAGGCGCCCAGCTCGTCGCGGCGGCCGGGGAGAACTGCCACCTGCCGCTGGTCGTCACGGCCGACGGGGTCACGCTGGAGTCGCCCGACCAGGCCACGCTGGCCAAGGCGGTGGGCCTGTCGACGACTCCCGCCACCGACTTCTACGACCTGATCGTGGTCGGCGGCGGCCCGGCCGGGCTGGGCGCGGCCGTGTACGGCGCGTCCGAGGGGCTGAAGACGGTGCTGGTCGAGGCGCACGCCTCGGGCGGTCAAGCGGGCCAGAGCTCCAGGATCGAGAACTACCTGGGCTTCCCCGACGGCGTCTCCGGCGGGCAGCTCGCCGACCGGGCACGCAGGCAGGCGCTGAAGTTCGGCGCCGAGCTGCTGACCGCGCGCAGGGTCACCCGCCTGGAGGCGCGCGGGCAGGCGCGGGTGGTCGGGTTCAAGGAGGGCGGCGAGATCGCGGCCCACGCGGTGATCCTGGCGACCGGCGTCACCTACCGCCGCCTGGACGCGCCCGGCCTCGACGACTTCGTCGGCAGGGGCGTCTTCTACGGCGCGGCCCTGACCGAGGCGCCGTCCTGCGAGGGCAGCGAGGTGTACGTGGTGGGCGCCGCCAACTCGGCCGGGCAGGCGGCCGTCTACCTGTCGGGATTTGCGAGCAAGGTCCATTTGTTGGTGAGGGGTGACGGTTTGGAGAAGTCCATGTCGCACTACCTCATCGAGCAGATCCAGGCGATCCCCACCATCGAGGTGCACGTCCAGACCCAGGTCACCGGCGGGCACGGCGACACGCACCTGGAAGGGCTCACGCTCTCGACCAAGGGCGAGGAGCGCACGGTCGACGCCCAGTGGGTGTTCGTCTTCATCGGCGCGGAGCCGTACACCTCGTGGCTGGGCGAGACGGTCGAGCGCGACGAGAAGGGCTTCGTGCTGACAGGGCCCGACCTGGTGCACGGCGGTAAGCGGCCGCGCAACTGGACACTCAGGCGCGAGCCGTACTTCCTGGAGACCAACGTGCCGGGAGTGCTGGCCGCGGGCGATGTGCGGGCCGACTCGATCAAGCGGGTGGCCTCCGCCGTCGGAGAGGGCGCGATGGCGGTCGCGCTGGTGCACCGTTACCTGGAGAAGCAATGACAGTCGACATCGACGAACTGCGCAAGCTCTTCCTGTTCGAACGCCTGACGGACGAGCAGCTCACCAAGCTGGCCATGAGCGGCCAGGTCCGCTCCTACGAGCAGAACGAGGACATCGTCCGGCAGGGCGATCCCGCCGACTGCTTCGCGGTGCTGATCGAGGGCGAGGTGCAGATGCTCTCCGAGACCGTCAGCGCCGGAACCATCGCCATGCCGCGCACCTCCCAGCCCGGCGTGTACGGCGGAGCCACCTCCGCCTACCTGGGCGATCGCGCGCCGCTGAACTACCAGAGCACGCTGCGCGCCACCGCGCCGTCGCGGATCTTCCTGCTGCCCGCCAAGAAGTTCGCGCACATCGTCGCCGAGTGGTTCCCGATGGCGATGCACCTGCTCGACGGGATGATGTCGGGCGGGCGGATGCAGCGGGAGGCCATCGACAGGCGGCAGCGGCTGACAGCGCTCGGCACGATCACGGCCGGGCTCACCCACGAGCTGAACAACCCGGCCGCGGCGGCCGTGCGCGCGGTGAGCGAGCTGCGCACCCTGATCAGGGCGTCCAGAAGGGGGCTGGCCCAGCTCGCCGAGGACGGCATACCGCCCGAGCGGCTGCGCGCGCTGATCGAGACGCAGGAGGCGTGCATGGAGGCGGTGGGCACGCTGCCGCCGCGCACGCCGCTGCAGATCTCCGACGCCGAGGACGAACTGGGCGAGGCGCTGGAGGAGCTGGGCGTCGACGACGCCTGGGACCTCGCTCCCGCGCTGGTCAACGCCGGGTTCGGCGGCGTACACCTGGAGAAGGTACGACAGAAGGTGGGCGAGGAGCACACGCCCGCCGCGCTGCGCTGGCTGTCGGAGGCGATCGAGATCTCCCAGATGCTCGGCGAGGTCACCGAGGCCACCGAGCGGATCACCTCGCTGATCCGCTCGGCCAAGCAGTACTCGCAGATGGACCGCGCGCCGTTCCAGATCTGCGACGTGCACGACTTGCTCGACAGCACGCTGGCCATCTTCCGCGGCAAGATCCCGCCCGGCATCAGCGTCGTCACCGACTACGACCGGACGCTGCCGCCGATCCCCGCCTACGGCGGCGAGCTGAACCAGGTGTGGACGAACCTCATCCACAACGCGCTCGACGCCATGGGCGAGGAGGGCACGCTCACCATCCGCACGGCGCACGACGAGGACGAGGCGATCATCGAGGTCGGCGACACCGGCCCCGGAGTGCCTGACGCGATCAAGGAGCGGATCTTCGAGCCGTTCTTCACCACGAAGTCGGTCGGCAAGGGCACCGGGCTCGGGCTCGACATCTCCTACCGGATCGTGGCCGGGCGGCACGGCGGCGAGCTCAAGGTGCGTTCGGTGCCCGGCGAGACGTGGTTCGAGGTGCGGCTCCCGCTGCGCGAGTCCACGGCGGAGCGTGAGTCGCGCAGCGAGTCCGGGGCGGCCCCCTCACCTGTGGCCTGAGGCCGTCAGCCGAGGAGGTGGCCGTCCTCGCGGCGGATCCAGTAGCGGCGCAGCATGCGCAGCACCACCGACACGTCGAGGGCGGTGATGCCGGGCAGGTGGGCGAGGTCCCTGGTGAGGAAGTCGCCCAGGTCGTCCTCGTGCCGGAAGACGCCCTGGTGGATGACCGACGTGGTGCCCGCCACGATGGACACGTACCGCGCCGACGGGTGCCCGGCCAGCTCCTCGGCGACGGGCTGGATCGCCCCCGGGGCGGTTCTCAGCGCGATGATCGCCTCCAGCGAGTACCCGAGCAGCGCGGGCTCGACCTCCACGCGCGGGCGCACCACGCCGCGCCGTAGCAGCGACTGGATCAGCCGGTAGGCGGTCGACTGGCTGATCCCGAGCGCGCGGGCCGCCTGCGCCGCGGTGATCCTGCCGTTGCCGCGCAGCAGCCGGAGCGCCCCGTGCTCCTCCTCACCGAGCACGGCAGGCGCGGTAGGCGCGGCGCGCGACGCACCGCGCTCGCGGCCTGCGGGGGACGCAACGGCCCGCTCGCGCCCGGCGGGGGGCGCGGCGGGCTGGCCGCGCTCTGGTTCGGCGGTCGCTTCGAGCGCCTTGACCTGGTCGTCGCCCAGCCGGTGCAGCCGCCAGGAGTCGGCCTTGGTCAGCGCGCGCAGCACCAGCTCGGAGTGGGTGGAGACGACCCCGGGCACCGAGGGCAGCCGCGCCGACAGCAGTTCGTGCGCCTGCTCGCGGTCGGCCGGGTGGACGGCGCAGTAGACGTCGGCCCTGCCAGTGGTCTCGGCGACGAGCTGCGCCTCCGGTAGCTCGGCCAGCGCCGTCGCCACCTGCCCGGACGCGCCGGGCGCGGTGGTGACCCAGACGTGCCGGGGATTGCCCTCCGCGCGCGCGGACCAGTCGAGCTGGCCGATCACCCGCAGGATCCGCTGCTCCTCCAGCCGGAGCAGCCGCCGGCCCACCGTGCTGGCGGACAGGCCGAGCACGTCGGCGAGGGCGGCGGCGGAGGCGCGTGGCGCGACCTGCAGCGCCGCGACCAGGTCCAGATCGACATCATCCAGCACGATCAGACTGTATCGCGCAATACCTCCGCACGATACGAATGATTCCGTCAGCCGTGAGATTTTACTTGCCAAATTCCGTCACGTGCCTCTGTAATGGTTGACCACAAAACGGAAAGGGGTCTTACCGGTGAGCACGTCCGCAGAGGCCGTATCAGGATCGAGGTCGCTGAACGGGCTGCTACGCGTCCTGGGCGGCATCGAACGTCTCGGCAACCGGCTGCCTCACCCGTTCTGGCTGTTCGTCATCCTGAGCGCGGTGCTGGCGTTGGTGAGCTGGGGGCTGTCGGCCGCCGGAGTGTCGGCGGTGAACCCGGCGACGGGCAAGAGCGTGGCCGCCAAGAACCTGCTGTCGGCCGACGGCGTCCAGATGATGGTCAACGACGTGATCAAGAACTACACGTCGTTCCCACCGCTCGGCACGATCCTGGTGGTCATGCTGGGCGTCGCCGTCGCCGAGCGGTCGGGGCTGCTGGCCGCCGTGCTGCGCGCGGGCGTCGCCAGGGTCTCCCCCAGGTGGGTGACGTTCGCGCTGGCCTTCACCGGCATGGTGGCGCACGTCGCGTCCGACGCCGCGTACGTGGTGCTGATCCCACTGGGCGCGCTGGCGTTCCGCACCGTGGGGCGCAGCCCGATCATCGGCATCGTGGTGGCGTTCGTCTCCATCTCGGCGGGCTACGACGCGAGCCCGCTGGTCACGCCGGTCGACGCGGTGCTGTCGGGGCTGACCACCGCCGCCGCGCACACCATCGACCCGCAGTACGTCGTCACCCCGCTGGCCAACTACTTCTTCTCGCTCGCCTCCTCCGTGGTGCTGGCCCTGGTGATCACCGTGGTCGCCGAGAAGGTGCTGGCGCGCCGGGTCGACTCGCTCCCCGTCGACGCCGAGGCCGACGAGGACGGCCTGGGCGAGCTGGCGCTGAGCCCGCAGGAGCGGCGCGGGCTGCGCGCCGCGCTGGTCGCGCTCGTGGTGTTCGTGGCCGCGCTGGTGCTGGCCGTGCTGCCCAGCGGCTCGCCGCTGCGCGGCGAGGGCGGCAGCATCGTGCAGTCGCCGCTGCTCACCTCGATCGCCGTCTTCCTCGGGCTGGCCTTCCTGGCCGCCGGCTGGGCCTACGGCAGGGCGGCGGGCAGCATCACCGGCGGCCGGGACGTCCCCGCGTTCATGGCCCACGGGTTCCGCGAGATGGCGCCGATCCTGGTGCTGTTCTTCGCCATCTCCCAGTTCCTCGCGTACTTCAAGTGGACCGGCATCGGCGAGATCATCGCGATCGACGGCGCCGACCTGCTGAAGTCGGCCGGGGTGACCGGGCCCGTGGTGTTCCTCGGCATCCTGCTCGTGGTCACCGTGATCAACCTGGTGGTGACCAGCGGCTCGGCGCAGTGGGCGCTGGTGGGGCCGGTGTTCGTGCCGATGCTGATGCTGCTGAACATCCCGCCGGAGTACACCCAGGCGCTCTACCGCATCGCCGACTCCTGCACCAACGCGATCACGCCGATGAGCCCGTACTTCGTGATGGCGCTCGGCTTCCTGCAGCGCTACCGCCGCTCGGCCGGGATCGGGACGCTGGCCTCGATGACGGTGCCGCTGTCGCTGTCGCTGCTCGTGGTGTGGACGCTGCTGTTCTTCGTCTTCTGGTGGCTCGGCGTCCCGCTGGGCCCCGGAGCCCCCGTCCGTTAGAGAGGATTGACGTGTCGATCACCGACTGGACCCGGCAGGCCCTGCCCGCCATGCTCGACGACCTGAAGGACCTGGTCGAGCTGGAGACCCACAGCTACGACAGGCCCGGGCTGCGCAAGGGGCTCGACGGGGTGCGCGCGCTGGCGGTCGAGCGGCTGGGCGTGCCGTCCCAGGAGGTCCTGCACGACGGCGGCGAGCGCGGTGACGTGCTGGAGCTGACCTACCCCGGGACACTGCCGGGCACGGTGCTGCTGCTCAGCCACTACGACACGGTCTGGCCCGCCGGGACCCTGGCCGGGTGGCCGTTCACCGTGGCCGACGGCCGGGTCAGCGGCCCCGGTGTGTTCGACATGAAGGCCGGGCTGGTGCAGTCGATCTGGGCGCTGCGCGGGCTGCGCGCGCTCGGCCTGCCGCACCCGTCCGTCCGGTACCTGTTCAACGGCGACGAGGAGATCGGCAGCCCGTTCTCGCGTCCGTACATCGAGGCGGCCAGCGAGGGCGCGCTGGCCAGTCTGGTGTTCGAGGCGTCGGCGGGCGGCGCGGTGAAGACGGCGCGCAAGGGGGTCGGCCTGTTCGAGCTGAGCGTGACCGGCGTCGAGGCGCACGCGGGGCTCGACCCCGACAAGGGGGCGAGCGCCATCCACGCACTGGCCGAGCTGGTCACCAAGGTCGCCGGGGCGGGGGCCCGCGAGCGCGGCACCACCGTCAACGTCGGGCTGATCAGCGGCGGCACCGGGCGCAACGTGGCCGCCGGGCACGCCACCAGCGGGATCGACGTGCGGGTGACCGACGTGGCGGAGATGGGACGCATCGACGACGTCTTCGCCGACCTGCGCGCCTCCGACCCGCGCGTGCAGGTCTCGCTCACGGGCGACTGGAACCGGCCGCCCATGACGCCCAACCCGCCGTCGCAGCGGCTCTTCGAGCAGGCGCGGGCGGTCGCGGCCGAGCTGGGGTGGCCGCTGAAGGAGGTGGCGGTCGGCGGCACGAGCGACGGCAACTTCGTCTCGGCGCTCGGACGTCCGGTGCTCGACGGCCTGGGCGCGGTCGGCGACGGCGCGCACGCGCGGCACGAGCACGTGCTGGTGGACCACATCCCGGCACGCACGGCGCTGACGATCGGACTGATCGCCGCGCTCTCCTAGGACAACGGCGGCAGGAGCTGGTACGCTCCCAAGCGAGCGCTTGGTTCACTTCCGAGGGGCTGCCGCATGAAGTTCTCCACCTTCCACCTCTTCCACCGGTTCGACGGTCAGAGCTTCAAGGACGTCTACGACTACCACCTTGAACTGATCGAGCTGGCCGAGGAGCTGGGGTTCGACGGGGTACGGCTGGCCGAGCACCACTTCCGCGACTACGGCGTGGCGCCGAACCTGTTCACCGTGCTCGCCCACGCCGCCGCGCGCACCTCGCGCCTGCGCCTGGGCACCGGGATCGTGGTGCTGCCGCTGCACAACCCGATCCACGTGGCCGAGGAGGCCGCGCAGGTGGACGTGCTCTCCGGCGGCCGCCTCGACCTGGGCATCGGACGCGGCTACCAGAGCTTCGAGTTCGAAGGCTTCGGCATCGACCTGGCCGAGGCCCGCGACCGGTTCAACGAGGCGCTGGAGGTGATCCTGGGCCTGTGGACCCGCGACACCTTCCAGCACGAGGGCAAGTTCTACCGGACCGGCACCGAGGTCGCGCTCGCCCCCCGCCCGCTCCAGGCCCCGCACCCCCCGATCCACGTCGCCGCCGTCTCCCCCGAGACCGTCACCATGTACGCCGAGCGCGGCCTGCCGATCCTGGCCGACCCCGCCGCCCCGTTCCGCAAGGTCGTCGACGCCGCCGCGAACTGGCGGGAGACGGCCGCCCGCGCCGGCCACCCTGCCGGGGCCGAGCTGGTGGTGGCCCGCAGCGTCTACGTCGCGCCGACCGTGGAGCAGGCGCGCGAGGACCAGGCCAGGTTCGAGGCGGCCTTCGACCGCTCGCGCATCTTCAACGCCAAGAGCGCCCCCATCGACCCGAAGACCGGCAAGGCCGCCCAGGGGTTCGAGTACTACCAGGACCGCTACCTCAAGGGCGGCTCGGTCACCCCCGACTTCCGCTGGGAGCAACTGGAGGTCATCGGGGACCCGGCCCGCGTGATCGAGCAGGTCACGCTGCTGCGTGACGCCGGGTTCGGCAACCTGCTGTGCGACTTCGGCAGCACCCGCCCGATGCCGCTGGACGAGATGAAGAAGGTCATGCGCTTCTTCGCCGCCGAGGTCATGCCCGCCTTCCGCGCCCAGGAGGGGTGATGATCCACAGCCTGTCCCTGTCCGACGTCGTCGCCGAGCACGCCCGCAGCCGTCCGCAGGTGACGGCCGTGGTGGACGGCGATCTGCGGCTCACCTACCCCGAGCTCGACGCCCGCGTCACCCGCCTCGCCGACGCGCTGGCGGCGCGCGGCGTGACAGCCGGGGAGCGGGTCCTCTGGCTCGGCCAGAACGCGCACACGGTGCTGGAACTACTGCTGGCCTGCTCCCGGCTGGGGGCCGTCTGCTGCCCGGCCAACTGGCGGCAGTCGGCCGACGAGCTGCGCTTCGTCCTGGACGATCTGGGGCCCCGCGTGGTCGTCTGGGAGCCGTCGGACGCCGTCTCGGCCCTGCACGCGGAGGGCCGCCCCGGATCGAACAGGGCCTGGGTGCAGGCGGGCGCCTCGTACGAGGCGATGCTGGCGGAGGCGTCCGAGCGGGAGTTCCCGCAGGTCGACGACCGCGAGCCGGTGCTCGCCCTGTACACCGCCGCCTTCGACGGACGTCCCCGCGCGGCCCTGCTCAGCAGCGCGGCGCTCGTCGCGCACAGCGCGGCGCTGCTCGTGGTCCGCCAGATGGAGCCGGGGTTCACCTTCCTCAACAACGGGCCGCTCTTCCACGTCGGCACCATGATGTTCTGCCTGGCCACGCTCCAGATCGGCGGCACCAACGTGTTCACGCCCGCGTTCGACGCCGAGGAGGTGTGCCGGCTCATCGACGCCGAACGGGTGACGCAGGCGTTCCTGTTCGGGCAGATGATCGACGCGGTGGTCGCGGCCAACGCCGGGCGCAAGTACGACCTGTCGTCGCTCAGGTTCGTCTCGCACTCCGCCGAGTGGGACGAGATGATCACGGTGGACGACTCGCCGTGGTGCCGATCGAAGATGGGCGGGTACGGGCAGACCGAGGTGGGCGGGATGCTCACCTTCCTCGGGCTCGCTCCGGGCGCGGCGGGGTTCGCGGGCCGGCCGTCGCCGCTGGTGCAGGTGCGAATTCTCGGTCCGGACGGGGTCGAGCTGCCGCCGGGCGAGGTGGGGGAGATCTGCGCGCGCGGCAAGAGCCTATTTTCCGGATATTTCGCCCGTCCTGACTTAAATGCTGCTAAGTCGCGGTACGGCTGGCATCACACCGGCGACCTCGGACGCCGGGAGCCCGACGGCACGATCACCTTCATCGGCCCCGTGCTCCGCATGATCAAGTCGGGGGTGGAGAACATCTACCCGGCGGAGGTGGAGCGGGCGCTCAAGAGCCACCCCGCCGTCGCCGACGCGGCCGTCATCGGAGTCCCCGACGCCACCTGGCACCAGGCGGTCAAGGCGGTCGTGGCGCTCAGGGCCGGCGCCTCGGCGACGTCCGAGGAGCTGGTCGAGCACGTGAGGGGGCTGCTCGCGTCGTACAAGAAGCCCAGGCACGTCGACTTCGTGGACGCGATCCCCAAGCGCGGCTTCACCCCCGACTACGACGCCCTCGACGAGGCCCACGGCGGCGGGAACTACCCCGGCGCCTGACCCCACCTCACCCTCGCCCGGCGTCCCGGCGCGCGTCGGGACGCCGCGCACGGGGACGCCGTCGCGCGCGGCGCTACAGGGGCAGGCCCGACTCCAGGTGAGCCAGGGCCCGGTCCAACTCGGCGGGGCCGTCCATGCCGGGGTCCTTGGACCATGCGAGCCAGAGCGCCACTGTCACGCCGGTGATCGCGCCGGTGACGTTGCGCACCTCCGGGTCGTCCACGTCGCGTCCGGCCCGCTCGGCCAGGATCTCCTGCAGCGTGCGCAGGGTCCGCCCGACGTTCTCCAGGCTGGCCGCCCACAACTCGGGGACGCTCAGCATGAGCTTCTCCCGCTCCACCCCCTCGGCGACCTCCTCGGGCGAGCGCCCCTCGACCATGGCCGCCATCGCCGCCCGGACGGCCGCGATCGGGCCCACCTCCCGCGGCACCTCCCTCAGCGCGTCCAGGAAGGTCGGATACGCCTCGACCAGCACCAGATCCTCTTTGGACGGGAAGTAACGGAACACCGTGCTCGGCGCCACCTCGGCGGCCTCGGCGATCTGCTCGACCGTGGTGGCCGTGTAGCCCTGCTCGCGGAACAGCCGCACCGCCTCCTTCTGGATCAGCGCTCTGGTCTTGGCCTTCTTCCGCTCACGCAGTCCCTGCACGGGCCGGTCACTCATGGGTCCGATTCTCGGGGGTCGCGCGCCCTCCGTCCACTTATGGGAGATCATCGGCTTTTGGTAGACAGCTCACAAATGAGAGTCTACTGTCAAAATCATGGACCTGCCCGTGAAGCGCACGCCCGGATGCCCCTTCGACCCGCCGCCCGAGCTCGCCGACCTGCCCCCGATGGGCCGGCTCGTCTTCTCGGACGGCCATCACGGCTGGCTCGCCACCAGCCACGACGCCGTCAGGACCGTCCTCGCCGACCCACGGTTCAGCACGAGGCCGAACCTGAAGCACTCCCCCGTCCCCGCCGGCCAGGACAGGCGCCCCGCCCCGCCCGGCCTGTTCGCCGGCATGGACCCGCCCGAGCACAGCCGCTACCGCCGCCTGCTGACAGGCCAGTTCACCGTGCGCAGGATGCGGCAGCTCGAACCGCGCATCGAGCGCATCACCGCCGACCGGCTCGACGCGATGGCCGCGCAGGGGCCTCCGGTGGACCTGGTCCAGGCGTACGCGCTGCCCGTCCCGTCTCTTGTGATCTGCGAGCTGCTCGGCGTCCCGTACACCGACCACGGCTTCTTCCAGGAGCAGACGGCGGACCTGGTCCAGCTGGGCACCGACTCCCGGCGGTCCGTCGCCGAGCTCACCCGCTACCTGGGCGAGCTGGTGCGGCGCAAGCGCGCCGACCCCGGCGACGACCTGATCAGCGGCCTGACCGGCGAGCTCACCGACGAGGAGCTGACCAACGTCGCCTTCCTTCTGCTCGTGGCGGGCCACGAGACCACCGCGAACATGCTGGGGCTCGGCGTCTTCGCGCTGCTCCAGCACCCCGAACAGCGGGCGCTGCTGGACGCCGACGTGGACAACGCGGTCGAGGAACTGCTGCGCTGGCTGTCGATCCTGCACCTGGGCGCACCCACCCGGGCCGCCCTGGAGGACGTCGAGATCGCGGGCGAGCTGGTCAGGGCCGGGGAGACGGTGTCGATGTCGTTGCCCGCCGCGAACAGGGACAAGGAGGTGTTCGACGACCCCGCCGCGCTCAGGCTCGACCGGCCGGGGGCGCGCAGGCACCTGGCGTTCGGGCACGGCGTCCACCAGTGCCTGGGGCAGCAGCTCGCCAGGATCGAGATGCGGATCGGCTACCGCGCCCTGTTCGAGCGGTTCCCGACCCTGCGGCTGGCCGTGCCGGCGGACGAGGTGCCGACGAAGGACGACGCCGTGGTCTTCGGCGTCCGCAGCCTGCCGGTCGCCTGGTAACCCGGCTCGCCCGCCGGGCGGAGGAGCCCGATCGTGCGGTCAGAGGATCGCCAGGGGGTTGATCGGGCTGCCCGTGCCGCCCTCGATCAGGAGCGGGGCGGCGACGAAGACGAACTCGTCGCGTCCCGACGCGCTCAACTCCTCCAGCCAGAGCATCTCGATCAGGTGGATGCCGTGGCGGTGCAGGAGGATGAGGTGCAGGTCGTCCTCCAGCGCCTCGTCGGCGAGCTGCCCGGCGTTCAGCCCGCCGATCGCCGCGTTGTCGGCGGCCACGGCGCAGACGTCGCGCTCGGCCAGCCAGCGGCCCGCGTCGGCCGACAGGCCGGGCTGGCCCGACCAGTACTCCTCCCGCGAGCGCTGCCAGACGGCGGGCCAGCCGGTGCGGATCACGGCGACGTCGCCAGGACGCAGGGCGGGGCCGGCCAGCTCGTCCGGGGAGATGCGGTGGCCGGCCGGGAGGTGGTCGAGGCCCAGATGGCGGGGCACGTCGAAGAGGACTCCCCTGGCGACGACCCCGCCCACCTGCT
Source organism: Nonomuraea sp. NPDC000554 (assembly GCF_040300065.1). Lineage (NCBI taxonomy): Bacteria > Bacillati > Actinomycetota > Actinomycetes > Streptosporangiales > Streptosporangiaceae > Nonomuraea > Nonomuraea sp. NPDC000554. Next base: position 90,332 of record NZ_JBEPDC010000005.1, on the reverse strand, counting down.
CGATGCCGCACCGCGTCGCGCCGTAGGACCGGACGCGGGCCGCCGGGTGGCCGTTGTACAGCTCGTCGCCCGACCACATGTGGCAGAGCGCGTCCATGTGCGTGGTCGTGCCGTGGTGGGTGACGATCAGCGCGTCGTCGGCCACCCGCAGCCCCGCGCCCACCGGCCGCGCTCCCGCCGCGTAGTCGCCGCCGTCCACGGACATGAAGTGCTGCGGCAGCGGACGTCCCCGCAGGTGCGGAACCGTCGTCGGGGCCGGTGAGGAGGTGGCGCCCCTGATCGGCATCGCCAGGCTGAGCACCCGCCCCGAGGTCGCGGACGCGAGCGCGCCGAGCACCACCTCGGGCGTGAGCAGGTTCAGCGTCCCGCGCTGGTCGTCTGGGCCGAAGCGGCCCCAGTTGTTAGGCTCGGCAACCAAGTAAGCGCTTCCTTTCTCGAGCGGAGGTCCCATGCACTGCGATCCACGGTTCGCGCGCGTGCGCGAGGTGTTCGAGCGTCATTTCGCCGACGGCGAGGAGCTGGGCGCCGCGTTCGCGGTGTACCTCGACGGCGAGCTGGTCGTGGACCTCTGGGACGGCGTCGCCGACCGGCACACCGGGCGGCGCTGGCAGGAGGACACCCCGGCGTTCGCGTACTCGTGCACCAAGGCGATCACCGCCACCGTGCTGCTCCAGCTCGCCGAGCGCGGGCTCGTGGACGTCACGGGCCCGGTGACGGAGGTGTGGCCGGAGTTCGCGTCCGGCGGCAAGGCGGGGGTCACCGTCGAGCACCTGCTCACCCACCAGGCGGGGCTGCCGGTGGTGGAGTCGCCCGTGCCGGTGGAGGAGTTCGGGGACCTGGCGGCGATCGCGTCCCGGCTGGCCGGGCAGACGCCGCTGTGGGAGCCCGGGACGGTGCACGGGTACCACGCGCTGACGTACGGGTTCCTGGTGGGAGAGGTCGTGCGGCGGGTCACCGGCAAGTCGGTGGGCGACCTGGTGGCGGCCGAGATCGCCGGCCCCCTCGGCCTGGACCTGTGGCTGGGCGCCCCGGACGAGGTGATCGCCCGCACCGCCCGCCTGACCGCCGGCGACCGTCCCGTCCAGAACGGGACCCCCGATGAGGCGGAGGCAGCAGGCGACGGGAGCGCTCCGAGTGGCGCGGCGAGCGCCGGACGGGAGGGCGGGGCCGATCCGATCGCGCAGATTGCGCGGGCCGCGCTCGACCCCGACAGCCTGATGAACCGCGCACTCGGCAACCCGAGCATGCAGCTGTTCAAGGGCGGCGCGAACCACCCCGCCATCCTGCGAGCGGGCTGGCCCGCAGCGGGCGTCGTCACCACGGCACGCGGGCTGGCGGGCTTCTACCAGTCGCTGATCGCCGGGGACATCCTGCGGCCGGAGACGCTCCGCGACGCCGTCCGCGCCCGGGTCAGCGGGCCTGACCGGGTGCTGTATCTCGACAGCTCGTTCGGCCTCGGGTACATGCGGCCCTCGATGACGTTCCTCGTGCCCTCCGACAGCGCGTTCGGCCACACCGGCATGGGCGGCTTCCTCGGCCTCGGCGACACCGAACGCGGCCTGGCCATCGCGTACGTGATGAACAGGATGGCCGACGCGGCATCCGGCAGCATGCGCGCCTTCCACCTGACGGAGGCCGTCTACCAGTCCCTCTGACATCCGCCCACCATCCGGCACGCCACGCGTCGAGCCGGCGCCGTGCGGACCGGCGCCGTGTGGGACGTTGCCGTGCGGACCGGCGTCGTGTGGGACGTTGTCGGCTGGCGGGGCAGCGTGGTGCGAGGTGGCGACGTCCGGCAGAGCGGCGTCCAGCGGAGTGGCGGCCGGTTGGGCGGTGTCCGGCATGGCGTTCAGTGCATTGTCACGCCGCCGCTCACCGACAGGGTCTGGCCGGTGAGGTAGGCGGCGCGGTCCGTGCAGAGGTAGGCGACCAGGCCCGCCACGTCGGCGGGCGTCCCGAGGCGGCGCAGCGGGACGCCCCGGACGATCTTCTCCACCAGCCCCGGTTCTGCGGCGGAGACGCGGCGCAGCATCGGCGTGTCGGTGGGCCCCGGGCAGACCACGTTCGCGGTGACGTTCCCCCTCGCCGCCTCGCGGGCCAGCGTCTTGGCCAGCCCGAACAGCCCCGCCTTGGTGGCGGCGTACGCGCCCTCCCCGCCCGACCCCGCCCGTGCCCCGTCGGAGGAGATGAACACCAGCCGCCCCCAGCCCCGCTCCAGCATGCCGGGCAGGAGCAGCTTGGTCATCAGCATCGGTCCCCGCAGGTTGACCTGCCACATGAGGTCCCAGCTGGCCGGATCGCTGTCGACGAACGGCTCGACGACGGAGACCCCCGCGTTGTGGACGCAGATGTCGGCTCGCCCGACGGCCGCGCAGAACTCCGCTATCGAGCCCGGCGACGTCAGATCCACCCCCATCGCCACCGCCACGCCCACCTCACCGATGCTCCCCGTCACCCCTGAGCCAGGCGCGAGCCCACCAGCCGAACCGGTCCCGCCCACCCCGCCGGCCGGAGCAGCCCCTTCCTCCCCACCGGTCGGACCTGTTCCGGTCAAGGCGGCGGCTGTCTTCTCTGCGCCTGCCAGGTCCACGTCGGCGATGATCACCCGGGCGCCGAGTGCGACGAGGTCCGTGGCGATGGCCGTGCCGATCGCACCCGCTGCCCCGGTCACCACGGCCACCCGCCCGTCGAGCCGCAACCCCTCCATCAACGCCCGGCCCTCCCCCACGCTGACCTCGCCTCGCGCCCTTCCATCAGCACCTCTCCACTGCGCGTCCACCAGCACCGCGCCAAGGCAGCGCGTTATCGGCCCTGTTCCATCAGCCCAGCTCTGTTCCATCGGCACCGCGCCAAGGCAGCGCGCCGCCGGCCCTGCTCCTGCGGCACCGCTCCGTCCAGCACTCATCCCCTCCTCGGCGCACGCCGGGCGGCCCGGCGGATTCCCGTCAGTGGCCTGCCTTCCACTCGTCGATCAGTTGCGCGGTGGTGGTGCGGGTGGCCAGGAGGCTGAGGGTGTGTTTCAGGACCGCCTGCGCGTAGTCCTCCGGGATCCCCGCGACCGCGTCCGTCACCACCGTGACCCGGTAGCCCAGGTTGACCGCCTCCAGGGCGAGCCCGGGGATGCCGAGGTTGAGCGACACGCCGACCGCCACCACCGTGGAGACCCCGAGCGAACGCAGGGTCATGTCGAGCGGGGTGCCGGTGAAGGGGGAGAAGCCGTGGTGGCGTCTGCTCTCCAGGTCGGAGCCGTCCCAGAGTTCGGGCAGGACGTCGACGGCGGGCGTGCCTTCCAGCATGTGCGCGGGGTCTCTCAGCAGGGCGGTGATGAACGGGCAGTTGTCGGTGTACGAGCCTGCGCGGTCGGCGCGGAAGGCGGCGGTGCAGTGGATCACCGGGAGGCCCGCCGCACGGGCCGCCTGGAGGAGCGCGGCGGTGTGGGCGACCACGTCGTGCCGAGCACAGGCGTCCACCAGGTCCGGAAATTTCGTGAGGTCGCCGATCACGCCCCGCTGCATCTCCATGACCAGCACGGCCGCACGCCCCACCGGGCACCTCCATTTAGCCGAGCGCTTGCTTGGTGAATGCGAGCATATCACCCCGAGCCGCCGCGATCACGACGACCGCACGCCAACCCGCCTGGCGGCCACGCGGCCAGTTTCGTGGTGGGGAAATTTCGGGACTAGTGACAACCGGAACCCCGGGTGAGACCGTCGAACGGAAGACGGCCGCGCGATGGGGGTTGGACTTGGTCCCTGGTTACCGCGAAGTACGCCAGCTCGGCGCCGGCCGCACCGGCCGCGTCTTCCTCGCCACCTACGAGACCACCGGCGCCTACGTGGCGATCAAGTACCTGAACGCCACCCTCCGCAGGGACGCCGAGTTCATGGACCGCTTCCGGGCCGACACCCACACCCTCGTCGAGCTCGACGACCCTCACGTGGTCAAGCTCTACGAGTACGTCGAGACCCCCACCAGGGCGGCCGTGGTGACGGAGCTGGTCGACGGCGTGTCGCTGCGCACCCTGCTCGCCGAGCACGGCAGGACCAGCCCCGAAGCAGCGCTGACCGTGCTGAAGGCGACGCTGCTCGCCCTGGCCGCCGCCCACGACAAGGGGGTGCCGCACCGCGACGTCAAGCCGGAGAACGTCCTGGTGCAGGCCGACGGAGCGAGCAAGCTGGCCGACTTCGGCGTGGTGGTGCACGCGGAGGAGCCGGGAGTGCCCGCAGGAAGCCCGCCGTACATGTCCCCAGAACTATGGACACAACGGACATCTGGCCCGCCCGCCGACCTGTACGCGGCGGCCTGCGTGCTGTTCGAGGCCGTCAAGGGACGGCCGCCGTACCGGGCGGACGGCGCCCTGGCCCTGCGCGACCAGCACCTGATGGAGCCGGTGCCGCTGGAGGTCGTCCCCGACGCGCTGCGCGACCTGCTCAAGCGCGGGCTGGCCAAGGACCCGGCGGCCAGGTACGCCTCGGCCAGGCAGTTCGCGGCCGAGCTGGAGGAGGACGCGGTCGCGGGGTACGGCCCCGACTGGGAGCAGCGCGGACGCCGCCACCTGGGGGAACTGGCGACGCTGCTCGCCCTGCGCTTCCCGCTGGCCAAGCCGGACGCCACGGCCGACGCCCCCGCCAGGGCGCGCGACCGGGTCAGGGTGCCGAGGCTGCCGCCGCACCTGTGGATCGCGGGCGCGACCGTGGCGACCGTCATGATCGCCCTACTCGCGTCCGGCGGACGCCTGCCGCCCGGCCCCGGCACCGTCCTGATGCCGCCTCCCGAGACCACCGAGCCGACCCCCACCACGCCGGCCCCCACCACGCCGGACGCCGCAACCCGCACGCCCACGAGCCCGCGCACGAGCGCCCGCACGAGCGCGCGCCCGACCGGTCCCACGAGAGCCGATCCCACGACGCCGCCACCCGTGCCGAGGACGTCCGCGCCGGTTCCCACCGGTCCGCTGAGCGCCCGCGCGGCCCCCAGTCCGGCGGTCCAGTCGGCGAGCATCGTGCAGTGGAGCGGCTCGGCGGGCGCGGTGCGGGTCGCCGCCGACGGCCCCGGCCCGGTGCGGCTGCAGGTCTCCTTCACCCGCCGCGACGACGACGGACCCGCCAGGACGGTCGCCCACGAGGCCCGCACGCTGGCCGGGAACACCGCCTACACCGACACCGTCCTGCGCGACCTCGGCGCCGTGCCGTGCGGCAGGCGCGCCCACTTCGGCCTCGTCGTCCTGACGGAGCCGGCGGCGGCCAACGGCCCCCAGGTGAGCGAGGTCGAGGTTGCGGGCCCCTCCTGCCCGACACCGTCGCCCACCGATCTCCCCACGGGAAGCACGTCCGCCCCTACCACCGCGAAGCACCCGTCGACGCCCCTCTCGGAGCCCCATGCGACGGCATCGGAGCCCGGCGACGCCGGGACGCCGGCGGCGGTCGGCCCCTCGGCCACGGCGGCCCGCGCGCCGGCGCCTGGAAGCCCGTCTCCGGAAGGCGCGGCGCCCGACGAGTAGCGCTCTTGTCGGCTAACCAAGCGTGCGCTAGCTTGGCTAACGATGAGCGGTGACACCTCTGCCTACTGGGCCGCCTGCAGGCGCGGCGAGCTGGTCATCCAGCGCTGCGCGTCCTGCGACCGGCGGGTCCACCTGCCCGCGGCCGAGTGCCCGTGGTGCGGCGGCGAGCCGATCTTCGAGCCCGTGTCCGGCGAGGGGGTGGTGCACACGTTCACCGTGGTGCACCGCTCGTTCGTCCCCGAGTACCGGGGACGCGAGCCGTACGTGGCCGCCTGGGTGGACCTGCCGGAGGGGGCGCGGGCGTTCGGGCACGTCGTGGGGTGCCCCCCGGAAGAGGTACGCATCGGCCTGCCGGTGCGGGTGACGTTCGTGGACGACCTACCGCACTGGAGGCCCGCATGAGACTCGGCAACGTGCTGATCCCGGTCGCCGACCTGGACCAGGCGATCGCGTTCTACGGCCTGCCGGTGAAGTTCCGCGACGGCGACAGGTTCGCCGCCCTGGACGGCGGCGGCGTCACGGTGGCGCTGGCCGGCCCCGCCGAGCACGTCACCGCCGCCGTCGCGGTCTCGTACAAGGTGGAGGACGTGGCGCGAGCCGTGGGCGAGCTGTCTGCGCGGGGCGCCGAGGTGGTGCGGGCGCCCGAGGACGGGCCGCACGAAACGCGAGCCGTGCTGCGCGACCCGTCAGGAAACGTCTTCGTGCTCTATTCACCCCGCTGATTCGGAGGCGCTCCGATGCCCTACGGCAACTACGGCCACGCGATCCTGACCGCCGGCGCGATGCGCAGCCCCGACCGGGTGGCGCTGACGTACTGCGGCGAGCGGAGCTTCACCTACGACGAGCTGAACCGGGCCGTCAACCGCCGCGCGCACGCGCTGCTCGCGGCGGGCGTCACGCCGGGCACGCGGGTGGCGGCGCTGCTCAACGAGACGCTGCACGTGGCGCAGGTGTACCTGGCGCAGGCGAAGGTGGGCGCGGTCACCGCGGCGCTGAACCCGTACTGGCCGGTGGAGACCCTGCGCGGGGTCGTCGAGCAGTCGGGCTGCACGGCGTTCGTCTACGACTCGACGGTGGAGCAGGCGGTGGCCTCGATCAGGCCGTCGCTGCCGGGCGTCACCACCTGGATCAAGGTCGGCGGCCCCGGCGCGGACTCCGTCGACCTCGACGCGCTGGCCTCGGAGGCGTCCGAGGAGGAGCCGCCGCTGCGGGGCTTCCACGACGATCCACTGGCCCTCTACTACACGTCCGGGACGACCGGACTGCCCAAGGCGGTCGTCCACACGCACGCCTCGTCGCTGGCGACCGCCCGCATCTGGCTGGACGTGCCGCGCGGCCCCGACCCGGTGTTCGGCACCGGCGCGATCATCTGGGGCATCGGCTTCCCCGCGATCGTCGGTCCGGCCCTGTACGGGGGCATGCGGCTGGTGCTGGAGCAGGACTGGGGCCCGGCCAACTTCCTGCGGGTGGTGCCCAGGGAGCGGGTCACGCACGTGTCGCAGATCCCGTCGTTCTACGCGGCGCTGCTGGGCTCGTCCGAGCACGAAGGGGTGGACCTGTCGTCGATCCGGGTCATCATGCTCGGCGGCGAGCCGCTGACGTCCGCCATGCTCGACCGGATCAAGGCCCGTCTGCCGGAAGCGGGCGTGTACTCCTACTACGGCCAGACCGAGGCCCCCTACACCTGCATGGGCCGGGTGGACGACGGCTCCACCCCGCTCGGCTCGTCCGGCAGGGCGCGCACGGGCAACGCGGTCCGCGTCACGGACCCGTCGGGACGCCGGGTCGTCGACGAGGTCGGCGAGATCAACCTGGCGGGCCCGCACCGCATGACCGGCTACGACGGCCTGCCCGACAAGACGGCCGAGGTGCTGCGCGGCGACTGGTACGTGGGCGGCGACCTGGGGACGCTCTCCCCCGACGGCGTCCTGCGGGTGCTGGGCCGCCGGGAGGACGCGATCCTCAGGTCGGGCGTCTGGACGCAGCCGGTGACCATCGAGGAGGCGGCCCTGGCGGTGGACGGCGTGGCGGAGGCGGGGGCGGTCGGCGTCCCGGCGCACGAGGAGGGTCAGGAGGCGGCCGAGCAGCGCGTCCTGCTGGCGGTGGTGGCGCGTTCCGGGCACCCGCTCGACCCGTCCAAGCTGGCGCTGGCCCTGGCCGACAGGCTGCCGCCGCACCAGCGGCCCGACCGCATCGTCGTGACCGACGCGCTCCCCCACTCCGCCGACGCCTCCGGCGGGCCGGGCAAGCTGCTGAGACGCGAGATCCGCGAGCTGCACGGCCACCTGTTGGCGCCGTGAAGGCCGTGACCGAGCACGAGGCGAAGGCGCTCCTGCGGGAGGCGGGGGTGCCGGTGCCGCGCGGGGTCGTGCTGCGCGTCCCGGACGTCGCCCCGCCGGCCGACCTGGCGGAGCCTCTGGTGCTCAAGGCGTTCGGGCCGGGTCTGGTGCACAAGTCCGACGTCGGGGCGGTGCGGCTCGGCCTGACCCGGGCGGACGTCCCCGCGGCGGTCGCCGAGATGCGCGCCGCGCTGGAGGCCCGGGGCGTCGCGGCCGACGGGTTCCTGGTGGAGGAGCAGGCGGCACCCGGCGTGGAGCTGATCGTCGGCCTGGTGCGTGATCCCGGGTTCGGGCCGGTGCTGCTCGCCGGGCTCGGCGGGGTGTGGACGGAGGCGCTGCGTGACACGGCCCTGCGCCTGTGCCCGATCTCGGAGACGGGCGCGCGCCGGATGCTGGAGTCGCTGCGCGGGGCTCCTCTCCTGCACGGCCACCGGGGCGGCCCCGCCGTGGACGTGGACGCGCTCGTCAAGCTGCTCATGACGGTCGGCGGCCCCGGCGGGCTCTGGGAGCGGCTGGACCTGGGCGAGTTCGAGATGAACCCGGTCATCGCCACCGGTTCCGGGGTCGTCGCGGTGGACGCCCGGTACCTCCCCGGCGACACGCCCGGGCCCGCCCCCGCCCGCCGGACGGACTTCGGGGCGCTGTTCGAGCCGAAGGCCGTGGCCGTCGTCGGGGCGTCCACGAGCAGGCCGAACTTCGGGAACATGTTCCTGGAGTTCTACCGGGCCGCCGGTATGCCCGTCGTGGCGGTGCATCCCGAGGCGGACGAGGTCGGCGGCGTGCCCGCGGTGCCGACCCTGGCCGAGGCCGACGTCGACTACGCGCTCGTCGCGGTCCCCGCGGAGCGGTGCGCCGAGGTCGTGCGGCAGGCCGCCGGGGTGCCGTTCACGCAGGTGATGAGCGGCGGGTTCGCCGAGTCGGGACGTCCCGAGCTGGAACGGCGGCTCCTCGCGGCGGCCCGCGAGGCGGGGACCCGGTTGCTCGGCCCCAACTGCATGGGCGTGTACTGCCCCCGAGGGCGGCAGACGTTCGTCGGCGGCGGCGTGGGCGCGGCGGGGACCGTGGCGCTGGTCTCCCAGAGCGGCGGGCTGGCCGGAGAGGTCATCAAGGTCGGCGAGCGGCGGGGGCTGACGTTCAGCCGGGTCGCGACCGTGGGGAACGCGGCCGACGTCACACCCGCCGAGCTGCTCGGCTGGCTGTCGGAGGACGCCGAGACCCGAGTCGTCGGGCTGTACCTGGAGGATCCGCGCGACGGGCGGGCGCTGTTCGAGGCGCTCTCGGCCACGTCCCTGCCCGTGGTGCTGCTGGTCGGCGGGCGCAGCGGGCAGGGCAGGCGGGCGGCCGCCTCCCACACCGGCGGGATGGTGAGCGACGCGCGGGTCTGGCAGGCGCTGGCCGACCAGACCGGTGCAACCCTGGTGACCGGCCAGGACGACCTGATCGGCGTGCTCGGCTTCTTCCAGGCCCACGGGCGGCGGCCGACCGTCGCCGGGACGGGCGTCCTGGTGATCGGGCCGAGCGGCGGCGCGAGTGTGCTGGCCGCCGACGCGTTCGACCGCGCGGGGCTGCGCCTGGACCCGCTGCCCGGCGAGGCGCTCGACGCGCTGCGCGGCCTCGGGCTGGGCGCGGGCAGCTCGCTGGCCAACCCCCTGGAGGTGCCCGTGGGGCCGCGAGGGCGGGCCGACCTGGTGGAGCGGGCGATCGCGGCGATCGTCGGCCACTGGCCCTACCCGGACGTGGTGGCGCACGTCAACGTGCAGAGCTTCTTCACCTACGGGACGTCCGCGGAACCGCTGCTGGAGTACGCGCGGCGGCTGGCCGCGGCGCAGGACGGGCTGCCGGGCACCAGGATCACGCTGGTCACCAGGAACGGCGAGTGCGCGCCGCCGGGCGTCGAGGACGAGGTCCGGGCGATCGTCTCGACCTCGGGCGTCCCGGTCTACCGGAGCATGGAGGCGGCCGCGGTGGCGGTCGCCGCCGGTCAGCGATACCACGGAGGCATCGATGGGGCTGCTTGACGGCAAGGTCGCGCTGGTCACGGGCGGGGCCCGGGGGATGGGCGAGGCGCACGTGCGGCTGTTCCTCCAGGAGGGCGCCAGAGTGGTGTTCGGGGACGTCCTGGACGAGGAGGGCAAGGCGCTGGCGGACGAGACGGGGGCGACCTACGTCCACCACGACGTGACCAGCCAGGACGACTGGGACCGCGCCGTCAGGACGGCCACCGAAACACACGGCAAACTCGACGTCCTGGTCAACAACGCCGGGATCCTGAAATTTCGGCGTATTGAGGAGATGTCTCCCCACGAGTTCGACCAGGTGATCAACGTGAACCTGAAGGGCGCCTGGCTCGGCATCAAGGCCGCGATCGCCCCCATGCGGGCGGCCGGTCGCGGCTCGATCGTCAACATCTCCTCCATCGAGGGCTTCATCGGGGCCGAGGGCCTGTCCGCGTACGCCGCCTCGAAGTTCGCCATCCGTGGCATCACCAAGTCGGCGGCCCGCGAGCTGGCGCCGTCCAAGATCCGCGTCAACTCCGTGCACCCCGGCGCGATCAACACCTCGATGGCCCTGAACCCGGAGCTGATGGCCGAGGTGGACGCCGAGGCGTTCGTCAAGTCCATGGTCATCAAGCGCTTCGCCAAGCCGGTGGAGGTCTCGCACGTGGTGGCCTTCCTCGCCTCCGACCGTTCCAGCTACTGCACGGGCAGCGAGTTCACCGTGGACGGCGGCCTCCTGACCGGCGCCGGCTACTGAACCTCGCCACGGCTGAGCGGCCTGCTCGGCGAAAACCGGTGGGCCATCCGGCCCTCTGCCGTACAAACTGGGCCGTATGACGGGAAGTGAGCTCGTGTCCGCGGCCGCGCTCGGGGACGCCGCGGCAGTCAGGCGACTGCTGGACGGCGGCGTGTCCCCGGACGAGCCCGACGAGTACGGCAGCACCGCCCTCTACCGGGCCGCCGTACATGGGGACGCGGGCATCGTGCGCATGGTGCTGGCGGCCGGCGCCGATCCCGACAGGGAGAGCGAGGGCGACAGCGAGGGGCTGCCCCTGTGCGCCGCCGCGTCGTGGGGGCACCTCGAGGTGGCGCTCGCCCTGCTCGACGCCGGCGCCGACCCCGACCGGCGAGAGGACGTCACGAGGACCGCCATGGCCGCTCTGCACTGGGCGGCCGCGTGCGAGCACCTGGCCGTCGTGAAAGCGCTGCTCGACCGAGGCGCCGACCCCGACGTCCGTGACTCCTTCGGCCGCACCGCCCTGTCGCGCGCCGCCGAGCACGGCGCCACGGCCGTGGTCAGGACACTCCTCGAGCACGGAGCGGACCCCGCGGCGGCCGACGACCATGGCCGGCGCCCCGTCGACCTCGCCAGGGAGTATGCGGGCCGCGACATCGAGGCCGAGGTGCTCGCGCAGGCCACCGAGTACGCCCCTCAGGGGGCGCGGATCACCGTCCGCCGCGAGAGGTCCGAAGGGGGCGACGTGCGGGTCGTGGCCGAGGTGCGCGACAGCGACGGCGATCTCCGTTCTGAGCGGCATCTCGGCACCGGCCACGCCGAGATCGTCCGTCTTCTGGAAGCCCGTCCGTAGCGTTCTCACGGCCTGACTCGACGCACAGGCTCACGGACTGTAGGACGGGCCTCACCCATCGTGGACACGGCGCTTAAACCACGACACGGGTAGATCTTTTTACCTTTAAGCATCCTAGTATGGACATTTCTGGCAAGCTCTTGGCCAGGTCTTTGCACTACGCGACACACGGGGGGCTTACTTGACGCTGGGTTTGACCTGCCCTTTTGTCACGGTAGCCGCCGTTCGTCGCGGAAGACTACAGGCCTTCGGAGTTGTCACACCTGCCCCAGAGTGCCCTCGGTACCCCTACATGCGTGGATAAATCCGATCTTGCCCGGAAGGGTTCCTCAACACGTCCATGACGCCAGAGATGCAGAAGTTCATCGACCTCCTCGAGAGCGAGCTCGGCTACTCCGAGAAGGCCGGTGCGTACACCAAGTTCGGCCACTGGTACGGCAGCAACGTCGAGTTCGACGCCGACTACAGCTCGGCCCCTTGGTGTGACATGTACCTCTCGTGGGCCGCGCACAAGCTCGGCTACGAGGACTGGATCGGCCAGTTCGCCTGGACGGTCAGCCACGCCAAGTGGTTCAAGGCCCAGGGCGCGTGGGGCCACACCCCCAAACCCGGTGCCTTCGTCTTCTACGACTGGAGCGGCTCCAACGACATCGACAAGATCGACCACGTCGGCGTCGTGACCAAGGTCCAGGGCAACAAGATCTTCACGATCGAGGGCAACATCGACGGCGGCGTCGCCAAGCGCAAGGAGCGCGACACCAGCAAGGTCGTCGGCTACGGCTACCCCGACCGGATCAAGGCCCGCCTCGACGAGGAGGCCGCCCAGAAGCGGTTGGACGAGGCGGCGGCCACGTCCGCCAAGGCGAGCACCGGCGACGGCGCCCAGGACAGCCTCAGCTCCTTGATCCCGCACGTCGAACAGGGCGCTCCCCTCGCCGTCCGGCCCAAGCACGCGAACAACGCGCAGCAGGCACCCGCGCCCGCCGTCGCCAAGCCGACGACCGGCTCCACGCCCACCGTCGCACCCACCACCGGGCCCACCAGCGGGGCCACCACGAAGGCGACGCCCGCCAAGAAGGGCAAACACGCCAAGCCGGCCACCGCGGACACCCAGGCGATCACCGCCGAGCCTCTCCCCCAGGTGACCACCGCCTCCGCCCCGGCCCCGGCAGCGTCCCTCGGCTCTCCGGCCCTGATCGGCTCGGCCCTGGTAGCGGCGCTCGCCGTCCTGGCCGTGGCGAAGACCAGGCAGCTCCGGCTCCGTCCGGCGGCAGCGGCGGCCTCCCCCGCCCCGAAGCCCGCCACCCGCGCTCGCCGCAAGCCTCGCTCCGCCCCCGCCGCGACGTCCCGGACGGCCGCGATCACCAGCCCCGCCGCCGAACAGCTCACGCCCGCGCTCGCCACCCCCACCCTCAGCCTCACGACGGCGACCGCCACCCCCGACATCAGCGTCACGACGGCGACCGCCCGTCCCGACACCAGGCGATCCCTGGCCGGAAGTGCCGCCCCCGACATCAGGCGGCTCCTGGCGGGGAGCGCCATCCCCGACGTGCGGCAGCTTCTGGCCGCCGTGGAGGCGATCGCCATCCCCGAGGCGACGAGCCCGTTCGACGCCTTCGCCCGGCCCGCGAGACCGTCCCCCCGCCACGAACACGTCCCGCAGCCGCGCCGGGACATCCGCGTCGAGCCTTCCACCGGCGCGTACCACGGCAGGCGCCGCCGCCGGGACCACCCGGCCGACGCGACGTCCCGCCCCCTCCTGCGCGGACGCGCGGACGCCCTGTACGGCCGCGCGGAGACGCCGAACGCCCACCCGGAAACGCCCTACAGCCGCTCGGAGATGTCCATCGGCCACCCGGACAGGCCCTACAGCCGCTCGGAAACGCTGCACGGACGCCCCGAGACGCCCTACAACCGGCCAGACCGGCAGGACACACCGTACGGCCGTTCCGAAGCGCCGCACGGACACCCGGAGGCGCCCCTGCGTGGCCGCCGCCACCGCCCGGCATCCGGCGACACGAACCACCCCGACGCATTCACCCACGACACCGCGCCACGCGGCCGCCGTCACCGCGGGCAGGCGTCCGCCTCACCCGGGCCCGCGCAGGACACCACCCCGAGAAGCCGCCGCACCCTCACCTCGGACGCCCCGCTGCTCACCTCCCCCATCCCGGCAGCGTCCCTCCAGCCGCTGCCTCGCCGGGAACCGCGTCTGACGCGCCCCGGCGGGGACGATCCCATCGGCGTCGCCGACCTCTTCAGCCGACGCACCTACACGACCGCCGCCGACGACCGCGACGGCACACTGGTGGCCGCGGGCGCGGGGCTCGACAGAGGTGACACCCCACCCGCCCCCACCCGCCCGAGGCAACGAACGCCAGGCTCCCGCCGAGGCCGCCACCGCGCCTGACACCTCCCAGCCGACGCCCGCGACCGGAATCGGACGATCCGCACGCGGGCAGGCGCAGCGCGCCCGAACGCCCCGGACGCAGCACGCCGGGTCGGGCTCAGCCGCTCTCGTGCGGCGGCTTTGGTGGTGCCCGATCGCCCGGCGGCGCGCCCGCACAAACCGCGCCAGGCGACCAACAAGCTTGCGCCCGACATTTCACATAGGAGCCCGAAAAACCATCAGAATCGCCCTTAAGTCCGTATAAGAACCACGCAACATCAAGGGACAAATCGCAACTACGGCGTTATGGTGGCCAAAAAGCTGACCGTACGTCTAACACGAAGGTCACCCCACCATGGCCACCCTCCAGCAACGCTTGGACGAAGCGCAGGGCATTCTCGCGGCCCGACTCAGAGAGATCCGCAACATGGCCGGACTCACCGGCCGCGACCTGGCACAACAGGCCGGATGGCATTTCTCCAAGGTCTCCAAACTGGAGAACAACAAGCAACTCCCCACAGAAGTCGACGTCCGCGAATGGTGCCGGATCTGCGACGCGGAATCCCACATCGTCGATCTCATCGCCAACGTCCGGAACATCAACACCTTCTACACCGAATGGCGTCGCCTCGAAGAGACCGGCATCGGCCACGTGCAGCGCTCGTTCCTCCCCTTATACGAGCGGACCAACCAGTTCCGGGTCTTCCAGCACAGCGCGATCCCCGGACTGATCCAGACCGAGGCGTACGCACGCGGCCACCTGTCGCTGATCGTCAACTTCAGGGGCATCCCGGACGACGTCGACAGGGCCGTCCAAGCACGCATGAAACAGCAAGAGGTGATCACGGCCGGGACGCGCCGGTTCGCGTTCCTGATCGGGGAGCAGGCACTCCACACACCGTTCTGCGCACCCGGCGACATGGCCGGCCAGATGGACAGGCTCACGGAGGTGTCCCGCCGGGCGAACGTCAGCCTGGGCGTGGTCGTCTGGCGGGCTGAGACGGGGATCTGGCCGCCGGAGAACTTCTGGATCTACGACACCGAACAGGTCCGGGTGGACACGGTTCCCGGGCAGGTCCGCGTCAAGGCACCCGGGGACGTCGTGCTGTACGAGAAGGCGTTCCAGACGCTGTCCGAGTCGGCCGTCTACGGGGCCGAGGCACAGGAGCTGTTCGCGTCGGCGCGGCGGAAGTGGATCGGAAAGGAGTGACGGACCGGCAGGTTTCTCGGGGTCCACGAGGAACATCGAGCAACATCGTGGACCCCCGGGAACGATCGTTCATAGCGTCCAGACATGGACGCTTCAACCCCCCAGCGCCCGGAGACCCGGAAAGTCAACGTCGTGATCAACGGCTTGACGACCAAGGTCCCGAAGGACGCAGCGAACGTCTACCTCGTCGAAGCTCACCTGGATGAGCAGTCACCCGCCACGGTCACAAAGTCGATCCTGACGATCGACATCATGTTCGCCTGGACCTGGCTGATCGAGATTCTCGCCAACGGAGGTTGGGGCGAGGTCGTCGCGTTCGACATCGTGTACAAGAACGCTCCCCGATGGTCACGCAACCTCGGCCGGATCGACGGGCCGACAAGACACCCGAACCCCCTCCGGCACACTCGGCCCGAACCCTGACGACCACGGCCGACCCGGCTGCCGTCCCTCTCACGTGGTCACGCCCCGCGGCGCACCCGACCGCGGGTCAGGGACGCCCTCGTAGTCGGTCCAGGATCCGACAACCCCCAGTCGTTCGCTTGGCGGGAGTCGGCCTGGCGACTCGGCCGGTCGATCTCCGTGGCGGTGGGTACTACGCCGCCGGGATCCTGGCGTTCCGGCGGAGGATGTCTATCGCGCGCACGGTGGTGTGGCCGCGCCAGTCCAGGGAGCCGGCGGGCGAGATCGTGGCGTAGTCGACGGTCCAGCCGCCGTCCGCCTGCTGGAGGGCGGCCAGGCGGTCGAGGTCGGCGGAGATCACCTCCGGGGTGAACAGGTCCCGCGCCGGGCGGCCGGGGTCGGGGGCGAAGTCGAGCGGGTGCAGCGTCTCGTCCTCGGTGCCGCCCTCGACCTGTACGCGGCCGTCGGCGGGGACGTACTCGCCGAGACGGCGGAGGAGGCCGGCAGCCTCCGGGTGGGTGTCGTGCACGGCGTCCAGGAAACGCACTGCGAAGGCCAGCACGTACGCGTGGGGCGCCCGGTCGATCGCCTCGATCACGTCCAGGCAGTAGCGGGTGGCCCGCTCCAGCCAGGGATGAGCGGCGACGGCCGGGTCGTGGGCCGCGACCCGGTGGGCGGCGGCCGCGGTGACCGAGGTGATCTGCAACGCCGACACCGTGGAGTCGGCGCCCTGCCACCAGGGGGCGGTGCCCGCGGTGACGGTCAGGGGCAGCGCGAACGGCACGCCCCCGTCGGGCAGCGTCACCGACTCCAGCCAGTCGCACAGCGCGGCGGCCTGCGGGGCGGTGGCCGGGGCGATGTCCTCGAACACCTCGAACGCGTGCAGCGCGGCCCCGGGCTGGCTCTCCGGCGAGCGGAGATCAGGCTCCAGGCCCCAGCCGTAGCCGCCGTCGGGGTTGCGGTATCCGTCCAGGGCGGCCAGGGTCGCCGCAGGATCGGTCCGGTCCATCAGCAACTCGAAACGGCGACGGTCCAGGACACGCGCGTGCGTGGCCATGAAGTCGGCCGCCGTGGAAAGGTCGATGTTCACGCGTCCATCCTGCCGGGACGCGTGACCAGGCGTCTTGTACGAATCAGCCACCGTGGGGAGACCGTGGGGAGTCGGTCCGGCGGGCTGGTCATCGCGTGGTGAGGCCGTAGTCCGCGGCGAAGGACGTCAGACCGGCGACGGCGTCGCGGCCCCGGGCCCAAGGGCGGACGATCAGCCGGTCCACCCCGAGCGCCTCCCAGAGCGGCACCTCCTCCGGCGACGCCAGCGCGTACGCGTGCACGGTCACCCGCAGCCGACGTGAGCCCCGCAGCGCCGCCAGGCGGGCGAGCTGGGGCGCGACCGACTCCAGGGTGTGGGGCATGCTGATCCAGCCGTCGCACAGCCGGGCCGCCCGCCGCAGAGCCGCCGGCGACTCGCCTCCCGCCAGGATCGGCAGGCGATGCTGGACGGGCTTCGGCTCGAAGGCGACCTCCGGGAAGGAGTAGAACCGCCCGGAATGGGCCACCACCGGTTCGCTCCACAGCCGCCTGACCACCTCGATGGCCTCGTCCAGCCGGGCTCCGCGGCCGTCGAAGTCCAGTTCGGCAGCGTCCCACTCGCCGCGGTACCAGCCCGCGCCCACCCCGCACACCGCCCGCCCGGACGAAACCACGTCGAGGGTGGCGAAGGCGCGGGCCGAGACGAACGGGTGCCGCAGGGCGAGCAGGTGCACCGCGGTGCCGAGCCGGACCCTGGTGGTGAGCCCGGCCAGCCAGCACAGGTAGGCGGGCGCGTCGAACAGCGGCGTCGTCGGCTTGATGCCCGGCTTCGACGTGCCCGGGTAGGTGGCGAGCGACAGGTCGGTGGCGAAGACGAGATGCTCGGGCACCCAGACCGACTCGAACCCCAGCTCGTCGGCCGCCACCGCGACGTCCTTCCACGCGGCCGGGTGGAGCAGCCCGAGGGGCACGCCGAACTTCATGGATACCGCCGCGGCGGGCCGTCGAGGATGGCGGCGCGCAGGCGGGCGCGGTGCGCGGCGGTGCTTCCGTAGGCGTCGGAGAGGGACCAGGCTCTGGCCAGCCAGAAACGCAGGTCGAGCTCGTCCGTATAGCCGATCGCCCCGTGGACCTGCAGCGCCGTCCGGGCCGCGAGCACGGCCGCGTCTCCCGAGGCGGCCTTGGCGGCGCTGACGTCCCGATCCCGACCGTCCACCGCCTCCGCGGCCTGTGTGGGTTCCGCCGAGAGGGCGTCGGCGGCGTCCAGGGAGAGAGCGGCGCGGTGGACGAGCGGGGCGGCGAACTCGATGGCCACGGCCACGTTCGCGAGCTGGTGCTTGACGGCCTGGAAGGAGCCGATCGGCGCGCCGAACTGCGTCCGGGTGCGGGCGTGCGCCACGGAGACGGCGAGCAGCTCCCGAGCGACCCCGATGAGCTGGGCGGCGGTCGCGACGGTGGCCCTGCGCAACACTGGGACGTCCGCCGCTGTGGCGCCGTGTGATGCCGGGACGGCCGGTTCCATGGCGTCGCTGAAGGAGACCTCGAAGAGTCTCCTACACGGGTCGGCGCCGAGACGGGGCGTGAGCCGCACCGCCTCCCTTGGCAGCAGGTGCAGCCGGTTCCCGCGGGCCACCACCAGCAGGTCGGCCAGGTCGGCGTCCGGCGCGTACGTCTGCCCGGGAGGCAGTACGGCGACGCGGACCGCCCCCGACGCCAGCTTGGGCGCCCCCTCCAGCAGGTACGGCGCGGCCACGGCGGTCTCCACGACGGGCCCGGGCAGGCAGGCCCGCCCGGTCTCCTCCAGCGCGGGCAGCGCGTCGATCAGCCGCAGCCCCAGCCCGTCGTTCTCGGGCGGGACGAGCATCGCGAAGAACCCCACCTCGGCCAGCCGGTCCCAGGCGGGCAGCCGCTCGGTGCGGAGCGCCGAGGGCGGGCAGTGGGCGCGCAGGACGTCCCGCACGGTGGAGGCGAGGGCGAGCTGGTCATCGGTGAAGGCGAAGTTCATCGAGGCAACCCCAGGACGCGTTCGGCGATGATGTTCCGCTGGATCTCATTGGTTCCCGCGTAGATCGGCCCGGCGAGGGAGAACAGGAACCCGTCGAACCAGGGCGTCTCGGCTGCGCGGTCGCCGAGCAGGTCCATGGCCAGGGTGTGCATGCGCACGTCCAGCTCGGACCAGAAGACCTTGCCCATGCTGGCCGCCGAGCCGATCTCCTCCCCCGCCTCGATCCGGCGGGCGGTGGCGAAGGTGTGCAGCCGGTACGCCTCGGCGTCGATCCAGCACCGCGCGGCCCTGTCGGCGAGGACGGGGTCGGCGAGGACGGGGGCGGCGTCCCTGGCCAGGTGGACGAGCCGGTCGGCGGTGGCGAGGAAGCGTCCGGGGCTGCGCAGGGTGAGGCCGCGTTCCGACGAGGTGGTGGCCATGGCGACCCGCCACCCCTCCCCGACCTCGCCGAGCACCATCGAGTCCGGGACGAACACGCCGTCGAAGAACAGCTCGGCGAAGCCGGGCAGGCCGTCGAGCTGGGCGATCGGCCGCACGGCCACCTCGTCCAGGGGGAACAGGAAGTACGTCAGCCCCTTGTGCCGGGTGCCGGACGTCCTGAACAGGCCGAAGCCGTGGGAGGCGTAGGCGGCCCGCGAGCTCCAGGTCTTCTGGCCGTGCAGCAACCACCCGCCGTCCACCCGTTCGGCGCGGGACGTGAGCGCGGCCAGATCGCTACCGGCCTCGGGCTCGGACCACGCCTGCGCCCACACCTCGCGGGCCTGGGCCATCCCGGGCAGCCAGCGCCGCCGCTGCTCCTCGGTGCCGAACCTCATCAGCGTCGGGGCCAGCAGGAAGATGCCGTTCTGGGTGACCCGTCCCGGCGCTCCGGCGGCCCAGTACTCCTCCTCGAAGATCAGCCATTCGGTCAGCGAGGCGCCTCGTCCGCCGTACTCGGGCGGCCACGAGACGGCGGAGAGCCGCGCGCCGGCGAGCAGTTCCTCCCATGCGCGGTGCGCCTCGAACCCCTCACGGGTGTCCATGGACGGCAACGTGCCGGGGCTGTGGGCGGCCAGCCAGTCGCGGACCTCGGCGCGGAAGTCCTGCTCGGCCCTGGTGAAGTCGAGATCCACAAAACCAACCTAGCGCACGCTTGGTAGCCTGACCAGACGACCACCGGATCGCACAGGACCGCGCGGCAGCCCCGCCCACGACCGTCACACGGCCCCGCTCGGCGCAGCCACTCGCCCGCCACCGATGGCACGGCCGCCCGTGTCACGGCGAGCCTTGGCGGTGCCGCCCCTGGCTGCGCCGCTCTTGGCGGGCTCGCCCACGACGGGGCTGCCCGTGGAGGCGGGCCCGTGGCTGGGGCGTCCATGGCTGGGGCCGTTCGCGGTGGGGCCGTCCGTGGCACGGGTGTGGTGGTGTCAGCGGCGGAAGGCTCGTTTGAGGGCGGCGATCCTGGCGGCTCCGGCCCGGCGGCTCAGCTCGGCGTCAGGCATCAGGATGTCGAAGCCGTGGAAGGCGCCCGGGTACAGGTGGAACTCGGTGGACACGCCGGCCTGGACCAGCCGCTGGGCGTAGTCGACGCACTCGTCCCTGAACACCTCGAGTTCGCCCACGTCCACGAAGGCGGGAGGCAGGCCCGACAGGTCGGCCGCCCTGGCGGGGGCCGCGTACGGCGAGACGTCGCCGCCGCTGATCCGGTCGCCGAGCAGGGCGGTCCAGCCGAACAGGTTGGCCGCCCTGTTCCAGGTCACCGCCTCGGCGAACTCGTGGCTGGACGGCGTGATGTTGCGGTCGTCGAGCATCGGGCAGACGAGCAGCTGGAAGGCGAGGGCGGGGCCGCCTCTGTCGCGAGCGAGGAGCGCGGTGCCGGCGGCGAGCCCGCCTCCGGCGCTCATGCCGCCGATGGCCAGCCTGCCGGGGTCGATGCCCAGCTCGGCGGCGTTCCCGGCGGTCCAGACGAGCCCGGCGTAGCAGTCCTCGACGGGGGCGGGGTCGGGGTGCTCGGGCGCGAGCCGGTAGTCGACCGAGACCGCCACGGCGCCGAGCTGCTCGGCGTAGCCGCTGACGAGCGCGTCGTCGAACTCGGGGGCGCCGACGACCATGCCGCCGCCGTGGACCCAGTAGAGCCCCGGCGCCTCCTCGGACGCACCGGGCGGTCGGTAGATCCGGACCCGGACGTCGGGCTCGCCCCGGGGACCCGGCACCCGGCGGTCCTCGATGGAGACGTCGGTGCGCACGGGCGGCATCGCCGCGTACAACGCGTTGATCTGCGTCCGGCGCGCTTCGATGCCCTCAGGCCCCAGGGCGGACGTGTCGAACGTGAGCGGAGGCATCCGTTCGAGCCCGGCGCTCAGTTCCGGGTCGAGGTTGGGATGAAGCGCCATGCCCTGCCTTTTTCCAGGACGGGTCCGGCGTACTCCTCGACGCCCCGAACCCGCCCCGGGATCGGCGGCCCTCAGAGGGTCCGAGCCCGCCACCGGGTCCCTCAGAGGGGCCGAGCCCGCCACCCGGGACGACGTCCCTCAGAGGGGCCGGGCTCCGGAGACGGCCTCCGTCAGAAACCCACCCTGGGGACCGGAGTCAGCCCTCGGAGGTGGGCTGTTCGAGGAGTTCGAGCACCCGCTTGGCCAGTGGGGCTGCGCTGGCGGGGTTCTGGCCGGTGGCCAGGCGGCCGTCCACGACCACCTGCGCCTGGAAGTCGCCCGCAGGCTCGTGCCGGGCGCCGCGCTCGGTGAGGGCGTCGGCCAGCAGGAACGGCACCACCTCCGTCAGCCCCGCCGCCTTCTCCTCGGCGTTGGTGAAGGCCGCCACCCGCTTGCCCGCCACCAGGTGCGACCCGTCGGACAGGGTCAGGTTCACCAGCGCGGACGGCCCGTGGCAGACCGCCGCCACCACGCCGCCGCGCTCGTAGATCTCACGGCCGAGGCGTCGGACGTCCGGATCGTCAGGGAAGTCCCACATGGTGCCGTGCCCTCCGGCGTAGAGCACCGCGTCGTACGTGGCGGCGTCCACGTCCGCCAGCCGGAGGGTGCCGCTCAGCTCCAGGGCGGCGAGGAAGGCGGTCTGGGTGGGGTCGTCCGGGTCGAAGCCGTCCTGGGGCGGGGCGCCGCCCTGCACGCTGGCCACGTCCACGTCGAACCCGGCCTGGAGGAAGATCTCCCACGGGTGGGCCGCCTCGGGCACGTAGTACCCGGTCCTGCGGACCCCGCCGAGGTCGTCGTGGCTGGTCAGGGCGATCAAGATGCGCTTGGTCATGTCGTAGAGCATCGCCGCGCCCTGCCATCAGCCACAAATAACGAAATATCGCCTAAGGCATCAGAATGCTGATATGCCCATCTCGCTCGACCTGCTCAGGACCTTCCTCGCGGTCCACAGAACCGGCTCGATCACGGCCGCCGCGCAGACGCTCGGCCTGTCGCAGCCCGCGGTGACCGCCCAGGTCAAGGCGCTGGAGGCGGCGCTCGACCGGCCGCTGTTCGACCGGCTGCCGCGCGGCGTCGCGCCCACGGCCGCCGCCGACGAGCTGGCCCGCCGGGTGTCGTCCTCGCTGGACGCGCTGGACGCGGTGGTGGAGTCGGAGCTGCCGTCGGAGCAGTCCGTGCACCTCGGCGGGCCCGCCGAGTTCCTCTGCGAGGTGGTCCTGCCGCTGCTCGCGCCGCTGGTCCGCGACGGGCTGCGGCTGCGCACCACCTTCGGCCTGTCCGACGACCTGCTCGCCGACCTCGCCGCCGGGCGGCTCGACCTGGTGGTCTCCACGATCAGGCCGCGCGTCCGCGGCGTGCAGGCCGAGCCGGTGTTCGACGAGGAGTTCGTGCTGGTCGCCGCCCCTGGGGTGGCCGCATCGGGGCCGGCGGGCGCGCCCATGATCGCGTACGCGGAGGACCTGCCCATCGTCCGCCGCTACTGGCGGACCGTGTACGGCAGGCGTCCGTCGATGTCGGCCCAGGTCGTCATCCCCGACCTGCGAGGGGTGCTGAACGCGGTCCGCGCCGGGATGGGCGTCTCCGTCCTGCCCGCCTACCTGTGCGGACGGGACCTCGACGCGGGCACCCTCGTCGCACTGGCCGAGCCGGAACTGCCGCCGATCAACACCGGCTACCTCGCGGCCCGCTCGGGCGGCCTGGCAAGGGCGGCCGTGGCCCGGGTGCACGCCCACCTGCTGGAAACCCTCCGCGCCGCACCCCCATACTGACCGCCCCCGCAGAGGCCCGCTGCACTGACCGCCCCGGCAAAGCCCGCCCCGCCGTACCGCCTCCCCCTGCAAGCCGCCCTGACGTGAGACGCCTTTGAGAGTCTTTGCCAGGGTGGTCCTGTCCGTACCTGGATCAAGCCCCGACGCCCCGGGCAAGCTGTGAAGCATGTGCCACTCCACTGACAGCAGGCCGCCCGCCCCGCCGATCGAGGGCGAGGCCGCGTCGCACGGGCAGATCGAGCTGACCGCGGCCGACGGCAACCGCTTCCTCGCCTACCAGGCCGAGCCCGCCTCGCCGAACGGCCGCAGCGTGGTGATCCTGCCGGACGTCCGCGGCCTGCACCCGTTCTACCGCGACCTGGCGGTCCGCTTCGCCGAGGCCGGGTTCCGGGCCATCGCCATCGACTACTTCGGCAGGACGGCCGGGCTGGGCGACCGCGGCGACTCCTTCGACTACGGGAAGCACCTGTCGCAGCTGACCAACGACCAGGTCCGCGCGGACGCGCTGGCGGCGACGAAGGCGCTGACCGGCCCGGTCTTCACGGTCGGTTTCTGCTTCGGCGGCGCCCAGTCGTGGCGGCAGGCCGCCGAGGGCAACGGCCTGGCGGGCGGCATCGGCTTCTACGGCGCCCTCCGCTTCCTCAAGGACCTGCCCGACAGGCCCGGCGCGCCGGTGCTGATGCTGCTTGGCGGCGCCGACACGGTCTCCACGCCGGAGGAGTTCGACGCGTTCACGTCCAGGCTGGACCGGGCGGGGACCGAGCACGAGACGCACGTCTACGAGGGCGCCCCGCACTCCTTCTTCGACCGTTCCGCCTCCCAGTGGGCGGAGGCGTGCCAGGACGCGTGGCGGCGCATCCTGTCGTTCACCGAGCGTCACTCTCAGCCGAGGTAGGCGGCGCGCACCACCGGATCGTCGCGGATCTCGGCAGGGGTTCCGGTCGCGATCACCTTTCCGAGGTCCAGGACGACGAGCCGGTCGCAGGTGTCCATGACGAAGCCCATGTCGTGCTCGACCAGCAGGACCGTGGTGTCCAGGGCGGCGACGACCTGGCGCAGCCGGGCGGTCTGGTCGGCGTCCAGGCCGGAGGTGGGCTCGTCGAGCAGCAGCAGGACCGGGCGGTCGGCGAGGGCGCGGGCCAGCTCGACCAGCCGTCGCTGGCCGACGGGCAGCGCGGCGGCGTAGGCGTCGCGCACGCCCGCGAGCCCGCACAGCTCCAGCACCTCCTCGGCCCGCTCCCGGCGCTCGCGTTCCAGCCTGCGTCTGACCGGCCAGCCCGCGAGGTCCGCGAGCAGCCCGCCGCCACCGCCGTGCCAGTCGAGCGCGGCCAGGACGTTGTCGGCCACGCTGAGCCGCCCGAACACCTGCGTCCGCTGGAAGGTGCGGCGCAGTCCGGCCCTGGCCCGCTTCACCGGCGACACGGACGTCAGGTCCTCGCCCGCCACCCGCACCCGCCCGGCGCTCGGCCTGCGCAGCCCCGACAGCACGTCGAACAGGGTCGTCTTGCCTGCCCCGTTCGGCCCGATCACCCCGCAGACCTGGCCTTCCGGCACCTCGAACGACACCTCGTCCAGCGCTCTGACCCCGCCGAACGCCACCGACACGCCCTGGACCGCGAGCATCACGTCACCCCCAGGTAGGCGGCTGTCAGGCGGTCGCCGTCGACCTCGTCGCGGGGGCCCGTCCAGATCACCCGTCCGAGCCGCATGAACGCGACCCGGTCGGCGAGGGCCAGCGCCTCCGTGGCCTTCTCCTCCACCAGCAGCAGCGCCACGCCGCGCTCGCGCAGCTCGGCGAAGACCTCGAAGACCTGCTGGACCATGAGCGGCGCCAGGCCCAGCGACGGCTCGTCGGCGATCAGCACCCTGGGCGGCCTGACGAGCGCCGGGGCCAGCGTGAGCAGTTGCTGCTCGCCGCCGGACAGCGCGCCCGCGAGCACGGTGCGGCGGGCGGCGAGCTGCGGCATCCGGTCGTAGGCGGGGGCGGGGTCGTCCAGCCAGGTCCGCAGGTTCTCCTCGACGGTCAGGCCGGGGAAGACGCCCCTGCCTTCGGGGGCCAGCAGCACTCCGGCGCGCGCCCTGCGGTGGGCGGGCCAGGCGGTGACGTCCACGCCGTCGAGCAGGACGCGGCCCGCCGTGACGGGCAGGTCCCCGGCGGCGACGGCGCAGGCGGTGGACTTGCCCGCGCCGTTCGCGCCGAGCAGCGCGACCACCTCGCCGGGACGGACGTCCAGCTCGACGCCGCGCAGGACCGCGCAGTCGGCGTAGCCCGCCGCCACGCCCTCCAGCCGGAACAGCGGCGGCGTCCCCTCGCGGGGCGGGGCCTCCGGTGCGGGCACAAT
Source organism: Nonomuraea sp. NPDC000554 (assembly GCF_040300065.1). Classification (NCBI taxonomy): domain Bacteria; kingdom Bacillati; phylum Actinomycetota; class Actinomycetes; order Streptosporangiales; family Streptosporangiaceae; genus Nonomuraea; species Nonomuraea sp. NPDC000554. The sequence goes on along the minus strand of NZ_JBEPDC010000005.1, from coordinate 65,350 downwards.
CTCGGCTGGAGGGGCGGGCCTGCGGCGGTGGCGGGCCTCGGCCAGCTGGGTGAGGACGCCGTCAGGGTGCCTGGCGAGGATCATGCCGCCCAGGCCGAACAGGACGGCGCCGACGTGCGCGGAGAGGTCCCAGGTCGCCAGGAGTTCGGGGACGGCCACCGCGACCAGGCCGCCCAGCACCGCCCCGCCGATCCTGCGCACGCCCTGGAGCACCACGATCGCCAGCCAGACGAAGCCCGAGAAGGCGGGCAAGTCGGTCGCGGTGATCGAGCCCTTGGAGATGGCGAACAGGACGCCGCCGAGCCCGGCTACGCAGGAGGCCAGGGCGAAGAGCATGATCTTGGCGCGGGGCGCGGAGAGGCCGGACGTGGTGGCGGCCGCGGGCGCGGAGCGGACCGCCAGAATCGCCCGTCCAGACGCCGATTTTTCGAGATTTTTCACCAGAAGGGCGACAAGCCCGATGAGGGCCAGCACCAGCACCACCCGCACCCGAGGGTCGGACGTGTCCGCGATCCCGAAGCCGAGCGCGGGCAGCGGCCACCCGATCGTGCCGTTGCTGAACGCGTCCACCTGGAAGAGCACCTGGTCGGCGAGGAGCGCCAGAGCGAGCGTCGCCAGCGTGAGCACCCGCCCGCCCAGCCGCAGCGCGGGCAGCGCCACCAGCATGCCCACCGCCCCGGCGGCGAGCACTCCGAGCACGATCGCCAGGAAGAACGGCAACCCGGACGCGAACGCCCAGCCGCAGGTGAGCGCGGCCATCGAGGCGAACGCGGCCTGCGCCAGGTTGACCATCCCGCCGATCCCGGTCACCACGACGAACGAGCAGAAGATCAACGCGAGCACCAGGCCCTGCGCGGCGATCCCGACGTAGTACGCGGGCGCGGCGAACGTGAAGACGGCCAGCCCCGCCAGCCCGATCGCCCACGGCAGCCGTCTGCGCCACGGCGGCAGACCCGACAGGTGATCGGGCGGCGGCGCGTCCTCCGACGCGCTGCCCGCCACCCGGTCGCGCGACCGGTTCAGCAGCACCAGCCCGGCGAACAGCAGGATCACCGGAACCGCGGTGCGCAGCCCGGTGATCTCCTGCAGGAAGTCCGTGTACCCGGCGACCAGGTTCTGCACCACGCCGAGAGCGAGCCCGGCGGCGAACGTCCACGGGATCGAGCGCAGCCGCCCGAACACCGACGCCGTCGCCGAGGCGAACAGCAGCACGGTGTACGCGGTGGCGTCCAGGCCCAGCACCGGCACGGCCAGCACGCCGGCGAGCCCGGCCAGGCCCGAGCCGAGCATCCAGGCCAGGGCCGAGGTGGCGTCCACGTCCACGCCGCGCAGCCTGGCCAGGTCGCGGCGGTCCACCGCGGCCCGCATGCGCAGGCCGTACGGGGTGTGCCGGACGAATGCCCACAGACCGGCGGCGACCACCGCCGCGAAGCAGAACGTGATCAGCTGGTCGGTGTCCAGGTGGGCGCCGAGCAGGTCGAAGCCGAGCGCCGGGTGCGGGCCGACCCCGCGTGGGAGCGCGGTGGCGTCCGCGGCCGGGAGCCCGAGCAGGTCCACCGCCAGCAGGCCGAGCGCGGGCAGCGCGATCGTCAGGCCGATCGTGGCGACGATCTGCGCGGTCTCGCCCGCCTGCGTGAGCCCCCTGAACATCGCCAGGTGCAGGACGTAGCCGAGCGCGGGCGCGAAGAGCGCGACGGCCAGCAGCGCCGACAGCCAGGCGGGCAGCCCCACGGCCACGTTGAGCTGGTAGAACAGCAGCGCGGTCAGGAAGCCGACGGCGCCGTGGGCGAAGTTGAACACGCCGGTCGCCGCGTACGACAGGGTCAGGCCCGAGCCCATGACCGCGAAGATCGCACCGGTGACCAGCCCGCTGAGGACGTAGCCGAGGATCATTTGAGCGGCACGTTGTCGAAGCACTTCATGCTCTTGGCCACCTGGAAGGCGCCGCCCTCCAGCTTGACCAGGGCGCCGCAGCCGTTCGGCTCGCTGTGGTCCTTGGGGTACCGGATCCTGCCGAACCCGGCGTTGTCGTAGGAGTAGTCACCGTTGCCGGTGGCCAGGAACTTCTCCCTGGTCAGGTCCTTGCCGGTCTTCTTCAGCATGTCGAGGAAGATGTCGGCCGACCAGTAGCCGATCGCCAGGTGCTGGGTCAGCACCGTGCCGGGGGCGACCTTCTCGACGTCCGCCTTGAGCTGGGCGATCTCCGGAGCCGTCGACTCGAACGGCTCGAACATCGGCGCGGCGATCACGCCCTCCATCGCCTGGGCGCCGGCCTGGTCCTTGAGGATGGCCGCGTCGTAGCTGGTGGCGTCCGTGAGCGTGCCCTGGTATCCGGCCCGCTTGAGCGCGGAGTACAGGCCCACGTTGAACTTGGTGCCGGCGATCACCGAGACCACCACGTCAGGGGCCTTGCCCCCGGCCGAGGTCATGATCTTGTTGACGTACGGCAGCCAGTCGGGCGGGGGCGCGGCGGCGGGCAGCCCGGAGTTCAGGCCCACCAGCGTGAAGCCGGCGGCGGTGAACGACTGCGAGATCGTCGTCCCGCCGTACTTGCTGCCACTGGAGTCGGTCGTCTGGACGTACACCGTCTTGCCCTGGGAGCCGCCGAGCAGGTCCGCCATCTGCCTGCCCCACCAGGTCTGCGAGCCCGCCCCCTGCTTGGGGGCCAGGCAGCCGTTATAGCCGAACCCGGTCTTCGTGCCGCACCACTGCGGGCCCGTCGCCCAGCCGAACCACGGCACGCCCTGCTGCTCCAGGAAGGCGGCCCCGCCGAAGTTCGGCGCGTGCACCGGGACCAGCGCGAACACCTGGTCCTTCTGGACGAGCTTCTTGGCCGCGGCGTCGCCCTTGGCGGCGTCCTGGCCGTCGTCCTCGGCGCCGACGAACTCGATCTTCCGGCCGTTGACGCCGCCTTCGGCGTTGGCCCGCTCGAACCTGGCCCTGGCTCCCGTCTCGGCGTCCTTGGTGGAGTAGCCGCTGGCGGAGGTCTTGGTCAGCACTCCGCCGACCCGCACGGCGGTGTCGGTCACGCCCGGGACCGCGCCGCCCGCCGTCCCGCCGCCCTGCTGGGCGGCGCACCCGGCGACCACCACCACCGCCAGCGCCACCGCCGCCCGTCTCCCCCGGGACTTCCCCGCCGCCAGCACCGTCCCGAGGTTTCGCCGCGACATCGCCTCACCCCACCTGCCGTACGACGGGCGCCGCTTTTTGGCCTAGCGCTCGCTTGGTTTTGCGTCAGAGTAGATTCGCCGGTCGAGGGTGTCAATGTCCCTGGCTCGCGCCCGACCCCCCGGCCACAGCGGGCTTCCAGGGGACCAACCCCGGCGGGCCGTCGGTCGTCCGCGAGGTGGTGGCCGACTCCACCCCAAGCCATAGTCTGTGACGGAACGATGAGCGGGCCGAAGGCGTCAATCTACCGAGCAACCGCTTGCTCGAATCCTGACCGCCGGGCTAGCGTGAGCGCATGCTGATGCGCGCAGCCGTCCTCACCGATTTCAACCAGCCGATGCGGGTCCGCGAGGTCGAGATCGACGAACCGGGGCCGGGCGAGGTGCGGGTCCAGATCAAGGCGTCCGGCGTGTGCGGCTCCGACCTGAAGGCCATCGACGGCAAGAGCCCCGTCGTCAACGCCCTCCCCTTCATCCTGGGACACGAGAGCGCCGGGATCGTCGAGAGCGTCGGCGAGGGGGTGACCACCGTCAAACCGGGCGACCACGTGATCATCTCGATGAACGGCCCCTGCGGCAGGTGCCGCAAGTGCGGCGCCGGGCTCTTCCACCTCTGCTCCGGCCCCGCCAGGCTGACCGCCATCATGGGCGGACGCCCCCGTGTGCGCCTGGACGGCGAGGAGACCCGCAGGTTCATCGGCATCGGCTCCTTCGCCGAGTACGCCGTGGTCACCGAGCCCATGTGCGTGAAGCTCGCCCGGCACGCCGACTTCGCCGCCGCCTGCCTCCTGGCCTGCGGCGTGATCACGGGAGTCGGCGCCGTCCTGAACGTCGCCAAGGTCGCGCCCGGCTCCAGCGTCCTGGTGGCGGGCTGCGGCGGCGTCGGGCTCAACGTCATCCAGGGCGCGGTGCTGGCGGGGGCGACGACGATCATCGCCGCCGACGTGGCGGAGCAGAAGCTCAAGCTGGCCGAGCGCTTCGGCGCCACCCACACGATCGTCCCCGCCGACCTGCCGCGAGAGGTGTCGGACGTGGTCAACGGCGGCGTCGAGTACGCCTTCGACGCGACGGGCGCCCCCGGAGTCCTCGCCCAGTGCTTCGCGTCCACCCAGCCCGGGGGCACGACCGTCATGGTGGGCAGCCCGCCCGCGGGCCACCCCGTGGAACTGGACAGCGCCCTCCTGTTCTCCTCCCGCCGCCTCATGGGCACCCAGGGCGGCGACGCGGCCCCGCACCGCGACCTCCCGATGCTCGCCGACCAGTACCTGCGCGGCCGCCTGGACCTCGACGCCCTCATCACGGAGCGCCTCCCGCTGGACCAGATCAACGAGGCGGTGACCCACGTCCGCCAGGGCACCGTCGCCCGAACAGTGATCGTCTTCTGAGACTCGACCACGACAGACATCCACTGAAGTACAGTCAAGTGAACTGTACTTCAGTAATCACGGAGTCGCACATGGTGGTCAAACCCGCTTACATCTCCCATCGCACGCAGGAGTGGGCGAGCCTGACCGAGTTCGCCACAGGCACCCAGCCGGAGGTGGCCTTCGGAGTGGTGAGCGGTCGACGCCGTCAAGGCAAGACGTACCTGCTGCGAGCCTTGGCAGAAGAACTGGGCGGCTTCTACTTCGAAGCCACCGAAGGCACCGACATCGAGCTCCTCCGACTCTTCGGGATGGCGCTCGGGCGGCACACGGGCTCCCCTGTCGGCCTGCCGTTCGCCGACTGGCGCGACGCGTTGACCTTCATGTTCTCGCTTCCAGGAGAGCGACCGACGCCGTTGGTGATCGACGAGTTCCCGTACCTGATGAAGGCGAATCCGGCCCTGCCGTCCATCCTCAAGCAGGAGATCGACCTGCGAGGCAGGACCCACCGCGGAACAAGCAACGCCAGAGTGCTGATCTGCGGCTCGGCCCTGTCAGTGATGGGCAAGGTGCTCTCCGGCCAGGCTCCGCTGCGGGGCAGGGCTCGGCTGGAACTCGTCGTCCAGCCGCTGACCTTCCGCGAGGCCGCGGAGTTCTGGGGCATCGCCGATCCGCGCCTCGCGGCCCTGGTTCACAGCATCGTGGGCGGCACCCCGGCGTACCGGGACGAGTTCGTGGCCTCCGACGTACCACGATCGCTCGAGGACTTCGACTCATGGGTGGTCCGCACCGTGCTGAACCGCGAGCGGCCCCTTTTCCGCGAGGGAAGATATCTGCTCGCAGAGGAGGCCGATATTCGAGACCCCGCTCTCTACCACTCGGTCCTCTCGGCGATCGCCACAGGTCATCACACATGGGGCCGTATCGCCGGGCACATCGGCTACAAGTCCTCCGACATCGCGCACCCGCTGCACGTGCTGGAGGACTGCGGGCTGGTGACCAAGGAGCGCGACGCCTTCCAGAGCACGTCCACGTGTTACCGGATCTCCGAGCCGATCATCGCCTTCTACCAGGCGATCATGCGTCCCGAGTGGGCGGCCCTTACGACGGGCCATGCGGAGCAGGTGTGGGATCGCGCACGCGAGCGTTTCTCATCCGCGATCATGGGGCCGCATTTCGAGACGCTCTGCCGCGAGTTCGCGTCCAGGCACGGTGAGGAGCTCTTCGGCGCCGTGGGAGAAGTGGCCTCGGGGACGGTCACCGAGCCGGGAGGGCGCGGCAGGAAGGAGCGCAGGATCCAGGTCGACGTCGCCGTGCTGTCTCCGGCTTTCGCCAACGAACCGCGAGCCGTGCGCTCCCTGGGTGAGGCGAAATGGGGCAAGGTCATGGGCCTGCGCCATCTCGACCGGCTACGCCAGGCGAAGGACCTGCTGGAGGCGAAGGGGTACGACACCGGCGACACCGTCCTGACCTGCTACAGCGGGAACGGTTTCGACGACGAGCTCAAGGCCGTCGCGCAGGAGGACCCGCAGGTGTTGCTGGTCGACCTGCCTGCTCTCTACGGAACCACCCAGCCATCCTGCTATTCTAAAGAACGTTAGAAGAATAGAGGAGGCTTTCGTGTCGTATCCCGAGAAGCGCTATCTGGGTGAGTCCGGTGAGGTCAGCGGGGTGGTCCGGCCCGGCGACACGCCACCTGACCTGAGGATGGCCAAGGGGACCGAAGAGCGCCTCTACAAGGGCACCGAGGTGCACTACCTGGGCACCGGAAGCTCCACGAACGGCGCGTTCGGGCTGTACCGGTGGGAGATGGGCCCGCGCCCGTCAGGCCCGAGCCCGCACTTCCACCGGACGATCACCGAGTCCTTCTACGTCCTCGACGGCGCGATCCAGCTCTACAACGGTGACAAGTGGGTCACCGGCAAGCCGGGCGACTTCCTGTTCGTGCCGGAGGGCGGCGTGCACGCGTTCCGCAACGAGTCGGGCGAGCCCGCGTCCATGCTGATCCTCTTCACCCCCGGCGCGCCGAGGGAGGCCTACTTCGAGGAGCTGGCCGACATCGCGAACACGGGCCGCCAGCTCACCCCGGACGAGTGGACAGAGCTGTACCTCCGGCACGACCAGTACATGGTGTGATGGCCGGATTCCCGGAAGAGCCGATCTACCGGCAGCTCGCCCGTATCGGCAAGGCCCTGTCGAACCCGGTGCGGCTGCGCCTGCTCGACGTCCTCGACGAGCGGGAGCGCACGGTCGAGGAGCTGGCCGAGGCGGCGGGCGTGGCGCTCAAGAACACCTCGGCCCAGCTGCAGCAGCTCCACGCGGCGCACCTGGTCACCAGCCGCAGGGACGGCACCAGGGTGTACTACCGGGTAGCCGGCGAGCAGGTCTCGCGTTTCCTCGGCCGGTTCCAGGAGTTCGCGCACGAACGGCTGGCCGACCTGCGCGACGCGGTGTCGGAGCACCTGGACTCCGTGGCGGGCGTGACCGCGGACGAGCTGGCCGCCCGCCTCGACGACCCCGACACCGTGATCGTCGACGTGCGGTCGGCGGCCGCGTACGCCGAGGGGCACGTCCCGGGGGCGGTCTCGGTGCCGCTGTCGGAGCTGCGGCACCGCCTGGCCGACCTGCCCGAGGACGCCGAGATCGTCGCCTACTGCGGCGGCCCGTACTGCGTGGTCTCCCCCAAGGCGGTCCGCCTCCTGCGGGAGCGCGGCCTGCGGGCTCGTCCCCTGGAGGGCGGGCTCACCGGGTGGCGCCGCTCGGGCCGGCCGCTGACCGCCGCCACGACGCGAGGGCATCGCGAGCCGTAGGAGCGAAGTCGGGGAATCGCACCGCCTTGGCGAGCTGCCACACCGTGCCCTGTAGGGCTCGCGCCTCCGCGTACAGCAGGAGGCGCGGGTCGTCCGGGTCCGCCCCGTACGCGCGCACCGCCTCCCGGCCGTCGAGCCTGCCGGTGCGCAGCAGGCAGGCCAGGTCCCAGCCGGCGGGCGCGGTCATGGTCTCCTCGAAGTCGTTCCACAGCAGCCCGCCGGGCGTGGCGAGCAGGTTCCCCGGATGCGCGTCACCGTGGACCGCCTGCGCCGGCTCCTCGCCCAGTAGCGACGCGAGCCGCGCGTGCTCGTCGCGGAGCAGCCCCAGCTCGGACGGTTCGAGCGACCCGGCGAGCAGGCGGAGCAGGTGCGCGGGCTCGTCGAGCACCGGCCCGAGACGGGGCAGCTCGCCGGGGAACCCGCGCAGCGCCTCGTGCAGCTCGGCCAGCGCGCGGCCCGCGGTGACCGTCGGCACCCGCGCGACGACCGGCGCGGGACGCAGGTGGACGCGCAGGTTGTACGAGTCCTTGAGGATCACCGGCTCCCGAACGCGGATCCCGTGCTCTTCGGCGACCAGGACGGCGACTGCGACAGCTTCACGGTTCACCCGGCCATTCTGGCGTGGCTGTGCCGACCGGCGCGAAGATCTACATCTCCGTCACGCGAGCCGGAGTTTGCCCAGCCCTGCTCGCGGCGGGGATTTCCGCACCGCCGACCCGCGCCAGAGAAGCCCGTTACACCGCAAACCGCCATAATTCAGGCCAAACAGGATAGGTATCGTGGTGGGCGATGGAAGGGCTGCGACCGAGCGATTCTTATCCCGCACTGTGAAGGGACTGAGGATGGTGAAGAGCAGCCAGCACCCTCTCCGCCTCACACTCCTGGGCGGATTCCGGCTCCTGTCCGGCGACGACCAGATCACCGTCTCGAACGGCTCCGAGCGCCTGCTCGCGTTCCTGGCCCTCGGCTGCCAGGCCGTCTCGCGGAACCTGATGGCGGCCACCCTCTGGCCCGACGCGCCGGAGCGGCGCGCGTACGCCAGCCTGCGCTCCGCGCTCGCCCGCCTCGACGGCGTCGGACGCCGGATGCTGCACGTCGGCACGACCGAGATCCGGCTGTCGCCCGACACGGACGTGGACTTCCACGAGGCCAGGGCGCTGGCCCAGCGCATCCTCGATCCCGCGGTGCCCACCGAGGGCGCGGACCTCAGCACGCAGGCCATCACGGTGCTGTCCCACGGCCTGCTGCCCGGCTGGTACGACGAGTGGGTGCTCGGCGAGGCCGAGCAGTGGCACCAGCTGCGGTTGCACGCCCTGGAGGCGCTGTCGGCCCTGTTCGTCCAGGCCGGGCGGCACGCCGAGGCCGTCGCCGCCGCCAGCCTGGCCGTGCACGCGGAGCCGCTGCGGGAGAGCGCGTGCGCGGCGCTCATCGAGGCGCACCTCGCCGAGGGCAACCAGGCCGAGGCGCTCAGGCAGTTCCAGCTCTACGAGCTGGGCCTGAACGCCGAGATGGGCCTGCGTCCGACGGCCCGGCTGTGCGAGCTCGTCGCCGGGCTGCGCTCGGCGCGTCGCCCGTGAGGGCGAGCGCCGTCACGCCATCGTCACGCGGCGGTGACAGGGGGCTGGCCATGCTGACGGTGAATGCCGGAGCACCACCCCGATGGCGATCGCCGCGGGCAGCCCGGCAAGGAGATGAAGGAGACAGGAATGCGCACCAAGCGAGTCGTGATGCTGGCCTGTCCGGCACTTCTCAGCGCTCTCGCGTTCGGCGCGGCCTCGCCTGCTTCGGCCGCCCCGAGCCCCGCGAAGACGACCGTGACCAGCGCGAGCGCGGTGGTCCCCGACCCTGACATGAGCATCGCCAAGCCTCCGAAGAAGCGGGCGGCGAAGGCGCAGTACCGCAGGGGCTACAACTCCGGCTACATGGAAGGCCGGTCGGACTGCAAGCTCAAGAAGCCGTACAACATCACGATGTCCGGCGGAGGCGCCTACGGTAAGGGCTTCCGGCACGGATACACCACCGGCTTCCACAGCTGCACGCCCCCGGCGTGACCCGGACAGCCAGGTGACCCCGCCCCGCGCACGCGGGGCGGGGTCGTCCCGGTCAGACCCGGGTGAAAGCCCCGCCGCGGACGGGTGACGGGGTGGCGGCGTCCTCCTCGTCGTGCCCCTCGACCGACAGGTTCGGCAGCAGCCGGTCGAGCCAGCGCGGGCACCACCAGTTCAACCGGCCGAGCAGCACCATGGTGGCCGGAACCAGGAACCCCCGGATGATGGTGGCGTCCACGGCGATGGCGACCGCCAGGCCCACCCCGAACGTCTTCACCATCGGGTCCGGGTAGGCGATGAACGCCACGAACACCGCCACCATGATGAGCGCCGCCGAGGTGATCACCCGCCCGGTCGAGCCCAGCCCCTCGGCGACCGCGCGTCCGTTGTCGCGGTGTCCGAGGTAGGCCTGCCGAACCGCCGTCAGCAGGAAGACCTCGTAGTCCATGGACAGCCCGAAAAGCACCGCGAAGAGCATCAACGGGACGTAGCTCTCGATCGGCACGGTGAAGAACAGGGTTTCCAGGGAGGACGAGCTCGCCGGCGCGTCCATGCCGACCAGCGCGCTGCCGAGCCCGATGGAGAAGACCAGCGCGAGCGCGCCGAACGCGGCGCCCAGCGAGACGAGGTTCATCAGCGCGGCCTTGAACGCGACGATGGGCGCGCGGAAGGCGAGCAGCAGGAGCAGGGCACTGAGCAGCACGACCACGCCGATGACGAGCGGGGTGCGGTCGGAGATGCGGTTGCCCGCGTCGGTCAGGGCCGCCACCTTGCCGCCGACGTGCACCTTCATCCCGGGCAGGGAGATGGCGCGGATGTCGCGCACCACGTCGGCCGCCCGTGTGTCGCTGGGCGCGTAGGAGGGGATCACCTGGATCAGCACGGCGCGTCCGGACGTGTTCAGCGTGGCGGGGGCGACGTGCGCGACCCCGCCCACGGCGGTGATCTCCCGGGTGAGCTGGTCCACGACCGGATCGTTGGCGGCGGCGACCGGCTGGGGCAGCTCGGCGACCACGCTCATCGGCCCGTTGCTGCCGGGGCCGAACCCGACGGCCATCAACTCGTAGGCACGGCGGGCCGGCGAGCCCTGCGTGCCGTACCCGTCGTCGAGCGGCCCGAGCTTCAGGGCGACGGCGGGCGCGGCGAGCGCGACCAGCACCACCACGCTGGCCACCAGCACCTGCCAGGGCCTGCGCGCGACCCACGCGCCGAGCCCGGCCCACCCGGACGAGTCGCGGTTCCTGCCGAGGAACGGCACCCGCAGCGCGTTGACGCGATGTCCGAGCAGCCCGAGCAGGGCGGGGACGAGCGTGATCGAGGTGAGCACCGCGCAGACCACGGAGATGCCGGTGATCCAGCCGAGCGTGCGCAGCAGCGGGAAGCCGCCCAGCATGAGCGCGCTGAGCGCGATGATCACGGTGCCGCCGGCGAACACCACCGCGCCGCCCGAACTGGCCACGGTCCGCCGGACGGACTCCTGGACGGGCACCCCTTCGGACAGCAGCTTGCGATGCCTGGACAGCAGGAACAGCGCGTAGTCGATGCCCACGCCGAGCCCGATCATCGTGGCCATGATGCCCGCCTGCTTGGGCACGTCCACGACATGCCCGAGCAGGCCGATCACGCCCAGCCCCGCGGCGACGCTGACGAGCGCGGTGAAGATCGGCACCAGGGCGGCGGCGAGCGTGCCGAACGCGAACACCAGCACCAGCAGCGCGCAGGCGACGCCGATGATCTCGCTCGGCCCGGTCTTGATCTCCTTGTCGGCCGGGGTCGAGCTGTCGGCGGCCACGACCTCCAGGCCGGCGGCCCGCGCCGGGTCGGCCGCCCTGGACAGGGCCTGCGTGGTCTCGGCGAGCTTGCTGCTGTCGTGGCCCTGCATGCGTACGGTGATGACGCCGATGCGCAGGTTCGAGGCGATTCCTCCCTTGCGGAACGGCGTGTCGACCTTCGCCACGTGGGGGACCGTGCGGATGCGCTCGACGGCCTGGTCCACGGCCTGCTTCGCGCGCTTGTCGAGGAGCGGGCCCTTGTCGGAGTAGACAACCAGTTGCACCGTGCCGCCCGCGGCGTAGCCGGGCCCGAACCCGTCCCGCATCAGGTCGTGCGCGCGCTGGGCGTCGGTGCCGGGGATGCTCACGTCGTTGCTCACCGGACGGCCCAGCACGAGGCTGCCGCCCATCAGCCCGACTGCCGCGATCACCCATAACGCCAGCACGATCCGTCCGTGCCGCGCACACCAGCCGCCCAGCCGTCCCAGAAAGCCCGCCATCCGTGCCCCCTCCTCGACGGCCGTCCTGTACGGTCGTACAGGGCCTACGATAAGACGGGAAATATCGGGAAAGCTGTAGCTCGCGCGGAAATGAGATGATGGCCACAGTCGAGGACGGGAACGACACCCGCAGCCGGATCCTGGCGGCAGCCAAGAAACTGTTCGCCGAGCGCGGCTACGCGGCCACCTCGCTGGCCGACATCGCCGCGGCCGTCGGCCTGACCAAGACCGCCGTCGCCTACCACTTCCACCCGAAGGACCGGCTGGCCGCCGAGCTGATCGCGCCCGCCGCCGACGACATGCTCGCCCTGCTCGGCGCCGACCTGAGCGGGCCGCCGTTCGTCGAGGCGCTGGTCGCCTTCACCGTGCGGCACCGCACCGTGATCCGCCTGTTCATGGAGGACATCAACCGCGCCGACGACCCGCCGCCCGGCTCGACGGGCGAGGCCATCCGAACGTTCAGCGACGAGATCTTCGCCAAACTCGTCGGCCCCGACCCGAGCAACGAGGCCCGCCTGCGCGGCTGGGCCGTGCTGGGGGCGCTCCAGTGGGGCGTCGTGCGCAGCATGGACCAGCCGGAGGACGTCGTCCGCGCCTCTCTGACCAGGATCGCCCTGTCGATCTAGCGGCTCCGTCGCCCTACGAGGCCGGGCGGAGAAGGAAGGTGGTGCCGTCGTCCGCGGGAGTCCGCACCTCGAGCCCGGTCTCGGCCAGCACCTTCGCGATCAGGTCCCGGTCTCCGGCCCACTGCAGCGCGAGTTCGCCGACCAGGTCGCCGCGCGCGTCGAAGCAGGACGTGTGCGCCTGGGTGGTCCAGAAGACGGCCTTGGGCGACTGCCCGGCCTCGGTCGCGTCGTAGACCTGTTGCCAGGCTCCAGAGGAGACCGGCCAGAGGTCGGGCTCGGCGATGTAGCCGTGCGCGGCGAGCCGGCCGAACGCCCGCACGATCCGGCACAGGTCGGAGGACCCGTCGGTGGCCAGGCAGGTGACGACCCCTTCCTCCGGCTTGTCGAGCCCGTGGACCGCGGCGAACAGCGCGTCCATCGCGGCGTCCGCCTGCTTGCTCAGCTCCTCGGCGTCCATCTCCAGCAGCGCGTCAACGTCGCTCCGGTCCGACTGCCCGGGAACGGAGAGCACGAGGCCCTCCCGAGCGAACGCCGACTGGACGCCCGAGGGAAGCCCGCCCCTCCACGCGATGGCGACGTCCTTGACGAGCGCGCCCTCCGCCGTGAAGTGGTCGTCGAGGTCGGCGGGCGGGCTCAGCAGGCCGCCAGACTCGGTGTCGGACGCGAAACGCCCGGCGTCGACGATCTGCCAGCCTTCATTCTCCAGCCGGCTGAGAGCCCGGTCGAAGCCCTCGCGCTGCGAGCGGCCCTCGTCGGCCGCCGTGGACAGGGTGTCGGCGACCTCCGCGCGGCGCTGCTGGAGGAACGCGCGGGTCTCGGCGATGAGGTCCCGGTCCATCAGGGTGTCCATCACCATCGACCACCAGGCTTCGGCGTCGCTGAAGGCGACCGGATCGAGCTCCTTCAACGACAGCCACAGCTCCTGCGTGTAGCGCTGCCCGAACTCCGCGGACTCGCCGTTCAACGCCTGCTGGCGCAGCCTGAGCCGGTAGAGGAAGTCGACGAACGTCTCCAGGGAGCTGTTGACCTGCTCCGCCTGCGGCTCGCCGTCGAGCGAGAGCAGGCCGACGACGCCGCCGCGGAGGTCGAGGAAGTAGCGCATGCCCGAGTCTCCGGACGTCCCGCCGAGCATGAGGACGTCGACGTTCCCGCTGCCCGTGCGGAACACCACGAGCGAACCCGGCCGCGGCTCACCGGTGACGACGGCGTCGAACGCCAGGTCCGCGCGTACCGGCAGGCCGACCTCGCCCAGGATCCGCGCGTCCGCTTCCGAGAGCCCCTTCTCACGGAACCGCTCGACGTCCATCAGCAGCAGGCCTTCGTCACCGAATGCCGCGACCATCTCTTCGCGCGTGACCACTTTTCAGCACCTTGTCGTTGGAGACGGCCCACGGCGGGGCCCGATGATCAAGTAAGCGTAATGGACGTCTCCTTACCCATTGGCCGCTTTTGATCACGGTGGTCATCCCAGCCAGCACGCCACCAGAACCACTCGCCGTCACACCACACCACCAGCCCGACCCAGACGGACACCAGAGCGAGGTCGTCCTCGTAGTGCGCGTCGGCCGGGCGCTACAGGTGGCCGGCCACGCGTCGCCAGGGCAAGTCGGGCGTTGCCTCCCTTACCCTGACCGGTCAGCTGCCGCTTGTTCGTTGAAGGCAGTCCAGGCGTGCTCCACCACGGCTGGGTCGCTGAGCACGTCGAACGCCGTGCACGCCAGCGCCTCGGCCGCGGCCAGCATGGCGGCCTTGCCGTACTCTCCGCCGGCTGCGGCGGCGAAGTCCGGCGTGTGGTCGGAGTGGTCCGGCGGGAGGATCTGGAGGAACGGGTGGATGGTCGGCACCGTGGTGCTGACATTGCCGATGTCGGATGATCCGAGGTAGACGCCGGGCTGGGGTTCGGTCGCCGAGATTCCGAGGCGGGCCAGGTGCCGGGAGAAGGTCCCGGCGAGTACGGGATTGCTGCGGAAGTGGGCGTAGGTCGCGCCTTCGTTCTCGATGACCACGGAGGCGGACGTCACCCGGGCCGCCCCCTCGGCGCAGGCCCTGACCTGGTCCACGAGGCGATCGAGCGCCGACGTCGTCAACGCGCGGAGGGCGAAGCGGCCCTGTGCGAAGTCGGGAATGATGTTCGTGACCTCGCCACCGTGGGTGATGATGCCCTGTACGTGTGAGCCGCTCGGCAGGCTCCGGCGCAGGACGTCCAGTTCGTTGAAGGTCCGGATCAGGGCATTGAGCGCGTCGACGCCGTCCTGCGGGTTTCCGGTGGGGTGCGCGGCCTTGCCGTGGAAGGTGACCCGCAGTTCCAGCATGGCGGTCAGCGGGGCCCAGGACCAGTTGTGGACGCCGGGGTGGAACATCAGCGCCGCGTCGACGCCTTCGAAGACCCCTGCCTCGACCTCGGCGATCTTCCCGCCACCGTCCTCCTCCGCCGGCGCGCCAACCACCAGCAGGCTGCCGTTGGTGGCCTGGATCAGCGGCTGCAGGGCGAGCGCGGCACCTAGGCCGGCGGCGGCGATCAGATTGTGGCCGCAGGCATGGCCCAGGCCGGGTAGCGCGTCGTACTCGAGAAGCAGTGCCACGCGCGGCGAGGCGCCGCTTCCGATGCTGCCGACGAATGCTGTGGCCAGCCCCGCCACGTCGCGTTCGACGGAGAAACCGAACGATTCGAGCTCGCCCGCGAGCAGCGCTGCCGCCCGGTGTTCCTGATGAGACAGCTCCGGGTTTCGGTGCAGTTCGAGGCTGATCTCCCAGAGCCTGTCGGCCAAGGCGGAGATGGTGGCGCTGATGCGCTGGTCAGACCAGACGGTCGGGGTTTGCAAGGGGGATGCTCCAGTTAGGCGTGTGTCACAGCACTTTCGCGAGGAAGGCCTTGGTGCGTTCGTGCTGGGGGTTGGCGATGATCTGGCGGGGTGGGCCCGACTCGACCACGACGCCGCCGTCCATGAAGACCAACGTGTCGCCGACCTCCCGGGCGAAACCGATCTCGTGGGTCACCACAATCATGGTCATTCCGTCACGGGCCAGGTCCTTCATGACGTCGAGGACCTCGCCCACCAGTTCCGGGTCCAGCGCGCTGGTCGGTTCGTCGAAGAGCATCAGCTTGGGCCGCATCGCCAGCGCCCTGGCGATGGCCACCCGCTGCTGCTGACCGCCGGAGAGCTGCGCGGGATAGGTGTCGAACTTGTCGCCGAGGCCGACTCTGCGCAGCAGGGCCTCAGCGTCCCGCCGGACCTCGTCCTTGGGCGCGCTGCCCACCCGCAGCGGCGCCTCCATCACGTTGTCGAGCGCCGTCATGTGCGGGAACAGGTTGAAACGCTGGAACACCATCCCGATCGAGCGTCGTTGCGCGGCCACCTCCTTCTCCCGCATTTCGTGGAGCACGCCGCCACGTTCGCGGTAGCCGATCAGCTCGCCGTCCACCAGGATGCGTCCCCCGTTGATCTTTTCGAGGTGGTTGACGCACCGCAGGAGGGTGGATTTGCCGCAGCCGGAAGCGCCGATGATCACACACACCTGGCCGGGGCGCACCTCGAGGTCGACGCCCTTGAGCACCTCCAGGTGGCCGAAGCTCTTGTGGACGTTGTCGGCCAGGACCATCAACTCGTTCATGCGGTGTTCCTCACGGTCGTGTCCGGCTGGGCGGACGACAGGCGCGGCGATCGGGTCCGAGCCCGGGCCCTCGTGCCGTAGCCGCGGGAGAAGTACCGCTCCACGAAGTGCTGGACGACCATGAGTGCGCTGGACAGGACCAGGTACCACAGGCACGCCGCCACCAGTACGGGGAACACCTGATAGGTGCGTGAGCTGATCGCCTGCAACTGGAAGAACAGCTCCATGCTGACCGGTGTGAACGCCACCAGGGAGGTGTCCTTGAGCATGGCGATGGTCTCGTTCCCGGTCGGCGGCACGATCACCTGCATGGCCTGGGGCAACACGATGCGGCGCAGGGTCAGGCCGCGGGTCAGTCCCAGTGCCTGGGCGGCCTCTGATTGCCCCGAGTCCACCGCCTCGATGCCGGCCCGGACGATCTCCGCCATGTAGGCCGCCTCTGAGAGCCCCAGCGCGAGCATGCCCGCCACGAATCCGGTGAGCAGGTCGGTGGCGTTGATGCTCCAGAACTGGGCGTGGAAGTCGGGGATGCCGAACAGCGCGCCGAGCTCGCGGTCGAAGGGGAGGCCCAGTCCGATCCTGGACCACAGGATTCCCAGGTTGCCGAAGAGCACCGCCAGGACCAGCCGGGGGACCGCCCGAAAGAACCAGGTGTACCCCCAGGAGATCAGCCGCAGGACCGGGCTGGCGGACAGGCGCATGACCGCGAGCAGGACGCCGAGCGTCACCCCGATCAGCATGGAGGAGACGGTCAGCAGGACGGTGCCGCGCAGGCCCTCCAGGACCGGCGGGGTGAACAGGACGTCCTCGAAGACGAAGCGCCACTGGAAGTTCTCGTTCGTCACCAGCACGTTGACGAACATCGCGGCCAGCACCATCAACACGGCGACGGCGACCCATCGCCAGGGGTGCCGGACGGGCACGGCCTTGATCAGCTCAGGCCGCCCTCGGTCGGAGTTTGCTTGTCGTGTCATCGTTCCTGCTCAGGAGGAGGGGTTCACCGCTGGCTTGGTGATCGAGCCGGCCTCGACGCCCCACTTCACCAAGATCTTCCGGTAGGTGCCGTCGGCGATGATCTCTCGCACGGCGGCCTGGATCGCGCCTGCGAACTCTGTCTGGTCCTTGGGCAGCACGAACGCGTAGAGCGCGGCGTCGTACTCTTCGCCGGCGAAGGCGAGCTTGCCGCCGGCCTGCTTGACGGCGTACGCGGTGACCGTCGCATCGGCGATCATCGCGTCGTCCTTGCCGGAGACCACCGCGGCGGTCGCATCGCTCTGCGCCTGATACTGGTCGATGGCGAGGGCAGGCTTGCCGGAGGCGGTGCACTTCTTGGATCGGGCGGTGGCGTCGTCCAGTGAGACGGTGCCGACCTGCACCGCGATCTTCTTGCCACAGGTGTCATCTGGGACGATCGCGCCCCCTGGCCGCTGTGCCCATCGAGTGCCGGCGGAGAAGTAGGTGACCATGTTGAGCGTCTTCATGCGCTCCTGGGTCGCTGCGAAGGACGAGACACCGACGTTGTACTTGGTGGACTTGAGGCCCGGGATGATGTCCGTGAACTTCGCCGGTTGCCACTCGGTCTTCAGGCCCAGCTTCGCCGCCACCGCGTCGAAGATCTCCACGTCGAACCCGATCACCGTCTTGCCGTCGGTGTCGAGGAACTCGCTCGGCGCGTAAGTCGCGTCCGTGCCGACCACGATCTTGCCTGCCGACCTGATGGCGGCCGGTACCTTCGCGGTCAGCGCCGGGTCGGCCGTGATCGACGCCGTCATGTCGCTGGAGCTTTTTCCGCTGCTACCGCAGCCGGCAAGGGCCGCCACCGCGGCGATCGTGCCGACCGCTGCGATCGTGGTGCGCGTCCGCCGCCTCGCACGAGCATTCATGTGGTTCTCCGTTTCAGAGGCACGCCCAAAAGGTGAGAAAAGGGGTGTTTTAGTACGACATAGAGACAAATCACTGGCCGTCTGGCGGCCAGATTACGTGACAGCACTAGCCAAAACAAAGCACTTTTTGTTACGTTACAAAAGTGATTGTGGAGATCAAGGAACGGCTGGCGGAACACACCGCCCGAGGTCTGGCAGGCGCGGTCAACGAGGCAATCAGGGACGGAGTGCTCACACCCGGCACGAAACTCCCGCCGGTCAGGCAGGTCGCCGACGGCCTGGGCCTGTCCCCGACGACGGTCAACGCCGCCTGGCAACTGCTCGCCCGCTCCGGCGTCCTGCAAGCCGACGGCCGGCGCGGCACCACTGTTGCCCAGCCTCGTCCCACCGGCCCGCGCCGTTACTGGCAGGCGGGCGGGCGAGTGGCGGACCTCGGGCTCGATCTGGCCACGAGCGAGCCGGATCCGGCGTTGCTCCCGGACCTGGTCCCCGCGCTGAGCCGGCTGCACGCCACGCCTCCGGGCGCGTACCTCGATGATTCGGTGCTGCCCGCGCTCGAGGGGCTGCTGCGGGAACGGTGGCCGTACCCGGTCGACCAGCTGACCGTCGTCGACGGCGCGATGGACGCCATGGACCTGCTGGCCACCTCGCTGCTGCGGATCGGCGACCGCGTGGTGGTGGAGGATCCGGCCTTCCCCCACCTGATAGACCTGCTCGAGGTGCTGGGCACGCAGGTCATCGGCGTTCCCCTGGACGGCGAGGGGCCACAGCCCGACCGGCTGCGCGCCGCCCTCGAGACCAGGCCCGCCGCGGTCTTCCTGCAACCCCGCGCCCACAATCCGGCCGGCATTTCATGGACCCCGCAGCGGGCCGCCGAACTCGCTTCGGTGTTCACCGACTTCCCCGGCTCAGTCGTGGTCGAGGACGACGCGGGCGGCGACGTCGCCGCGGCGGCGCCGGTCAGCCTCGGCACCTGGCTCCCCGACCGCACCGTCCACGTCCACAGCTTCTCCAAGGCGTACGGGCCCGAGCTGCGGCTGGCCGCGATGAGCGGACCCGCGGCACTGATCGGACCAGTCGTCGAACGGCGCCTGCTGGGCCAGGGCTGGACCAGCCGCCTGCTGCAGCACCTGCTGCTGAATCTGCTCACGGACGAGAACTCCGTCGCGCAGGTACGGCACGCCAGACAGGAATACCGCAGACGCCGCGACGCGGTTATCGAGGCCCTGGCCGTCGAAGGCATCCCTCTCGGCCCAGGCGACGGCATCAACCTGTGGCTGCCGGTGCACGATGAGCAGGCCGCCCTGATCAGCCTGGCCAGCCATGGCATCGGCGCGATAGCCGGCACGGGATTCATGATCGAGGACAGCCCCGGCCGGAGCCCGCACATCCGTGTCACCGTCGGCCTCGCCGCCGAAGGCCACGCGGAACTGGCCCACCATCTCGCGGTCGCCGCGCGCGCCGGCAGACGCTCCCGGCCCCGATAGCAAAGGGCGACTCCGCTCTCTGCCGCCACCGCGGCGGGAGCGGAGCCACGGCCGTTAGAGGCCGAGGACCTCCCGCTCGACGTGGTCGAGTGCCAGCCGGACCGCGCCCAGGGCCACGCTCTCGTCCCCGAACGTGGACGTGACCAGTTCGGGCGCGCTCACGCAGAGGTCCGCCAGGTGGCGGCGGAGCGGGCCGAACAGCACGTCGCCGGCCCGCGAGTAGCCGCCGCCGATCACCAACAGGTCGGGGTCGACGGCCAGCACCAGCGCGGACGCGCCGATCGCCAGATTCTCCGCGTACTGGTCGACGCGGCGCAGCGCGCCCTGGTCGCCGGCGTCGGCCGCGGCGAAGACCTCGGCCGCGCTGCCCTCCTTGACCAGCTCCATGGCGGCGTCCTCCCAGCCGACCTGGCGCAGCGTGCCGATCTCCCCCGCCGCACCGGACCGCCCGGCGTGCAGCCGCCCGCCGATGAGGATGCCGGCGCCCGGCCGGTGCCCGACGAGGATGTAGACGACGTCGGACGCGTGCTGGGCGCTGCCGCGCCAGTGTTCGGCGAGCGCGGCCAGGTTCGCGTCGTTGGCGGCCAGCGCCGTGCAGCCGAACCACCGGCCTGCCAGCCCGGCGAGGTCCACGCCCGTCCAGCCGGGCAGCGACATCGACAGCGCGACCCGTCCTGAGCGGTCCACGATGCCGGAGGTGCCGGCGGCGACGGCCCAGATCCGGGTCCGCGCGACTCCGGCGCCGTCGACGCAGGCCAGCGAGGCGCTGCGGGCGGCCTCGAGCCGTTCGGGGGCCGGGGCGCCGTCGGCGACGCCGGTCCGCTCGCAGGCGAGCACCTCGCCGTTGAGGTCGGCCAGGGAGACCACGATCCTGTCGCCGCCCACGTCGACACCCAGCACGTAGCCGGCGTCGGCGCGGAAGCCGTACCGGCGGGCGGGACGTCCCATCGCGCCCTCGTCGGGCGGGGCCTCCCTGACCCAGCCGCGCTCGCCCAGCTCGTCGAGCACCGCCTCGACGGTCTGCCTGGACAGCCCGGTGATCCGGCCGAGCTGTGTGAGCGTGGCCAGCCCCTCCCGTCGCAGGGCTCTGAGCGTGACCTGGGTGTTCACCTTGCGCAGCAGCGAAGCGTCACCCGGCCGGAGCTCGGTCACTTATGAGACCCCTTCTCATAACTTCCCTATTGACGGTTACCAGCCTGGATCCTAGCATCGGCCGACATACGTTAACTGGTTACATATGTGGAGGCGTAATGGTGACTCTCGCCGTCGTGGGCGCGGGTTCTCGGGGAACCTCCTATGCCCGCCACGCGGTCGAGTCCGGCCAGGCGCTGGTGGTGGCGGTGGCCGACCCGTCCGCCGGCCGCCGCGCCAGGTACCCCGAAGCGGCGCACTACGCCGACTGGCGGGAACTGGCCGCGCTCCCCCGGCAGGCGGACGCCGTGATCATCGCGACCCAGGACAGGGAGCACGTCGAACCCGCGGTCCGCTTCGCCGACCTGGGCTACGACATCCTGCTGGAGAAGCCGATGGCGGTCTCCGAGGACGACTGCCGCCAGATCGTCGCCGCCGCCGAGCGGTCCGGCGCGATCTTCGCGGTCTGCCACGTGCTGCGTTACACCCCGTACACCCGGGCCCTGAAGTCGCTGATCGACGCGGGACGGATCGGCGAGATCGTCAGCATCCAGCATCTGGAGCCGGTCGGCTGGTGGCACCAGGCGCACTCCTACGTCCGTGGCAACTGGCGCAGGGCCGACGAGTCGACGTTCATGCTGCTCGCCAAGTCCTGCCACGATCTCGACTGGCTGGTGCACCTCACCGGCAAGCAGGTCACCAGGGTCTCCTCGTTCGGCGGGCTCAAGCACTTCCGCGCCGAGAACCGGCCGGAGGGCGCGACCGACCGCTGCCTCGACTGCCCGGTGGAGGCCGGCTGCCCGTACTCGGCCAAGCGCATCTACCTGCCGCTGGCCGGCCAGGACGTCTGGCCGCTGTCGGTGCTCACCGACGACCTCTCCGAGCAGGGCGTCCTGGACGCGCTCAGGACCGGCCCGTACGGCAGGTGCGTCTACGCCTGCGACAACGACGCGGTCGACCACCAGGTCGTGAACATGGAGTTCGAAGGCGGCGCGACCGCCGCTTTCACGATGACGGCCTTCACCCCCGCCGCCCACCGGCAGACCCGCGTCTTCGGCACCCGCGGCTCGATCGACGGCGACGGCGAGCGGCTCATCGTCCACGACTTCGTCACCGGGCGGTCCGAGACCGTCGACACCCGCGCGACGGGCGACGCGACGGCCTCCGGCGGCCACGGTGGCGGCGACGAGGCGCTCGTGGACGCGTTCCTGTCCGCCGTGACCAGCAGGGATCGCTCCCCTATCCTCTCCTCACCGAGCGAGAGCCTGCACAGCCACCTGATCGCCTGGGCCGCCGAGAGGTCGCGGCTCAACGGCGAGACCGTCACCCTGGAAGGAACCCCCCAATGAGAGCAAGGCACATAGCGGCAGTGGTGGCGCTCGGCGCCGGCCTGGTGGCGTGCGGCTCGTCCACCCCGGCGAGCCGGCCGGCCGCCCAGTCCGACGGCGGACGCGGCCCGATCACGTTCATCAGCGGCAAGTTCGAGGCCGAGTCGGTCCAGAAGATCGTGGACGCGTGGAACGCCGCGCACCCGAACGAGAAGGCCAGCGTCGTCCTGCTGCCGGAGAGCGCCGACGAGCAGCGCCGCAAGCTCATCCAGAACGCCCAGACCAAGTCGGACGCCGGTGACGTCATCCTCATCGACGCGGTGTGGACCAGCGAGTTCGCCGCCAACCGCTGGGTGGACGAGCTCCCGCTGGACGTGTCCGGCTTCCTCCCCACCACTGTCGAAACAGCGAAATATCGCGACAAGCTGTACGCGATGCCGCTGTTCACCGGCACCGGGCTGCTCTACTACCGCACGGACCTGGTCAAGGAGCCCCCGAAGACCTGGGACGAGATGAAGAAGCTCTGCGACCAGGTGCTGCCCAAGCAGAAGGGCATGGCCTGCTACAGCGGCCAGTTCGACAAGTACGAGGGCCTGACCGTCAACTTCTCCGAGGCGGTCAACTCCGCGGGCGGCGAGTTCCTCGACGCCTCCGGCCAGCCGCAGCTGACCAGCGACGCGGCGAAGAAGGCCGGGCAGTTCCTGGCCGACGGCTTCAAGAGCGGGATGATCCCCAAGGAGGCCGTCACCTACAAGGAGGAAGAGGGCCGGGTCGCCTTCCAGGAGGGCAAGCTGCTCTTCTACCGCAACTGGGCCTACGGCTACGAGGCGGCGCAGAAGACCGACGGCTCCAGCAAGGTCGCGGGCAAGGTGAACGTGGCCCCGATCCCCGGGCTCACCGGCATCGGCGCGGGCACGCTGGGCGGCAACAACCTGGCCGTGTCGGCGTTCTCCAAGCACAAGCAGACCGCCAAGGACTTCATCGCGTTCATGACCAGCGCCGAGCAGCTCAAGGCGTTCGCCGAGACCAGCTCGATGCCGGTGCCGAGGACCGCGATCTACGAGGACCCCGAGCTGATCAAGAAGTACCCGTACCTGCCCGCGCTCAAGGAGGGCATCCTCGCCGCCAAGCCGCGTCCCAAGGCGGTCAAGTACGGCGACGTCACCGCCGCGATCCAGGAGTCGGCGTACGCGATCGTCTCGGGCGCCAAGCCCGTCGACCAGGCCCTGACCGAGCTGCAGACCGCGCTCGGCCCGCTGCTCAAGTAGCCCGCCGCCCAGCAGTTCGCCCGTACGAGGAGGAGAGAACCGGTGCTCACCGCGACCCGCCCCGCCGACGCGCGGCGGCGTTCCCGGCACGGACGCGCTGCCCCACGCGGGCAGTCGTGGCTGGCCGCCGCCATGCTCTCGCCCACGTTGATCGTGCTCGCGCTCGTGGTCTTCTACCCGCTGGTGTCGGCCATGCGCGAGTCGTTCTACGCCAGCGGGCAGACCCTCGACGCCGACGGTTTCGTGGTGGAGGGCGAGCAGTTCGCCGGGGCGGCCAACTACGCCGGGGTGGTGGGCGCCCGGTTCCTGAACGCGGCCTTCAACACGACGCTGTTCACCGTGGTGACCGTCGCGCTGGAGGTCGTGCTCGGGGTCGCGATGGCGCTGGTCATGCAGCGCGCCTTCCGCGGGCGGGCGCTGCTGCGGGCCAGCATCCTCGTCCCGTGGGCGGTGCCGACCGCCGTGTCGGGGCTGATGTGGAAGTGGATCTTCCAGGCCGACGGGGTGGCGAACGCGCTGCTCGGCACCGACATCCTGTGGACCGCCGACGGCGCCTGGGCCAAGCTGGCCGTCGTCGTCGCCGACACCTGGAAGACGGCGCCGTTCGTGGGGCTGCTCGTGCTGGCGGGCCTGCAGATCATCCCCGGCGAGGTCTACGAGGCCGCCAGGGTCGACGGGGCCACGCCCAGGCAGCAGTTCTGGCGCATCACGCTGCCGCTGGTCAAGCCCGCGCTGCTGGTCGCGGTCCTGTTCAGGCTGATGGACGCGCTGCGCGTCTTCGACCTGCCGTACGTGCTCATCGGGCCGCGCAAGGAGTCGGTCGAGACGCTGTCGGGGCTGATCTGGGACGAGGCGACCCGCGTCCACTACGGGCCGGCCTCGGCCTACGGCACGGCGCTGTTCGTCTACATCGCGCTGATCGCGTTCGTGTTCGTCAAGCTGCTCGGAGCCGACCTGCTGAGCGATGTGCGGGCGCGGAGGAAGGAGGCCGGCGATGACGCGTAGGGCGGGCATGATCGGCATCGCGTTGTACTGCCTGGTGCCGTTCTACTGGATGGTGGTGTCGAGCTTCCGCCGCACCTCCGACATTTACGACAAATCACCATTTCCTGCGCCGTGGTCGCTGGAGAGCTACGACGCGGTCTTCGCCGAGGGCATGGGCTTCGGCCAGTCGCTCGGCAACAGCCTCATCGTGGCGGCGACCACCACCGCGGTCACCCTCGTGATCGGCACGCTGGCGGCGTACGCGCTGGCCAGGCTGCAGTTCCGGGGCAAGAACGTGATCCTCGCCCTGGTGATCGCGGTCTCGATGTTCCCCGGGGCGCTGCTGATCGTCCCGCTGCTGAAGCTGTTCACCGCGATCGGCTGGATCAACTCCTACCAGGCGATGATCGTCCCCTCGATGTCCTTCGCCCTGCCGCTGACCATCTGGAACCTGACCACCTTCTTCCGCCAGATGCCCTACGAGCTGGAACAGGCCGCCCAGATCGACGGCTGCACCCCGTTCACCGCCTTCCGCCGCGTGATGCTGCCCCTGGCGGCCCCGGGCATCTTCACCACCGCGATCCTGGCCTTCATCGCCACCTGGAACGAGTTCATCATCGCGGTCACCATGGTCAACGACCAGTCGCGGCAGACGGCGACCGTCCGCATCGCCCAGTTCACCGGCGCCGCCAAGTTCGACACCCCGTTCGGCACGCAGATGGCGGCGGGCGTCCTGGTGACGATCCCGCTGGTGCTGCTCGTCCTGTTCTTCCAGCGCCGCATCGTCACGGGCCTGACGGCGGGCGCGCTGAAGTAGGCGGCTACCGCTCACCCGACGCGGTGGGGGTCGGCGAGGGCGGCGGCTCCGAGGGTTCCGTCGGGTCGGGGTCGCTCTGCCCGGCGACCCCGACGGTCAGGACGACCGTGCTGCCCGCCTCGGCGCAGGAGCCCGCGCCGGCACTCTGCGCCAGGACGGTGTCGACCCGCTCCGGATCGTCCACGACCTGGCTCTTCGACCGCACCGCGAAGCCCGCGTCGCGGAGGGCGGCGCTCGCGTCCTCCCGCGACCGGCCGACGACGGACGGCACCGTCGCCCCCTGACGGGCGACGACCAGGGCCACCGGGCTGCCACCCGAGACCCTGCGGCCCGCCTCCGGCCTGCTGGCGATCACCTGGCCGTCCGGCAGCGTGGAGCACGACCGGGTGATCGCGCCCACCGACAGCCCGGCGCTGGTCAGCGCCGCCTGCGCGGGCTTGGACTGCTGCCCGGTGACCGCCGGCACCACCAGCCCCGCCGACACCTGCAACGACACCCTGGAGCCCTTCGGCACGGCGGCTCCCAGGGCGGGCTCGCTGACCAGCACCTGGCCGATCGGCTTCGCCGAGTCCACCTGGGTCACGGTGCCCACCGACAGCCCGGACCGCTTGATCGCCTTGATCGCCGCGGAACGGTCCAGCCCCGCGAGCGCGGGCACGCTCACCGAGGCGGGCGCCACGGGCGGCGGCTCGGACGAGCCTCTGGGGTGCTGGGAGCCGGGCGGCTCCTCCGGGGGGCTTGAGGTGTTCGTGCGGGGTGTGGGCGCGGCCGTCGTGCTCTCCTGGGGCGTCGGCGAGTCCGTCGCGATCACCGTGGGGGTCGCCGCCGCCTGCGGCCGCGCGACGTCCCGCCTGAGCGCCGGCGCCACCACGGTGACCAGCACCGCCGCGCTGACCAGCACCGCCGCCCCGGCGGCGAGGCCCGCCCGCCTCCAGGCGCGGCCCCTGCCGTCGCCTGTTCCGTCGTCCCCGCCGCCGGGGGCCGGCGGCCACGGCGGGTCCTGCGACTGCGCCGGGGCGGGCTGTGAGAGGGCCAGGTGGTAGCCGGCGGCCGCGCCGGTCGCCTCGGGCCGGGCGACGGGCGCCGAACTGGACGCGGGACCGGCCCCGAACCGCCCATCCCACCGGGACGGCGCCTCAGGACCGTTCCCCTGGGACGGTGAAGCCGCGCCGCCCTCTTCGTCCTGCCGGACCTCGGACTCGCTCCCGAACCACCGGTCGCGCTGCGCCGGGATCGACAGCGGCGGCGGGAAGGGGTCCGCGCGCAGGATGTGCGGTGGAGGCGAGCGCAGCACCTCCGCCGGCACGCCCTCGGAGCCGCCCAGCAGCGCCAGCAGCAGCTCCCTGCTGGTGGGCCGGTTGCGGGCGTCCTTGTCCAGGCACGACTCCACCAGCTCACGCAGTTGCCCGTCGAGCCGTCCCAGAGCGGGCGGCGCCGTCAGGATGCGGTGCAGCACGGGCGCGACCGAGTCCTGCCCGAACGGCGCGGACGCGTTGGCCGCGAAGCACATCGTGGCGCCCCAGGAGAACACGTCCGCCGCCCCGGTCACCGCCGACGCGGTGATCTGCTCGGGCGCCATGTAGGCGGGGGTGCCCACCCCGCGCCCGCTCACGGTCGCCGCCGCGTCAAGCGCCCTGGCCAGCCCGAAGTCGATCACGCGCGGCCCGTCGGCGCCGAGCAGCACGTTCTGCGGCTTGAAGTCCCTGTGGACGATCCCGGCGCGGTGGATCGCCGCCAGCGCCGTCGCGGTGCCGACCGCCAGCCGTTCCAGCGCGCCCGCCCGGCGCGGCCCGGTCAGCGCGACCTCCCGCGCCAACGAGGGCCCGTCGACGTACTCGCTGACGATGTACGCCCTGCCCTCGTCGAACCCGGCGTCGATCACCTGGGCCGTGCAGAACCGCGCGACGTGCTTGGCCAGCTCCACCTCGCGCAGGAACGCGGCCCGTTCGTCTCCCACGGGCCCGTGCAGCAGTTTGACCGCGTAGCTCTCCTCGCCACTCGTGCCGAGGAACACCACGCCCTGGCCGCCCTCACCCAGCCGCCCGCGCAACTCATACGCTCCGAGTCGCTGCGGGTCCCCCGTTCTGAGCGGCTGCGCCGTTGGCACGGGGCGCCTCCCCTCGCCGCCACCCCATCTTCACCTTCCACTGAAAGCAAGGGAAGCCGAAAGGTCAACGGTGGCGGGGGCTTTCGCGGCCAATCGCCACCTGACCGTGACACTCGCGGTCAGGAGGAGCGTGAGACCTTGCCCGAATAGGTGACGTCCACGTCACCTTGCCGTGTCACCTTGATGACCACCTGGTTCGAGTCGGCCGACGGGAGCATCCGGAGCGTGCCCGGGTAGCACTGGTCTCCGCTCACCTGGCCGAGCGTGAACACCAGCTCGCTGCTGGTGGGGCCGAGCCGACCCGAGCAGTGCAGGTCCGACCCCCATCGCATGCTGGACGTGCCGCCGCGGTCGAGGTGGATCTCGACGGGGAAGACGCGCCCGGCGGTGGGGTGTTCGGCCGATCCGGTCCACGTCCCGTCCAGGCCGGGGCTCTGCGCGCCCCTGAGCCAGAGGACGAACCCGGCCGCGCCCATGGCGACTCCGGCCACGGCGACGACCACCTGCCACCAGCGCACCCGCCGCCGGGGCCGGACGCCCGCGGAGTCACCTCTCGTGGCCTGGGGGTCCGCGCCGGGAGAGGTGATCGTCCCCGTCTCAACTCCCGGGCCGGTCGCGGCGATGGCGGCCCCGATGCTGTCCGTCTGGGTGCCGGCCGCGCCGGTGCCGCCGGTCCGGGCGGTGACCGCGCCGGTGCCGTCGGGTCGGGCGCTGACCGCGCCGGTGCCGTCGGGGCGGGTGATGGCCGCCCTGGCGCCTGAGGACAGCACGTCGCTCCCCGCCTGCTGGCCCAGCAGCAGCCGCAGCACCTCCTCGGCGTCCGGCCGGTCGCCGGGCTCGGGCGCGAGGCAGGCGTCGACGATCTCGCGGAGCCGGCCGGGCAGCGGCCCGAGGTCCGGCCTGCCGAACAGGATCCTGGCCAGCACCTCCTGGGAGGTGTCGGCCGTGAAGGCGTGCCTGCCGGTGGCGGTGTAGGCGACCGTCAGCGCCCAGGCGTACAGGTCGGCGGGCGGCCCGGCGGGTTCGCCCTTGATGCGTTCGGGCGACAGGTAGGCGGGGCTGCCGACGAGGATCCGGCCGGTGGTGGCCGTCGTGTCCATCAGCTGGGACACACCGAAGTCGATCACGCGCGGCCCGTCGAGGCCGAGCAGCACGTTGCCCGGCTTGAAGTCGCGGTGCACGACGCCCGCCCGGTGGATGGCCCCGAGAGCGGTCGCGGTGCCGATCGCCAGGCGATCCAGCGAGCCCCCGGTGCGCGGCCCGCTCGCGATCACGTGCTCCCTGAGCGACGGCCCGTCGACGTACTCGCTGACCAGGTACGGCCGGTCGCCCTCGAGTTGCGCGTCGAGCAGCTGGGCCGTGCAGAACGGCGCCACCCGACGCACCGCCTCCGCCTCGCCGAGGAACCTGCGCCGCGCGGCGGGGTCGGCGGACATGCTGGTGTGCAGCAGCTTGATCGCCACCGGCGTCGCGTTGTGGGAGTGGCCGAGGTAGACGACGCCCTGCCCACCCTGGCCGAGCCGACCCGACAGCCGGTACGGCCCGAGCCTGCGTGGGTCGTCGGCGCGAAGCTCGGGCATAGGGCGCAATTATGGCAGGGATCAGAGGAGGCGGGCGTACTCGTCCAGGAGCGAGAGCACCGCGTCGGGCGGGCCGCTGGGCAGCGTGGCCACCGCCTCCTCGATGCCGAGCCCGGCGTAGTAGTCGAGCTTCTCCCTGGTCGGCAGCGTCCCGAACGGGATGACCCGGGCCATCGGCCGCCCGGCCTTCTCGCACGCCTCCGCCAGAGCGGGCAGGGCGGCCCTGATGCCCCTGCCGCCGATCGGCATCCAGCCGTCCGCGTACTCGGCGATGTGCGCGAACAGCTTCGGGCCTGCCGCGCCGCCGAGGTACACGGGCGGCCCGGAGACCGGCTTCGGCCACGACCAGGACGGCTCGAACCCGTCGAACTCGGCCACCTCGTCGCGCCACAGCGCCCGCATGGCGAGCACGTTGCGCCGCGTGACGTCCCGGCGCGTCCGGTAGGCGACGCCGTGGTTGGCGATCTCCTCGACGTTCCAGCCGAACCCGACGCCGACCACCACCCGTCCGCCCGACAGGTGGTCGAGGGTGGCGATGGCCTTGGCGGTCACGATGGGGTCGCGCTGGGCGGCGAGTAGGACGCCGGTGCCGACGGTCAGCCGCTCGGTCGCGGCGGCGGCGAACGACAGGGCCACCAGCGGATCGAGCGTGCGCTTGTACTCCTCGGGCAGGACGTCCTGCCCGCCGGGGGGCGGCGTGCGGCGCGAGACCGGGATGTGCGTGTGCTCGGGGACGTAGAGCGAGGCGAACCCGCGTTCCTCGGCGGCTCTGGCCAGGTCGGCGACCGGCATGCTCAGGTCCGTGGTGAACATCGTGACGCCCAGCCGCATGCGACCCCCCTCTCATGTCAACCAAGCGATTGCTCGGCTAACATTTCTAGAGTAGCTTGCCGGACAGAGAAACGCCCCGCGGAAAGAGGTCTCCCGGTGAAGTTTTCCATTTTCCTGAATCCGCAGATCCCCGGCTCCGGATACGCCGCCGAGGAGAACGCCAGGGCCAGGCGTCCCATCGGGCGTGACACGGAGTCGTACCAGCGGCTGCTGCACGAGGTCCGGGAGATCGCCGTGCACGCCGACCAGATCGGGTTCGACGCGCTGATGATGACCGAGCACCACTTCCACTCCGAGGGGATGGAGTTCTCGGTCAACCCGCTGATGTTCCTCACCGACCTTGCCGCCAGGACCGAGCGCATCCTGCTCGCGCCGCTCGGCATGGTGCTGCCCGCCTGGGACCCGATCAGGGCCGCCGAGGACGTGGCGCTGCTCGACCAGTTCTCCAAGGGACGGTTGCGGCTCGGCGTGGCGAGGGGCTACCAGAACCGGTGGATGAACGTCCTGGGCCAGCGATGGCACGCGGCGGCCGCCCGCTCCGACGGCTCCGCCACCGACACGCGCAACTTCGACGTCTTCGGCGAGGTCCTGAAGATCATGAAGATGGCGTGGACGCAGGAGACCATCCGCTACAAGTCCGACGTGCTCGACTACGAGGTGCCCTACCCCTACGACGGCATCGAGGGCTGGCCCGCGCTGGACTGGACGCGGACGTTCGGCGCGCCCGGCGAGGTGTCGGAGGACGGGAAGATCCAGGCCGTCTCCGTCTGCCCCCGGCCGTACCAGAACCCGCACCCGGAGCTCTGGCAGCCGTTCACGATCTCCGACCGCTCGGTGATCAGGGCCGCGCAGGAGAACATCCTGCCCTGGATGTTCACCCCCAACCCCGACGACCACGCCGCCAAGGCCAAGCTCTACCAGGAGGAGTCCGCCAGGCAGGGCCGCGACTACAAGCTCGGCGAGCACACCGGCATCCTGAAGATCGTCGGCATCGCCGACACGACCGAAGAGGCGATCAACACCTTCGGCCGGAGCATCCCCAAGGACTTCGCCGCCTTCTTCGGCCCCTTCGGCTACCTGGAGGTGCTCCGCAAGAAGGAGGACGAGAAGCACCAGCCCATCTCCCCCGAGAAGGGCGACGCCAAGCGGATGAACGACGTCGAGATGGCCCTGTTCGGCACCCCCGACGACGTCAAGCGCGGCATCCAGCGCATGCTCGACCGGATGCCACACCTGGAATGGTTCGGCCTCTACATGCAGGGCCAGCAGGGAGTCCTGCCGCTCGACACGGTCAAGCGCAACCTGGAACTGTTCGCCACCAAGGTCATCCCGGAGTTCCAGTGAGATTCTGGCTTGGCGCGTCGTTCGCCGACACCGACCAGTTCGTGGAGCTCGCCAGGGCCGCCGAACGGTTCGGGTTCGACACGCTCACACTGTCCGATCACCTCTTCTACGCGGACTTCCAGACGCCGTACCCGTACTCGAAGTCGGGCAAGCCCCGCTGGGACGCCGCCACGCACTGGCCGGACGTGTGGGTGACGATCGGCGCGATGTCCTCGGTGACCAGCACGCTGCGCTTCGCCCCGAACGTCTACATCGCCCCCGCCCGTGACCTGTTCACCGTGGCCAAGCAGGTGTCCACGGCGGCGGTGCTCTCCGGCGACCGGGTCACGTTCGGCGTGGGCGTCGGCTGGTGCGAGGAGGAGTTCACGGCCACCGGCCAGGACTTCCACACCCGGGGGCGGCGGCTCAACGCGATGATCCCGGTGCTGCGCGAGCTGTGGTCGGGGCGCGTGGTCACGCTCGACGGCCTCCCCGAGCTGTCCATCGCGCCGACTCCCGCCAAGCCGATCCCCGTGCTCGTCGGCGGCGACAGCGAGGCGGCGCTGAAGCGGGCCGCCCGGCTGGGCGACGGCTGGATCGGCAACCGCATCTACACGGAGGAGCAGCTGGACGAGGTGCTCGCCACGTTACGCGACCTGCTGGACCAGCACGGCAGGACGGGAGAGTTCGAGATCATCGCCCCGCTGGCCGCCATGCCGGACGCCGGCACCTATCGCCGCCTGGCCGCCAAGGGGGTCACCGGCACGATGGCCGCCCCGTGGTGGCTGGCCACGCCGGAGGAGAAGGCCCGGTACGGCGAGGGCAGCCTGGCACTCAAGGTCGCCACCATGGAGCGCTTCGCCGAGGAGGTCATCGCCAAGATGTGACGCCTTCCCCGGTCCGGGCGATCGGCTCGCGCCTGGGTGACGCCGCCGCTCAGGCGAGGCCGCGCTCGTGCCGGGCCAGCTCGTCGGCGATCTCCGCGATCCGCTCGTCCACGATCGCGGAGTCCAGGGGCTGCACCCGCGTGAGGAGGCTCTTCGCCTTCGCCTTGGCGTCCTGCTGGGCCCGCTGGACGGCCTCCATCACGCCGCGGGCGACGGCCTCACTACCCAGCCTCATGATCCGCGGGTTCACCGTGATCTCCTTCAGCTGCCCCTCGGCGTCGGTGACCGCCTCGACGAGGGCGTCGTCGCTGCTCCCCTCGCCGGTCAGCTCGGCCATCCGTGCATGCGCCTCTTGGATTCTCCGCGTCCCCGCTTCCGCTCCTCGACGGTGCGGTCGACATTCTCGATGTCCTGACGCGATGACCAGTCCGACATTTTTTCTCCTGCACCGGAGAATGCCCAATCAATAAGGCAGAGCCTACGCACGACAATCGCCGAAGACATGACGCTTCAAGGAAGTTCAAACTGAGGGCTCAATCCGGTCGGCGGTGATTAAGCTGCCGGACATGCGCAACGAGTTTCCGTCGATGCGTCGTCGCCGGCGGACCCCGCCGCGACGCTGCAGGACGGGGCAACGTCACCACCCACAGCGACAGCGTCGACCACACCCTCACCCCCGGCACTCCGCCGCCACGTCACCGAACCCCTCACCGACGTCACCACCAGACTGCGGGCGATGACGGAGCCGCGGACCGCGCTCGCGGGCCTGCCGAGGAACGCCCTGCGGCAGGAGCCGAAGGGGCCGCCGGTCGCGATGACCTCGCCCATGGCGCAGAAGGGCTCGGGCCCCGTCAAGGGGATGCCGAACAAGGAGGTGCAGGCGGCGGCGCTGCAGATGCGGCGGGCGGGCCGGCGAATCCAGGGGTCCGCCGGGCACGCCAAGGCGAGGGCGTACTGCCCGGCAGGCAAATGCCAGGCCTCCATTTATGGAACACCCGGCCCCGGCCACGCCGAACATCTGCTCAGGGTGCTCGCTGAATGCAAGAAACAGGGGCCCTGCCGACAACAGCCACGGGCCTGTCTTACGCACTCCGAATTGCCGGCGAACATTTCCAGGAAACCCGAAATCGAAACTTCCGGATCCCGTCGGCGCCTATGTTGGCCATATTACGAATAACAACTGTTCAGGAGGTGAACCGTGACGCAGCCGACTACCTATCAGCAGGGAAGTCAGCACGACGCGGCCGCACGTGCGCTCACCGCGCACGAGAACATCACACAGATCCACAACAGGCTGGTCCAGATCCCCGAGCAGCTCGGCGCGTCGTGGAAGGGCGAGTCCGCCACGGTCTACGCGCAGGTGCTCAACGAGTGGAACCCGCAGTTCAAGAAGGTCATCGACGCGCTGCACATGATCGCGGAGAACCTCAGAGGCTCCGGGATCCAGTACGAGGAGGCCACCACGGGGGCGCGCGAGGTCGCGCAGAACCTCATGGCTGCGCTCAACGGCGGCAGTGTCCGCTAGGCAGCGTCCGCTAACACGACCGATGTGAGGAAGGGATCGCGATGACCGGCGGCGGAGAGATCATTCTCGCCAATTTCGACGAGATGGAGGAGATCGCGGCGGAACTCGGACGGGCCTACGGCAACCTGGTCGGCGAGCTGACCGACCTGGAGGCGGACCTGAAGGTCCTGGAAACCTGGGACGGCGCCGCGAAGGGCGTCTACCTGGAGGCCAAGCGGAACTGGAACGAGGCCGTGACCACGATGGGCGACACGATGCAGCGCTTCGGCCCCGCCCTGCACGACGCGACCGGCATCATCCGGGACGCCGAGCAGTCCAACGTCAGGCGCTGGGGCACCTGACCCCGCGGCGGGGGCCAGGCACAGCAGCCTGCCCCCGCTGCTCGGCCTTCCCAGGGCGATTGCCGACGACGGCCAGGAGGGATTTCCGGCCAAGAACGCGTTGTAACGGCGAGAACCCCGTGAGCCCTCACGACCAGCGCTGGACAGACGCCCACCAACGACGGCGGGCCGGGCAACCCATGCGAAGCCGTACAAGAAACAAGGCCGACAAACGCCGAACACAGTCGCAGATCACTCACACAACACAGACCGGATACGCTCTTGGCGTGCTGGGAGAGATTACGGCGACGCGGTATGTGACGCCGCTGAGAGAGGGCGGGTCGCTGCCAGGGGTGGTAGAGGCCGACGACCTGGGCACCTACGTGGTGAAGTTCCGCGAGGCCGGGCAGGGCCGCCGCGTCCTGGTGGCCGAGATCATCGCGGGCGAGCTGGGCAGGCGGCTCGGCCTGCGCACCCCCGAGCTGAAGTTGATCGAACTCGACGCCCAGCTCAGCGTCCGCGAGCCCGACGAGGAGGTCCAGGACCTGCTCAAGGCGAGCGTCGGCCTGAACCTCGCCGTCGACTTCCTCCCCGGCGCGCTCGGCTTCGAGCCGCTCACCTGGGCCCCCGACGAGGGGTTCGCGTCCAAGGTGGTGTGGTTCGACGGGCTGATCCACAACATCGACCGGAGCTGGCGCAACCCCAACCTCCTGGTCTGGCACCGCGACGTCTGGCTGATCGACCACGGCGCGTCCCTCTGGTTCCACTACAACTGGAAGACGGCCGACCCGCAACGCCCGTTCGACGTCGGCGACCACGTCCTGGCGCCGTTCGCCACGGACGTCCGCGCGGCGGGCGACGAGCTGGCGGCGCGGATCACCCCGGAGCTGCTCCAGACGGTGACCGCCCTGGTGCCGGACGTGTGGCTCGACGGCGAGCCGGGCTTCGACTCGCCGCAGGCTGTCCGCGACGCCTACGTCGACCACCTGCTGAGCCGCGCGCACGGCCCGCGCGAGTGGCTCACCGGCGTGCCGGCTCGCACCCCGGCGACCGGCTCCGGGCCCGGGAAGGGAGGCGCCCAGTGAACAGGGACGTCTACGAGTACGCGGTGATCCGCGTGGTGCCGAAGGTCGAGCGCGGCGAACTGATCAACGCGGGCGTCCTGCTGTACTGCCAGCCCCGCGACTACCTGTGCGCCCGCGTCGAGCTGGACGCGGTCCGGCTGCGCGCGCTGGACCCCGACGCGGACATCGACAGCGTCCGCCGGGCGCTGGACGCCTACGAGCTGGCCTGCGGCGCGGAGGCGGGCCCGCTGGCCAGGGAGTCGCTGGGCGGCAGGTTCCGCTGGCTGACGGCGCCCCGCAGCACGATCGTCCAGACGGGCCCGGTGCACGCGGGCCTCACCGCCGACCCTGACAGCGAGCTGGCCCGGCTCTTCGCCAAGCTGGTACGGCTCTAGAACAGCACGGACATGAAGGTGTCGACCTCGCGGAAGCCCACCTTCCTGTAGACGGCCCGCGCCGAGTGGTTGAAGTCGTTGACGTAGAGCGAGACCACGGGCGCGAACGCGGCGAGCGCGGCCTCCACGACCGCGGCCATGCCCGCCACCGCGTGCCCCTGCCCGCGCAGTTCGGGGGCCACCCAGACGCCCTGGATCTGGCACGCCTGCGGGGTGACGGCGCCGATCTCCGCCTTGAACACCACGCGCCCGCCGTCGATGCGGGCGTAGGACCTGCCGATGCGGATCAGCTCGGCGACCCTGGTGCGGTAGAGGGCGCCGCCGTCGCCGAGGTTGGGCGAGATGCCCACCTCCTCAGTGAACATCGCGACGCAGGCCGGCAGCAGGATGTCGAACTCGTCCGGCCTGACCCGCCGCACCAGCGGGTCGGCGGCGACCGGCGGCTGCTGCGCGGTGGACATCAGCGGCTGCGCCCAGCGGATCGCACGGGCCCTGCCCCAGTGCGGCTCCAGCCACTCCCACAGCAGCGAGACCGCGTCGGCGGGCCCGACGATGGACGAGCAACGGCGGCCCTGCTTGCGGGCGCGGTCGGCGAAGGCGTGCACGGCTTCAGGACCGGCGTTGACCGGCACCATGTTCGCACCGGCGTAACAGAGCGAGACGAGACCGCCGCGCGGCCCGAACCCCCACATCTGCCCGCCGAGCCTCGCAGGGTTCAGACCCACGGTCCGCACCCGCGAGGCGACGAAGACGTTGGTGACCGGATCGGTGTCGAGCAGGGCGAGCACTTCGTCCCGGTCGCTGTCGTCGAGCACGCGCGACGCTGATGTACGCAGCATCACATGGTCAGACTACGCGAACGACCACCGATTAGCTCATCTGCTGAGGCGCACGGTACGTCATTCGTGATCCTGCGTCTGTTTCGAGGCCATACGCGTCGCCGTCTGCGGCAGGTCGTTGGCCGCGCAGCTCGCCCCCTTGGCCGGCACACTGCCGTCGTTGAGGTAGTTGACCAGATACTTGTCGACGCACCGGTTGCCGCTCAGCGACACGCCGTGGTTGCCGCCCGCCTCGACGACCATGCGCGCGGTGGGGAACCGCTTGCGCATCTCCAGGGCTCCCTGGTACGGCGTCGCGGCGTCGCCCCTGGACTGGATCAT
Organism: Nonomuraea sp. NPDC000554; assembly: GCF_040300065.1. Taxonomy (NCBI): domain Bacteria; kingdom Bacillati; phylum Actinomycetota; class Actinomycetes; order Streptosporangiales; family Streptosporangiaceae; genus Nonomuraea; species Nonomuraea sp. NPDC000554. The sequence continues at coordinate 29,361 of NZ_JBEPDC010000005.1, read as the reverse complement.
CAGGATCGGCGGGAGGTTCTGCGCCCCGCTCACCTGCACCGGTGAGCCACCGGGCACGGACCAGTACAGGCACGGTGCGTTGTACCAGGCGTTCGGCCAGGTCATGAACGGTGCCTTGCGGTTGACCCTGGACATGTCCTCGCGCCACTTGGCCCAGTCACGCGGCCAGCGCGCGTCGCGGCACTGCACGGCGAGGTAGACGGCGTAGCCGTTCTCGGCGTGGGCGTCGGGCTTGCCGTACTTGTTGAAGACGTTCAGGAGGGCCTTCCCGTCGCCCTTGCGCACGTAGGTCGACCAGGCGGCGGCCAGGTCGGGCCAGGCCCCGTCGGTGTAGCCGCCGACGGTGAAGGCGTCGTCGAGCTCGCTCGGGCCCACGACCCCGGCCGCCGGACGGTCGCGCAACCGGGAGCGCATGGCGTACCAGGCGAACGAGGTCTCCTTGACGGTGTCGCCGAGCTTGTAGACGGCGTTGTTCTTGGCCGTCCACGCGAGGAAGTTGCGGTGCCTGCGGTCGAAGGCGAGGTTCTGCGCCAGGTTGGCCTTGTACCAGACCCCGCTGGGATCGACCGAGCTGTCCATCACCAGACGCTTGATCCGGTCCGGGAAGAGCGTCGAGTACACGGCTCCCAGGTAGGTGCCGTAGGAGTAGCCGAAGAAGCTGATCTGCGGCTCGCCGAGGGCCTGCCGGATGGAGTCCATGTCCCTGGCGGAGTTCTCGGTGCTCATGTGGGGCAGCATCCACGCCCACAGGTTGCCGCACTTGTCGGCGTACTGCTTGGCTCGGTCGAGCAGCACGCGCTCGTCGCGCCGGGTCCGCGGCACCTCGTCGTAACGGGGCGCGGCGTAGAAGCGGTCGGCGTCCACGCAGTGCAAGGCCGGCTCGCTCTTGCCGACCCCGCGCGGGTCGAACCCGATGATGTCGTACCTCGCGGCGAGCTTGGCCGGGAGCATCTCGGCCACGTACTCGGCCAGGGACTGCCCTGACGCGCCGGGGCCGCCCGGGTTGACCAGCAGGGGCCCGAGGTAGGTCCCGTCGTGCGGCACCGTCGCCTTGATCCGGTTGACCGCGATCTTGATCGACTGCCCCATCGGCTCCCGGTAGTCGAGCGGCACCCGTACGGACCCGCATTCGACGTTCACCGGGGCGGGCGGAGTCGCGGCCCCTGACGCCTTGCCGGAGCCCGTCTTCGTGGGACACGGCTGCCAGGTGACCTCCGGGCCGATGCCCGTGGCACTTTTCGCCGCGGCGACACCCTCGCCCTGCACGGCTCCGACGGCCAGCATCACCACGCCGGTCACGATCCCAACGACCCGCTTCACCCGACCTCCTCAATTCACAGCTCGGGTAATACTGCCGTGGGTGATCGAGTGGTGACGTAATGCATTCCGAAATGCTTACCGATTCGTGAGCATAAGTTTGCTCTCCGTCATAACAAAAGGTCACCGCCCCCTGTGCGGGGGCAGGTGACCTCTGCCGTCGGGCCGGAGCGGGGTCAGCTCACCGTGACCTCGACGCCGGGGGCGTCGTCCTCGAGGTCGACGTCCACGCCCATCTCCTCGGCGATCCGCAGTGCCTCCTCGATCAGGGTCTCGACGATCTGCGACTCGGGGACGGTCTTGATGACCTCGCCCTTGACGAAGATCTGCCCCTTGCCGTTGCCCGAGGCCACGCCGAGGTCGGCCTCGCGGGCCTCGCCCGGGCCGTTCACGACGCAGCCCATCACCGCGACCCGCAGCGGCACCTTGAGCCCCTCCAGCCCGGCCTGGACCTGCTCCGCCAGCGTGTAGACGTCGACCTGGGCGCGCCCGCACGACGGGCAGGACACGATCTCCAGGCCGCGCTCCCTGAGCCCGAGCGACTCCAGGATCTGGGTGCCGACCTTGACCTCCTCCACCGGCGGGGCCGACAGGGAGACGCGAATCGTGTCGCCGATGCCCTCGGCCAGCAGCGCGCCGAACGCGACCGCCGACTTGATCGTGCCCTGGAAGGCAGGGCCCGCCTCCGTCACGCCCAGGTGCAGCGGGTAGTCGCAGCGAGCCGCCAGCAGGCGGTAGGCGTTGATCATGACGACGGGGTCGTTGTGCTTGACCGAGATCTTGATGTCGCGGAAGCCGTGCTCCTCGAACAGCGAGCACTCCCACAGCGCCGACTCGACCAGCGCCTCGGGAGTGGCCTTGCCGTACTTCTGCAGCAGCCGGGGGTCGAGCGAGCCGGCGTTCACCCCGATGCGGATGGGCACGCCGTGCTCGGCGGCGGCCTTGGCGATCTCGCCCACCTTGTCGTCGAATTTCTTGATGTTGCCGGGGTTGACCCGCACGGCCGCGCATCCGGCCTCGATGGCCGCGAAGACGTACTTCGGCTGGAAGTGGATGTCGGCGATGACGGGGATCTGCGACTTCTTGGCGATGATCGGCAGCGCGTCGGCGTCGTCCTGCGACGGCACCGCCACCCGGACGATCTGGCACCCGGATGCGGTCAGCTCCGCGATCTGCTGCAAGGTGGCGTTGACGTCAGCCGTGACCGTGGTGGTCATCGACTGCACGGAGACGGGCGCGTCGCCGCCCACCGGCACGCTGCCGACCATGATCTGCCGGGAGTGCCGGCGTTCGGCGAGTGGCTTGGGACGGACCGCGGGAATGCCGAGTGCTACAGAAGACATGTCAACCCTTGTATTTCGACGACGGTAACCAGTTTAGGTAGCTAGCGAGACTGCCCGGCGGCGAGTTCGGACGCGCGGGCGCGGGCCCAGGCGTCGGCGGCGAGCACCTCCTCCACCGACCCGGCCGGGGTGACGTCGTGCTCCTCGACGACCTTGGCGACGGTGTCGACGATGCCGAGGAACGGCAGCTCGCCGCGGATGAAGGCGTCGAGGCACGCCTCGTTCGCCGCGTTGTAGACGGCGGGCGCGGTGCCGCCGGCCGAGCCGACGTGCCTGGCCAGCGCCACCGAGGGGAACGCCTCGTCGTCGAGCGGTTCGAAGGTCCAGGTGTGCGCGCGGGCCCAGTCGATGGGACGGGCGGCGCCGGCGACGCGCTCGGGGTAGCCGAGGGCCAGGGCGATCGGCAGCCGCATGTCGGGCGGGCTGGCCTGGGCGATGGTGGAGCCGTCGACGTACTCGACCATGGAGTGGATGATCGACTGCGGGTGCACCACGACCTCGATGCGGTCGAAGCCGAGGTCGAACAGCAGGTGCGCCTCGATGACCTCCAGCCCCTTGTTGACCAGCGTGGCCGAGTTGATCGTGATCATCGGCCCCATCGACCAGGTGGGGTGCGCCAGCGCCATCTCGGGTGTGACGTCGGCCATCTCGGTGCGCTTCATGCCCCTGAACGGCCCGCCACTGGCCGTGATGACCAGCTGCCTGACCGCCGCGGGGTCGTAACCGCCAGGGCCGGACGCCCACAGGCACTGCTGCACCGCCGAGTGCTCGGAGTCGACCGGCAGGATCTGCCCCGGCTTGGCCAGCCGCTTCACCAGGGGCCCGCCGATGATCAGCGACTCCTTGTTGGCCAGCGCGAGCGTGCGGCCCGCCTCCAGCGCGACCAGCGTGGACGTCAGGCCGAGCGCTCCGGTGATGCCGTTGAGCACCATGTCGCACGGCCGCCCCGCCACCTCCGCGACGCCCTCGGGCCCCGCGAGGATCTCGGGGCTCGCGCCGTGCGCCGCCAGCGCCTCCTTCAGTGCGGGGACGGCCGCCGGATCGGCCACGGCGACGCACGGGACGCCGAAGTCGGCCGCCTGCCTGGCCAGCAGCTCGACCTTGCCGCCTCCCGCGGCGAGCCCGGCGACCCTGAACCTCCCGGGGCCGGCGGCGATGACGTCGAGGGCCTGGGTGCCGACGGAGCCGGTGGAGCCGAGCAGGACGACCGAGCGGAGGGAATCTGCATGCACCCGTCCATTGTCCCCGCTGCGGGTTGCGGGCGGGCACGGACCCCGCCAAGCGTGGCCCCGAAATTCCGTAACCTCTGTGACGCCAGAGAGCAAAGTCGATTTATGCCGGAATATCGCCATATCCGTATGTGCAAATCTTGAGAAATCTGGATATTGGTGCCGCTACCTTCCAAGCCCAGATCCGGTTTCGGGAGGTACGTAATGCACCGCAGACTCGTTCTGCTCCCCGTCGTCATGCTCTGCGCGGGCAGCGTCCTGTTCAGCGCGGGGCAGGCCCAGGCGGCCCCCAGACCCGCCCAGCGGACGGCCGCCGACACCACGTCCGAGCAACGGGCCGTGCTGCAGTACTGGACGCCGCAGCGGATGGAGGCCGCGCAACCGCTGGACACCCCGTCCCCCAGGAGGAACATCAGGATGACCCTCGACGGGCCCGGCGAGCCCACCCAGGGCACGCCGTGGGCCGCCCCGCCCGCCACCAGGCAGGGCGCCGGCATCCTGACCCAGGCCGCCGCCACCGCCGGCTCCGTGTGGCCCGGCGGCGGCGCGGTCGCCAGGACCACGGGCCGCGTCTTCTTCACCCACCAGGGACGCACCGCGTCCTGCTCGGGCTCCGCTGTGACCAGCGCGAACAGGAGCGTCGTGATCACCGCGGGGCACTGCGTCAAGCTCGACGGCGCCTTCCACAGCAACTGGGTGTTCGTACCGGGCTACAACGCGGGCAACCGTCCCTTCGGCACCTGGGTGGCCACCAGGCTGCTCACCACCCAGCAGTGGAACGCCTCCGAGGACGTCAACTTCGACGTCGCCGCCGCCGTGGTGGCCCCCCTGGGAGGCCGGACGCTGGTCGACGTGGTGGGCGGCCAAGGCCTGGCGTTCAACCAGGCGAGGCGGCAGCAGATGCACGCGTTCGGCTTCCCGGCCGCCGCGCCGTTCGACGGGTCGAGGCTGATCTTCTGCAGCGGACGCGTGTTCGACGACCGCGTGATGACCAGGGACCAGGGCATGACCTGCGGCATGACAGGGGGTTCGAGCGGCGGTCCGTGGTTCCAGAATTTCAACGAGTCGACCGGTCTGGGAACGCAGAACTCCGTCAACAGCTTCACATACAACTTCGCCCCGAACGTGATGTTCGGCCCGTATTTCGGGACGGAAGCCCAAGCCGTCTATCAGGCCGCCCAAAGCACGAACGCACTCTAAAGCAATTCACCAAAAGTAGCCACCAGATCACAGCTCGTAGTGCAGACTCGGGGCCATGCCTCTGAGCGCCCCCCTGCTCGCCGCCGCACCGCTCGTGGTCGGCCTGATGACCCCGGCTCTGGTCGGCGCGGCAGCCGAGCAGCAGCACCCCCAGCACCAGCAGCCCGCCCGTCCGCCCGCCGTCCACGCGGCGCGGACGGCCGCGCGGCCCGAGGTCGTCGAGCACGAGGCCGCCCGCGGTTCCGCCGAGCAGCGGCGCGTGCTCGACTACTGGACGCCCGCGCGCATGGCGTCCGCGCTGCCGATCAGCATGCTCGGCATCGCCACCAGAGACGGCGGCCTGCTGAGCGGGCTGGCCGGCAAGGCGGGTCTCGCGAGCGCCCCCGGCCTGTCGGGCGCGACGGGGAAGCCGGCCGCCCGGCGCCACCAGCGCGCCGTGCCGCACGCCTCCACCTCGGGCGCGAACTGGCCGACCAGCGGCGCGGTCGCCAGGACCACCGGCCGCGTCTTCCTCACGCTCGCCGGGGTCGACTTCGTCTGCTCCGCGAGCACGGTCAAGAGCGCCAACCGGGACGTCGTGGTCACCGCGGGGCACTGCGTCAAGGACGGAACGGGCGAGTGGGCTGACAACTGGACGTTCGTCCCCGGCTACCGCGAGGGCGGCACCCGTCCGTACGGGCAGTACGCCGCCCGTCGCATGTTCGTCGCCGGCCAGTGGTCGCGCAGCGGCGACGACAGCCACGACGTCGGCATGGTCGCGCTCACCACCTGGCAGAGCAAGCACGTCGAGGACGTGGCCGGCGCCCAGGAGATCGCCTTCGACGCCAAGCGCGGAACCCAGACCTACGCCTTCGGCTACCCGGCCGACCCCCCGTACGACGGCGAGAGGCTGATCTACTGCGCCGGGCGCCCGCGCGAGGACCCGTACAACCAGACCCACGACCAGGGGCTGGCCTGCGACATGACCGCGGGTTCGAGCGGCGGCCCGTGGTTCACCGGTTTCGACCCGGCCAGGGGCGAGGGCAAGATCGTCTCGCTGAGCAGCTTCAAGTACAGCAACGACCAGGGCACCATGTACGGCCCCGTCTTCGGCGACACCGCCAAGACCCTCTTCGCCACAGCGGAACACGCCTGACGTTCCCGGCCGCTAGGGGCCGGTTCGTCAGGCGTGTTACCGGCATGGCACCGAGGGCCGGTCCCGTGGGCCGGATTCTTAGAGCGACAGCCCCGTCAGGACCATGACCTTCTCGTAGGTCAGGTCCTCCATGGCCGAGTGGAGGCCCTCGCGGCCGATGCCGGAGTCCTTCACCCCGCCGTACGGCATCTGGTCCGCCCGGTAGGACGGCACGTCACCGATGATCACGCCGCCCACCTCCAGTTCCCTGTTGGCCCGGAAGGCGGAGTCCAGGGAGCGGGTGAAGACCCCGGCCTGCAGGCCGTACCTGGAGTCGTTGACCATCGCGTACGCCTCGTCGATCGACGCCGCGGGCTGGAGGATCATGACGGGCCCGAAGACCTCCTCGCAGGCGACCTTGGCGTCGTGCGGCACGTCCGCCAGGACCGTCGGCGCGACCGTGGCGCCCTCGCGGGTGCCGCCCGCCAGCACGCGGGCGCCCGCGGCGACCGCCTCGGTCACCCACTGCTCGACCCGCTCCGCGGCGGCGACCGAGACGAGCGGGCCGACCTGGGTCTTCTCGTCGGCCGGGTCGCCGGTGACGAGGCCCGCGACGGCCGGGAGCAGCCGCTCGACGAACGCGTCGTAGACGGGCTGCTCCACGATCACCCGCTGCACGGCGATGCAGCTCTGGCCCGCCTGGTAATTGGAGAACAGGGCGACGCGCTGGGCCGCCCAGTCGAGGTCGGCGTCGGCCAGGACGACCGCCGCCGCGTTGCCGCCCAGTTCCAGCGTCACGTGCTTGCGCGGCACCTCGTCCGCGATCGAGTAGCCGACGGGGGCCGAGCCGGTGAACGACACCACCGGCAGGCGCGGGTCGTGCACCAGGGCGGAGGCGCGCTCGTTCTCGACCGGCAGCACCGAGAACATCCCGGCGGGCAGGTCCGTCTCGGCCAGGATCTCGCCGAGCACGAGCGAGGAGAGCGGCGTGGCGGGGGCGGGTTTGACGACCACGGGGGCGCCGACCGCGATCGCCGGCGCGACCTTGTGCGCGACCAGGTTCAGCGGGAAGTTGAACGGCGTGATCGCGAGCACGGGCCCGTGCGGCACGCGGGAGACGTAGGCGAGGCGGCCGGCGGCGGCGGGCTCGGTGTCGAGCCGCTGCACGTCGCCCGACCAGCGGCGGGCCTCCTCGGCGGCGAAGCGGAAGGTGGAGATGGCGCGGTTCACCTCGCCACGGGCCCAGAAGATCGGCTTGCCGTTCTCGGCGGTGACCAGCTGGGCGATCTCGTCGGCCCGCTCCGACAGCCGGCGCGAGACATGGGCCAGCGCCTCCGCGCGCACGTGCACGGGCAGCGCGGCTGCCTCCTTGGCCACCGCGGCGGCGGCCGCGACGGCCTCCTCCACCTGGGCGTCGGTCGGCACGGAGTAACGGCCGACTTCGCGACCGTCGTGGGGATTGGTCACGGTGAGCTCGGCGTCGCCGGTGGCGGGGCGGCCTGCGAGCCAGAAGGTACGCACGTCCATACTCACGACGTTATGCCAACCGGACGGGCGGGGACTTACACCACAGTGCACAAGAGTTCCGTGCGGGCTCACCGATAAGTACAAGCCCTGGTGTATACCCACGATGTAACAGAAGTAGACCTAATTCGGGATGTTTACCATGCGGAGCGGTTTGAACGTGCTCCGCCATGGCTAAGTCATCGTGTGCGGGTCTGCAGCGCGGCAGGCCCCCGACCAGAAAGGCGTGGGCCCCGTGACCGAACGACGTGAGGTCACAAGGAAGCACCATTCCTTGGGCACGAAGGAGGCCTCGTGACCTCGGCCCCGCTCGGGCTCCAGGGCGCCTATCTGCTGGGCGAACGGGCCACTCACGACGAGCTCAGGTCCAAGCTCCTCGACGTCGCGGTGAACCTGCTGGTCTCCGAGGGCCCCGAGAGCCTGACCATGCGCAGGATCGCCACCGAGGCGGGCTACACCACCACCGTCATCTACACGATGTTCGGCAACCGCGAGGGCCTGGCCGAGGCCCTCTACCTGGAGGGGTTCGAGCGCTTCCGGCGCTTCCTGGAGAACGTGCCGCAGCGTCGCGACCCGTTCGAGTACCTGACGGCCCTCGGCCCCGCCTACCGGCAGGCGTGCCTGTCAGAGCCCGGCTACTACAGCCTGATGTTCGAGCGGGCGATCCCCGGCTTCGAGCCCAGCGAGCGGGCCAGGACGCTCGCCCGCGCGGCGCTGAACATCCTCGACCGGGTGATCGCCGACTGCATCTCCGCCGGGTATCTCGTCCCGACCCAGCCCCGCAAGATCGCCGACGCCCTGTGGGCGGCGGCGCAGGGGGCGATCAGCCTGGAGCGTGCCGGGCACCTGCGCGACGGCCGCACCTACGAGGCTGTCACGACGGCGACGATCTGCTGCTACCTCGTGTCGAAGCAATAGCCGTCAGCGCGATCCACAGCTCGGCCCGGACTCCCGGGTCGTCGAGGTCGCGTCCGAGCAGTTCGGTGACGCGTCGCATGCGGTAGCGCAGCGTGTGGCGGTGGATCCCGAGCCGTTGCGCGGCGGCGTCCCAGTGGCCGTTGCTGTCGAGGTAGGCGCGCAACGACTCGACCAGATCGGCCCGCGAGCCGTAGCCGGTGAGGGGGGCGAGCAGCGCGCCGGCGAACGCCTCGGCGGCGGCCGGCTCGACCAGCGCGAGCAGCCCCTGCCCCGCCAGCTCACCGAACCGGGTCAGCCCGCTCCGGCCGGTCTCGAACGCCCGCCGTGCCTGATCGACGGCGCCGCGCAGGTCGTGGTACGTCCCGGCCAGGCTCGCCCCGACGGGCCCCTCGACCTGCCCGGCCGCCTGCTCGACCGCCCCCTCGGCGACCAGCGCGACCACGAGATCCGGGCCGTGCGGCTCGCCGAGGCGTGCCGCGAAGGCGTGCGGTTCGAGGAGGTCGAGCGCGTCACCCGCGGCGGCGAGGACGACGAACGGCTCGTCCGGCAGCCGCCCCCCGAGCGGGCCGAGCACCGCGCGCGCCTGCCCCTCCTCCCCCGCGAGCAGCAGGCGCAGGACGGCGGTGCGGACGCGCCGCCCGGCCTCGCGCTGCGCCCCGCCCTGCTCCACGGCGAGCGTGAGCAGCGACCCGGCGGCGTTGATCACGGTGTGCGTGACGGCGGAGAAGGCGTGCCCGGCCCCCGCGGCGAAGAACCCGCGCGGCCGGGGCCCGCCGCCGAGCGGCTGCACGACGATGTGCTCACCGGGCCCGGAGAGCGCCAGGCTGGAGGGGCTCGCCGCCTCGCGGGTGGCCCTCCCGCGCAGCCGGGCGAGGGCCTCGACGGCCGCCTCGGCGCGGGCGCCGCGCGTGGCGTGCAGCACCTCCCCCGACTCGTCCAGCAGGGCGGCCCAGCCGCCGATCTCCTTGGCCAGCCGGTCGACGACCGCGTGCGTGCCTTCGGGACGCAGCGCGGCGCGGGTGAGGCGGCCCTGGGCGGCGAAGGCGCGGGTGATCTCCTCGTACTGTTCGGCGGCGAGCAGCTCGCTGACGGCCTTGCCGATCGCGATGAACGGCGTCTCGCGCGGCACCTCGAGCAGCGGCAGCCCGGCGTCGCGGGCGGCCTCGATCAGGGCGGGCGGGACGTCCTCGTGGGTGAGCCCGACGGCGAAGCCGAGCCCCGCCACGCCCCGCGCCACCAGCCGGGCGACGTAGTCGGGGAAGTCCTGGTGAAGCCGCATCCCGGTCGTGAGCAGCAGCTCGTCGCCCTCCAGGTAGGGTGTCGGATCCTCCAGCTCGCTCACCGCCACCCAGCGGACGACCGAGCCGAGCGTTCCCGCGAGCGGGCGGAGCCCCATCCGTCGCACCACGGTCTGCAGCGAAGGCGCCATACGAGTGAGTTTGTCCGTTCCGGCAGTTGTACATTCCGGCAGGTCCGAGCCCCTCCAGTGTGCCATATCGACGTATCGGCCCAGCTCGCGGCGGCCCGTACCGTCGAGGCCATGAGCATTCCGCAGGAGCGTCGTCTCGTCACCGCCATCCCCGGCCCGAAGTCGCAGGAGCTGCTGGCCCGCAAGCAGGCCGCAGTCCCCCCGGGCATCGGCACCACGCTGCCGGTCTTCGTGACACGCGCCGGAGGCGGCGTGGTCGAGGACGCCGACGGGAACTCCCTGATCGACTTCGGCTCCGGCATCGCCGTGACCAACGTCGGCAACGCCGCCCCCAAGGTCGTCGAGCGGGTCCAGAAGCAGGTCGCCGAGTTCACCCACACCTGTTTCATGGTCACGCCGTACGAGTCGTACGTGCAGGTCTGCGAGAAGCTCAACGAGCTGACCCCCGGCGACCACGACAAGCGCACGTTCCTGGTGAACTCGGGCGCCGAGGCCGTGGAGAACGCGGTCAAGGTGGCCAGGCTCGCCACCGGCAGGCAGGCGGTCGTCGTGTTCGACCACGGCTACCACGGCCGGACCCTGCTCACGATGACGCTGACCGCCAAGAACATGCCGTACAAGCAGGGCTTCGGCCCGTTCGCGCCCGAGGTCTACCGGGTGCCGCTGGCCTACCCGTTCCGCTGGCCGACCGGCCCCGAGAACTGCGCCGAGGAGGCCGCGGCGCAGGCCATCGACATGATCAACAAGCAGGTCGGCGCGGAGAACGTCGCCGCCGTGGTGATCGAGCCGATCGCGGGCGAGGGCGGCTTCATCGAGCCCGCCAAGGGTTTCCTGCCGCGGATCGCCGCGTTCTGCCGCGAGAACGGCATCGTCTTCGTCGCCGACGAGGTGCAGACCGGCTTCGCCCGCACCGGCGACCTGTTCGCCTGTGAGGACGAGGGCGTCGTCCCCGACATCATCTGCACGGCCAAGGGCATCGCGGGCGGCCTGCCGCTGGCGGCGGTCACCGGCCACGCCGACCTCCTCGACCAGGTGCACGCCGGCGGCCTCGGCGGCACCTACGGCGGCAACCCGCTCGCCTGCGAGGCGGCGCTGGGCGTCCTCGACACCATCGCCGAGGAGGACCTGGTCGCCAAGGCCCGCCGCATCGGCGAGATCATGCTGCCCCGGCTCAGGGCCATGCAGGAGCGCTTCGGCGTCATCGGTGACGTGCGCGGACGCGGCGCGATGATCGCGATCGAGCTGGTCAAGCCGGGAACCAAGGAGCCGAACCCGGCGGCCGTCCAGGAGGTCGTCAAGCGCTGCCACGCCGAGGGCCTGCTGGTGCTGACGGCGGGCACGTACGGGAACGTGCTGCGCTTCCTGCCGCCGCTGGTCATCCCCGAGCACCTCCTCGAGGAGGGCCTGGGAATCCTGGAGAAGGCACTCTCCGAGGTGTGAGAACCATCAGAAACCGGGCATCCAGCTTGTCGCTGGATGCCCGTTTTTGTTGCGGTACCGCGCGTGGCCAGGCCGAATATTCACCCTGCCTTGACGCTCGCCTAGACGATCACAGGCGTCACCGGGGTTATAACGGTTCCGGTATACGGGTGGATGATCGTCGCGGGGAGCGTGATGAACTGGGGTCCGACAGGAACGACACAGAGCACGGTGACGTTCGACCCTGAAGGCCTGAGCTGCGCCCAGCGCGACGGCGACGCCTGTGTGGTCTGCCACAAGAAGTGGCCCAGGCCGCGGGTCCGCGTCGGCCGCTTCCCTGACGACTCGGCCGTCATGGCCTGTCACGACTGCGCCGAGGCGCTGATTCCCGCTCCGATGGCGACCGTGGTCGCGTTCCCGTCGCGTTAGGCGGCGGCCTCACGCATCGCCCACGGCGAGCCGTACTCCTCCAGCAGAGCGAGGAACGGCACCGCGTCGAACGCCTCGGGCCCCAGCACACCCTCGCCCTTCCAGACGCCGTTCGCGACCAGTTCGAGCGCCACCACCGGGTGGACGGCGGTCTGCCAGACCACGGCCTGCGAGCCGTACTCCCGCATCGACCAGGCGTTGTCGACCACGTGGTAGAGATAGACCTCGCGCGGCGCGCCGTCCTTGCCCGTGCCCTTCACCCACGTCCCCGCGCAGGTCTTGCCGCGCATCCTGTCGCCGAGCGTGGCGGGGTCGGGCAGGCTCGCTGCCACCAGGTCGCGCGGGGCCACCTCGGCGCCGCCCACCCTGATCTTGTCGGCGCTGTCGAGGCCGAGCTTGTGCAGGGTCCTGAGCACGCCGATGAACTCCTCGCCGAGCCCGTACTTGAACGTCACCCGCCTGGCCGGGATCCACCGCGGGACGAGCAGCACCTCCTCGTGCTCCACGTTGACGCACTCCACGGGCCCGATGCCGTCGGGGAAGTCGAACACCTCGGGCTCGCTGAACGGCTCCGTGGTGCGCCACTGGCCGTCCTCCCAGACGACGGGCGGGTTCAGGCACTCCTCGATCGTGGTCCAGATCGAGAACGTCGGGGCGAAGTCGTAGCCGTCGACGACCAGGTTGGAGCCGTCCCTGACGCCGATCTCGTCGATGCTGGAGAACAGGTGGTCGGCGGCGTAGCGGGCGAACACGTCGGCGAGCCCCGGCTCCACGCCCATCCCGACCAGCGCCAGCCTGCCCGCCGCGCGCCACTCGCCGTCGCGGGCGAACTGCTCGTCGCCGAGCTTCAGCCCCGGCCGCCTGTACGGCTCGAGCGGGTGCGGCTTCGACAGCGACATGGCCATGTCGAGGTAGTGGGCCCCGGCCGCCAGGGCGGCCTCGAACAGCGGCATCGTGAACCGCGGGTCGACGGCGTTGAACAGAACGTCGCACTCGTGCTCCCGAAGCGCCGCCTCGACCTGCGCGCGGTCGGAGGCGTCGAGTGTGATGGCGGTGAAGCGCGGGTCGTCCACGGCGGAGACGGCGCGGGCCGCCCGGCTCTGTTGGGAGTCGGCCACCACGATGTGTTCGAAGAAATCTCGACGGGCCGCGATGGGGACCACCGCTGATCCGACGCCGCCCGCTCCGACTAGAAGGATTCTCATGAGGAGAAACATACTGACTGACTGGTCATTCAGTCGAACTTCTGCCGCCGAAAGCAGAGGGAGAGGTACGCACGGCAGGGAAAGGAAAACGCCACGAGACGCCCAGGGCGGAGGGGAAGGCCCGGGGCGTCTCTGCAGGCGTCCCCCAGCGGGGGACGGGCGCGCCCGCGGCATGTCAGATCAGGAGAGCCCCCGGCTCACTCCACAAGCCCGCTCCACCGTTTCGTCCAGGCGGCATAGTCAGTGCATTCCCCGTCAGCGGGACGGCAGCTCCCGGGCGGCCGTACGGCGAAGGCGACCCCGTCGAGCTTGCCGGGCTTGTCGGCCCCGTACGCGTCGCACACCTCCGTGGCCTTGCCCTTGCACGCCTTGGGGTTCGCGGGCGCCAGCCCGACCCAGGCGGCGGCGTCGCGCTGGGTGTCGGCCGCGGTCATCCAGCTCAGCCAGCGGTAGGCGCAGTCGGCGTTGGGGACGTTCGCGCCGAGCATCCAGGAGTCGACCCAGCCGGTGGTCTTCTTCGCACTGACCGCCTTGACCTCCTTGCCGGCCTTCCGCAGGAGCTGGCGGTAGTACGGAGTGGCCTGGGCGTAGTCGAGCGACCCGGTGGCGAACCCCTTGACCAGGTCGATCGGGTCCTGCCAGTACGTGCGGCCCTTGTGCTGCCCGAGCAGGTCGATCGCGTGCCTGAGCTGGGGCGCGGTCAGCCCGTACGGGTCGGTGACGCCGTCGAGGGTGAGCGCGGCGTCGGCGATCGTCAGCGGGCTGTCCTCGAGGGCCACCCGTTCGGAGTCGAAGACGTCCTTCAGGTCGCCGCCCTTGGTTCTGGACGCGTCGTAGAGGAACTCGTGGTACCCCCACAGGTACGGCACCCCGTACACCTTGCCCGACTGGGTGGACATGTCGCGGAAGCGCTTGGCCAGGTCACCGTAGCCGGTCACCTTGGCCGGGTCGATCGGCTGCACCTGCTTGGCCTGCATCAGCTCCGCTGCCAGGACGGGACCCGCCGAGACCACGTCGTAGGGGCGCGCGTTGACCGCAGCGCGCATCTCGTCGGCGGTCTGGAAGGTGTCGAGACGCGCGATGCGGCAGCCGGTCTCCTTCTCGAACTCCCCCACCCAGTTGACCTTGGAGCTGGTGCCGCCGTACTCGGCGTAGCCGCGGTAGGTGAGGATCTGCAGCGTGCCGTCGCTCTGCGTGGGGGTCGGTGTAGGCGCGGGGGTGGCCTTGGGGCTGGGACCTGCCGCCCCCAGACTGGCGGTCACGGCTGTCACGACGAGCGCCATGGCAGATATGCGGCTGTTCACGATGCCCCCCTCACTCTGTGCGTGAGCTTACCGGGGGACGCGGCAGGGAGGGACGCATGCCCTCCCTGCCAGGAGACATCAGCCGTTGGTGGGGAAGCCGAGGTTCACCCCGCCGTGCGACGGGTCGAGCCACCGCGAGGTGACGACCTTGCCGCGAGTGTAGAAGTGGACGCCCTCGGTGCCGTGCACGTGCGTGTCGCCGAACAACGAGGACTTCCAGCCGCCGAAGCTGTAGAACGCCATCGGCACCGGGATCGGCACGTTGATGCCGATCATGCCGACCTCGACCTCGTTCTGGAAGCGCCTGGCGGCGCCGCCGTCGTTGGTGAAGATCGCGGTGCCGTTGCCGTACTCGCCGTCGTTGATCAGCTTCAGCCCCTCCTCGTACGAGGAGATCCGGATGATCGACAGGACCGGGCCGAAGATCTCCTCGGTGTGCACCCGGGAACCGGCGGGCACGTGGTCGAGGACGGTCGGCCCGAGCCAGAAGCCCGGCGTCTCGGACGCCTTGCCGCCTCCCTTGACGGCCGTCTCGCGCCCGTCGACGACCAGCTTGGCGCCCTCCTCGACGCCGAGGTCGAGATAGGAGGCGACCTTGTCGCGGTGCACCCCGGTGACCAGCGGCCCCATCTGGGACTCGGGGTCGTCGCCCGGCCCGATCACCAGCTTGCCGACCCGCTCGACGATCTTCTGGACCAGTTCGTCGCCCACCGGGTCGACGGCCAGGACGACCGAGATCGCCATGCACCGCTCGCCCGCCGAGCCGAACCCCGCCGAGACGGCCGAGTCGGCCACCAGGTCGAGGTCGGCGTCGGGCAGCACCAGCATGTGGTTCTTGGCCCCGCCGAGCGCCTGAACCCGCTTGCCGTGCGCGGTGCCGGTCTCGTACACGTACTTCGCGATCGGGGTGGAACCGACGAACGACACGCCTCGCACGTCGGGGTGCTCGAGCAGCCGGTCGACGGCCACCTTGTCGCCCTGCACGACGTTGAACACGCCGTCGGGCAGCCCCGCCTCCTGCCAGAGCCGCGCCATGAGCAGCGACGCGGACGGGTCCTTCTCCGAGGGCTTGAGCACGAACGCGTTGCCGCAGGCGATGGCGATCGGGTACATCCACATCGGCACCATGGCCGGGAAGTTGAACGGGGTGATGCCCGCGACGACGCCCAGCGGCTGCCTGATCGAGTAGGAGTCGACCCGCGTCGAGACGCCTTCGGAGAAGCCGCCCTTGAGCAGGTGCGGGATCCCGCAGGCGAACTCCACGACCTCCAGGCCGCGGGCCACCTCGCCGAGCGCGTCGGAGTGCACCTTGCCGTGCTCGGACGAGATCAGCGCGGCCAGCTCGTCGCGGTGGGCGTACATCAGCTCGCGGAAGCGGAAGAGCACCTGCGCCCGCTTGACGAGGGAGGAGTCTCGCCAGGCGGGGAACGCCGCCGCGGCGGAGGCCACGGCCGCGTCGACGTCGGCGACCGACGCCATCGCGACCTGGCCGCTGACCTCGCCCGTCGCCGGGTTGTAGAGCTCGGCCGTGCGGCTGTCGCCGTCGGCGAGGGCTCCGTTGATCCAGTGCTTGACTGACTTCACTGCGCTGCCTCTGCGTTGATGACTTCGAGTGCGTTGACGATGATGCCCAGGCCCTCGATGGCTTCGTCCACCGTCAGCGTGAGCGGCGGCGCCATGCGGATGGCCGTGCCGTACAGGCCGCCCTTGCCCGCGAGCAGGCCGGCCTTCTTGCTCTCCTCCATGAACCTGGCCGCCTGCTGAGGGCTCTCCAGCTCGACGGCGAACATCAGGCCCTTGCCGCGGACGTCCCTGACGATCGGCAGGCGGCCGGCCGCCTCGCGCAGACCGTCGATGATGATCTTACCGGTCCTGGCCGCGTTCGCCTGGAGGTCGTGGTCGAGGACGTAGTCGAGGGTGGCGTTGGCGGCGGCCATGGAGATGGGGTTGCCGCCGAAGGTGGCCAGGCCGACGGCCGGCAGGGCGTCCATCAGGTCGCCCCTGGCGACGACGCCGCCGACCGCGAAGCCGTTGCCCAGGCCCTTGGCGAAGGTCATCATGTCGGGGGTCACGCCGTGGTTCTGGATGCCGAAGAACGCGCTGCCGGTGCGGCCCCAGCCGGTCTGCACCTCGTCCGAGATGAACAGGATGCCCTGCTCGTCCAGGACCTCCTTGTAGGCGGCGAACAGGCCGTCGGGGGCCATGGTGAAGCCGCCGACGCCCTGGACCGGCTCGGCGATCAACGCGGCGACGTCGTTGGAGACGGCCGTGGCGAGCACGTGGCGCAGGTCGTCGACGCAGGCCTGGATGTAGTCGGCGTCCGACAGGCCGCGGAACTGGGTCAGGTGGCGGTCGGCGCCGTGCAGGAAGTGCACGTTGAGCGGCGAGAGCGAGTTGTTCTTCCAAGCCCGGTTGGACGTGACGCTGATCGCGCCGAAGCTGCGGCCGTGGTAGCTCTGCCGCATGGCGAGCACCTGGTCGGAGCGGCGGGCGTAGGTGGCGAGCAGGAGCGCGGTCTCGTTCGCCTCGGTGCCGGAGTTGGTGAAGAAGACTTTGGCGTCGGGGATGCCGGAGAGCCTGGCGATCTTCTCGGCCAGCTCGATCTGGCCGCGCAGCAGGTAGACCGTGCTGGTGTGCACCACGCCGGTCGCGAGCTGGCGCTCGACGGCCTCGCGCACCTCGGGCACGTCGTACCCGATCATGTTGGTGAGGATCCCGGCGAAGAAGTCCAGGTAGCTCTTGCCGTCCGCGTCGACGACGCGGTTGCCCTTACCGCTGACGATCTCGATGGGCTCGGTGTAGTTGAGTGCCACCCAGTTAGGGATCACTGCCCGGTGGCGCGCGAGAAGCTCCGACATGTCTTGAGTATCCCGGTTTTGAGCTGGTGCTCCTAACGGCAAGGTGTCGTGATACGACAAATTCGCCTTACACAATGTCACTCTCCCGCATTCGGGAGAACCCTGAATGACCTTATGTCGTGACATAAGGATAATAGCCGGGCCTCACGGCGCCCCCTAGGGGATGCCCCGTCCGCCTGGAGGCGTACGGGGCGGGCAGGCGCTACGCCGCGGGAGGCACGGTGAATGCCCACTCGCGGCCGACGACCGCGACAGGGCCGGTCCCGCACTATCAGGACATCGCCACCGATGACCTGAGGAGACCGGACATGACCGTCAGCACCATCCACCGCCCCGAGGCCCCCAGCGGCCCGCCCAAGCTCGACCGCGACCAGCTCCGCCGGGCCCAGCAGGACACGCTGGACACCCCGCGGATGAACTACAGCCTGCTGTCCAGGATGATGTTCAAGCCCGTGGACGTGCTCTACGGGCGGCAGGGCTCCTTCACCAAGTTCGCCATGCTGGAGATCATCGCCCGCGTCCCGTACCAGGCGTGGGAGCGGATGGGCTACTGGGCCGTGCACCGCCACGCCGGGCGGTCGGCCCTGGCGCGCAGGGTCTTCGAGCGCATCGTGGAGGCCCGCGCCGACCAGGACAACGAGCAGTGGCACCTGCTGATCATGCAGGACCTCGTCCAGCGCCACGGGCTCAAGCAGAACTGGCTGCTGCACAGGGCCGCGCCGTGGCTGATCGCGTTCTTCTACTACCACGTCTCCTGGGTGCTGTTCCTGGTCAGGCCCGACTGGAGCTACCGGCTCAACGCCGAGTTCGAGGACCACGCGGAGCACGAGTACATGACGTTCGTCGCCGACAACCCCGACCTGGAGTTCGTCCCGGACCCCGGCACGTACGCCGCCGAGTACGGCCGCTACCGCTCGGTGGCCGACCTGCTCAGGCAGATCGGCCACGACGAGCGGGTGCACAAGCTCGACAGCCTGCGGAGCATGCGCGAGCCGCGCGTCCGCTAGCCCCGTGCACTACACCTCGACCGGCTCGGGGGCGACGGCGGGAGCGGCCGGGCGCAGCACCAGCACCGCGAGCAGCGCGGCGGCCACGCAGAACCCGGCGCCCAGCCACGAGCCGACGTGCATCGCCTGGGTGAACGCCTCACGGGCGGGCGCGCCGAAGCCGAGCTTGATCGCCTCGCCGATCGAGCCTGTGGCCGCCTCGGGCACCCCGGCGGGCATGGACGAGGTGAACACCCCCGCCAGCACGCTGCCCAGGACGGCGATGCTCATCGCCATGCCGACCTGCTGGACGGTGTCGTTCATGGCCGAGCCGACGCCGGCGTGCTCCATCGGGATCGCGCCCATCAGCGAGGCGTACGCCGAGGGCCCCGCCAGCCCGCCGCCCACTCCCATGATGACGAGGGAGATCAGCAGCGGCAGGTATCCGGTCGTCGTCGCCATCACCACGAAGCCGCCCGCCATCACCAGCAGCCCCGCCCCGACCAGGGTGCGGTTGCTCACCTTCTGCCCGAGCGCGGCGCCGAGCCCGTTGAAGACGGCCGCCGCCACCGCGTACGGCAGCAGCGCGAGGCCGGCCTGCATCGCCCCGTAGCCCAGCACGAACTGCAGGTACTGCGTCAGCATCAGCATCACGGCGCCCGCGCCGAACGACATCAGCAGGATCGAGAACGACGCTCCGCTGAAGTTGCGGTTCCTGAACAGTTCGAGCGGGAGCATCGGATGCTCCGAGCGCCGCTCCCAGATCACGAACGCGGCCAGGGCGACGACGGCCACGCCGATGCCGGCAACGTTCCACTCGCGCTCGATGATGACGTAGACGGCGGAGGTCAGGCCCACGATCGACAGGACCACGCCGACCGGGTCGATCTTGCGTTCGCTCCCACCGCGGGTCTCCGGCATCAGGACCACGGCGGCGAGGATCGCGATCGCCGCGATCGGGATGTTCAGCAGGAACACCGAGCCCCACCAGTAGTGGTCGAGCAGGAAGCCGCCCAGCGTGGGGCCCGCGATCACGCCGACCATGGCGACCGCGCTCCAGACCGCCATGGCCTTGCGCCGCTCGGCCTCGTCGAAGACGGTCATCAGGATGGACAGGGTCGAGGGCATCAGAATCGACCCGCCGACGCCCATCAGCGCCCGCGCCCCGATCACCTGCCATGGCTCGGACGCCAGCACGGCCAGCAGCGACGCGCCGCCGAAGAACGCCAGGCCGATGATCAGGAACCGCTTGCGCCCGAACCTGTCGGACAGGCTGCCCGCCGTCAGCAGCAGCCCGGCGAAGACGAGCACGTAGGCGTCCAGGATCCACTGGATGTCGGACGGCGTCGCGCCCAGGTTCCGGATCAGGGACGGGATGGCCAGATTGAGGATCGTGTTGTCGATGGCCACCACGAGAAGCGAGAGACAGAGGACGACGAGAATCCACCAACGGCGGGGGTCTCGTACAGTGTTCGATTCCACTCGCACACTGTACGACGAAACTCGTACAGCGTGCGAGTGCATTTATCCTGGGGGTGTGACCGGCAAGCAGTTCTCCTCCGTCTGGCTCCGCGAGCCCCGCAAGGCCACCAGCCCTGGCCGCAGCCGCGAAGAGATCGTCAGCGCCGCATTGGAGCTGCTCGACTCCGAGGGCCTCAGCGGGCTGAGCATGCGCAAGCTCGGCGCCAAGCTCGACGCGGGCGCCACCAGCCTCTACTGGTACGTGGCCAACAAGGATGAGCTGCTGGAACTGGCCTACGACGAGGTCTTCGGCGAGATGATCGTCCCCGCCCCCGAGACGGTGGGCTGGCGCGACGCCGCGTCCGCCGTGGCCTACAGCATGCGCCAGGTGATCCTGCGCCATCCGTGGACCGCCGACCTCATCGGCCGTCTCGCCGCCCTCGGGCCCAACGCGCTCAGGGTCACCGACCAGATGCGCCGGAGCTTCAGCCTGGCCGGGTTCGAAGGGATCGAGATCGACTACGCCAACGCCACGCTCACCGCGTACGTGTTCGGGATGACGATCCCGGAGGTCGCATGGAACAACTCGGTCGCCCAGGGCCAGATCGACGAGTCCTCCCTGCGCGAGTCCGTTGAGCGGCTCGTCGCCGACTACCCCGACCTCAGGGAGCGCGTCACGGCGAGCGCGTACCAGGATCCGCAGGCCGTACGCGCGATGTGCTTCGACTTCGGGCTGGTCTCGGTGCTCGACGGTCTTGAGGCGCGGCTGGTGAGGTAGCAGGATCCTGGGCATGAGTGATTTCCGCGCCGCCCGCGACTTCCTGCTCCGAGCCGACTACGCCACCGCCCGCGAGGAGTTCCGCTGGCCCGAGCCCGCCGAGTTCAACTGGGCGCTCGACTGGTTCGACGGGGTGCTCGCCGCCGAGACCCCCGACGCCGTCGCGCTGAAGATCGTCGGAAGGGTCTCCTACACCTTCGCCGAGCTGTCCGCCCGCTCCAACCAGGTCGCGAACTGGCTGCACGAGCAGGGCGTCCGGCGCGGCGACCGGATCCTGCTCATGCTGGGCAACCAGCCCGAGCTGTGGGAGGCGCTGCTCGCGGCGATGAAGCTGGGCGCCGTCGTGATCCCGGCCACGACCCTGCTGACGGCCAAGGACATCGCCGAGCGGATCGAGCGGGGCGGGGTCGCGCACGTGATCGCGAACGCCGCCGACGCGGGCAGGTTCGGCGAGGGCGAGTACACCAGGATCGCGGTCGGTGACGCGTTCGGCTGGCTGCCGTACCACGACTCCGGTCAGGCCCGCGCGAGCTTCACCCCCGACGGCCCGACACGGGCCGGCGACACACTGCTGCTCTACTTCACCTCGGGGACGACGTCCCAGCCCAAGCTGGTCGAGCACACCCACGCCTCCTACCCGATCGGGCACCTGTCGACGATGTACTGGATCGGTCTGCGGCCTGGCGACGTGCACCTCAACGTGTCCTCCCCCGGCTGGGCCAAGCACGCGTGGAGCAACGTGTTCGCGCCGTGGAACGCGGGAGCGACCGTGCTGGTCCACGACTACCAGCGCTTCTCGGCCACCGCGCTGCTGGAGGTGCTCCGCGACGAGCGGGTCAGCACGTTCTGCGCACCGCCGACCGTGTGGCGGATGCTCATCCAGGAGGACCTGTCGGCGTGGAAGCTGCCGTTGCGGACGGCCGTCGCCGCGGGCGAGCCGCTCAACCCGGAGATCATCGACCAGGTCGCCAAGGCGTGGGGCCTGACGATCCGCGACGGCTACGGCCAGACCGAGACCACCGCCCAGGTCGGCAACGTCCCCGGCCAGCCGGTCAGGCCGGGCTCGATGGGACGGCCGCTGCCCGGGTACGACGTCGTCCTGCTCGATCCGGTCACCGGCGAGCCCGGCGAGGACGGGGAGATCTGCCTGCCGCTGGACAACCGCCCCATGGGCCTCATGTCCGGATATATCGGTGGATCTAGTGAAGCGATGAGGGATGGGTACTACCACACCGGCGACGTCGCCAGCCGCGACGAGGACGGCTACATCACCTATGTCGGCAGGACCGACGACGTCTTCAAGGCCAGCGACTACCGCATCTCGCCGTTCGAGCTGGAGAGCGTGCTCCTGGAGCACGAGGCCGTGGCCGAGGCGGCCGTGGTGCCCGCCGACGACCCGGTGCGACTGGCCGTCCCGAAGGCGTTCGTGACGCTCGCCCCCGGGTTCGAGCCCGACGAGACCACGGCCCGGTCGATCTTCGAGCACTCCCGGCGGGAGCTGGCGCCGTACAAGCGGGTGCGGCGACTGGAGTTCGGCGAGCTGCCGAAGACGATCTCCGGGAAGATCCGGCGGGTGGAGCTCCGGGAGCAGGCTCCGGTCCGCGAATTTCGCGAAGAGGGCCTCAGGTAGTACTTTCCATCATCAATGTGTAAATGCTTGGATTGCCACTCTTACAGGCTGATTGGATAGGCTCTGCCCGTGCTCCCCACCATCGCCGACGTCCTCGCTCTGGAAACCGTGCGCCGGGGCAACCCGCGCGTGGTCGCGGGCGCCGACCGGCTCGACTCCAGGGTGCGGTGGGTGCACGTCGGCGAGATCGCCGACATCGCCCAGCTGCTGCGCGGCGGCGAGCTGGTGCTCACCACGGGCGTGGCCCTGCCGGAGGACCCGGAGAAGCTGGCCGACTACATCGCCGAGCTGTCGTCCGTCGGCGCCTCGGGGCTGATCGTCGAGCTCGGCCGCAGGTTCGTCCGCGAGCTGCCGCGCGCCGTGGTCAAGTCGGCGGAGGAGCACGGGCTGCCGGTGATCGTGCTGGCCCGCGAGACCCCGTTCGTGCAGATCACCGAGTCGGTGCGCGCCCGGATCATCGACATCCAGCTGGAGGAGCTGCGGGCCTCCGAGCAGTTGCACGAGGTGTTCACCGAGTTGTCCGTCGAGGGCGCCTCGCCCGCCGAGGTGCTCGCCCAGGTGGCCCGGCTGTCGAGCCGTCCGGTGTTGCTGGAGAACCTGGCTCACCAGGTGCTGGCGTGCGAGTCGGCCGGGCGCGACACGGGCGCGCTGCTGGCCGGGTGGGAGACCAGGTCGCGGGCGGTCGCGCCGTCCGAACGCACCGCGTACGACCCGGCCTCGGGCTGGCTGGTCACCACGGTCGGCGCCCGCGGCCAGGACTGGGGCAGGCTGATCCTGATCTGCGACGTGTCGCCGACGCCGCGCGACCTGGTGCTGGCCGAGCGCGCCGCCACCACGCTCGCCCTGGGACGCCTCCTCGAACGCCACCAGGAGTCGCTGGAACGGCAGGCGCACGGCACGATCATCACCGGCATCCTCACCCACGCCTACGCCGACCCCGACGAGGCCGCCGCCCGCGCCAGGGCGGTGGGCGTCCCGCTCACCGGGCGCAAGCTGATCAGCGTCGTCATCCGCCCGACCGACCCGATCGACCAGGCCCTCGACGGGCAGGCGCAGCTCGGCGAGCTGGCCGAGGCGACCGCCGCCGCCTGCCGCGACGCCCGGCTGCCCGCCCTGGTGGGCGCCCTCGACCAGGACCGGGTCGGCGTCCTGCTGCCGCTCCCGCCGCGTACCGGCGCGGAACCCGCGCTGGCCGCGCTCGCCGAGCGGCTGCGCATGCTGTGGAAGGCGGGCTCGGCGTTCGTGCTCGCGGCGGGCTCGGTGGTGGAGTCCATCAAGGACGTACGGCGCAGCTTCCTCGAAGCCGAGCAGGTCGCCGACGTCGCGGTGCGCCAGCCCGACGGCCGGGCCTTCTACCGGCTGCCCGACCTGCGCCTGCGCGGCCTGCTGCACCTGCTGCGCGACGACGCCAGGCTGCAGACGTTCGCCGAGCGCGAGCTTGGGGCGTTGCTCGCGCACGACGCGCAACGGGGCGGCGACCTAACCCGCATTCTGCGGATATATCTCGACGCGGGGCGGAACAAGGCGGTCGCCGCGCAGAAAGCCCACCTGTCCCGCCCCGCCTTCTACGACCGGCTCCGCCGCCTGGAGCGCATCCTCGACACCGACCTGGACGACGTCGAGTCCTGCCTGTCCCTGCACGTGGCGCTGCTGGCCCTGGAGTCCTTCCGCCGCGACACCCGATAGCCGCTCGCTAGAACCCCATCGCCGCCCTCACCTCGTCCAGTGTGCGGACCGCCCGCTCACGGGCCCGCACGTTGCCCTCACGCAGCACCATCCGGACGTCGTCGGCCGTGTGCTCCTGCCGGCGCTTCCTGATCGGCCGCAGGAACTCGTTGACCGCCTCCGTCACCAGCCGCTTGAGCGAGGCGGCGCCGCCGTCCCCGATCTCGTCGGCGACATCCTGCGGTGAGCGCTTCAGGCAGAGCCCCGCCAGCGTCAGCAGGTTGGCCACCTCCGGCCGGTTCTCCGGGTCGAACGTGATGAGCCGATCGGAGTCGGTGCGCGCCTTGCGGATCAGGGCGGCCGTCTCGTCCTCGGTGGCCGACAGCGTGATCGCGTTGCCGCGGCTCTTGCTCATCTTGTCGCCGTCGAGCCCCTTGAGCAGGGGCTGCTCGCCCATCATGGCCTCCGGCAGCGGAAAGACCTCGGCGTAGCGCTCGTTGAAGCGCCGCGCGACCAGCCGGGTCACCTCCACGTGCGGGAGCTGGTCCTTGCCGACCGGCACCAGCGTGCCCTTGCAGAACAGGATGTCGGCCGCCTGGTGCACCGGGTAGGTGAACATCAGCCCGCTGACCGCCTGCTGCGAGCTGTGCGCGATCTCGTCCTTGACCGTGGGGTTGCGGCCCAGCTCCGCCACCGACACCAGGCTCAGGAACGGCAGCAGCAGCTGGTTGAGCTCGGGGATCGCGCTGTGCTGGAAGATCGTCACCTTCGCCGGGTCGAGCCCGACCGCCAGGTAGTCGAGGAGCAGCTGGGTGATGTTGCTCTGGATCTCACCGGGAAGGTCGCGGTCGGTGATCACCTGGTAGTCGGCGACCAGCACGTACATCGGATGGACGTCCTGCAGCCGGACGCGGTTGGCCAGGGTGCCGAAGTAGTGGCCCAGGTGGAGCGGCCCGGTCGGGCGGTCTCCGGTGAGCACCATGGGTTTCATGGGTTCCTCCCTCAGATCGCGGACGTCCTGAGGGGGCCACGCGCCGGGGCCGCCCTGAGGACGGCCCGTGCATGCGAATCAGCGGCCGTCTGTCGGCCGCCACCACATGCAGATGCGTGTCATGTCCCCATAATAGCCGCAAGCCGCACAGGACCCAGATGCTGTGCGGCTTGCGGTTGTTCGAACCGTAACCCCGTGGCGACTCTTCGCGCAGGCAGTTCACCCTTCGCGGATGTCAATCTCGTAACCACCCCAACCCTTTGGCGTGTTTCGCCGCCTCCGAGAACAAGATCAAGCCAGGATGGAGCGGATCATTACCGCCCTCTGGAGTTGTCATGTCTCGACGCACCCTCGCTGTCGGCCTGTCCATGGCCGCAGCCCTAACGGCCACGGCCGTGCCTGCCAGCGCCGACCAGCTTTCGGTGAATTTCCCGTCGGGCAGATTCCCGCTCGGCGCGCGTGAAGCCCCGACCAAGACGCAGACCAGCGTCACGCAAGGCATCGACTTGTACGACGTGAAGGCCGGAAGCGCCACCGACGGCTACACGGTCAGCGTCCTGATGCCGAGCGGACGCGACTACGGCATGCGTTCGACCGCCGAGGCCAAGGTCGCCGAGGTCGAGGCCGCCGGAGAGACGGCGACGTTGCAGGAGTTCGTGCGTCCCGCCGTCGCCGACGCGCCGGTGCAGGTCGTCTACATGGTGCGGGTCGGCACGTGGTCGCTGAAGGAGAAGGACAAGGCCGCCGAGACCGTCAAGAAGCTCAAGGACGCCGGCATCAAGTCCAAGGTCGACTACCTCGGCGACGACGGCCTGAAGACCAGCGGCCCCTGGGACGCCAAGGTCGTCATGATCGACGCGAGGACGTTCCGCGGCTCGTACGCCGCCACCCTCGGCACCAGCGTCGCCAAGCGCGAGACCGTCTCGGCCATGGCCAAGGACAGGAACGCGGTCGTGGCCGTCAACGGCGGCTTCTTCAACATCCACACCGCCAAGAACCTGCGCGGCGAGCCGGTCGGCCTGTCGGTGGTGGGAGGCAAGCTGCTCAGCGACGCCGTTCCCGGCCGCTCCGCCGTCGTCCTCAAGGGACGTACCGCGCACATCACCGAGATCACGTCCACCGTCACCGCGATCTCCCAGGACGGCGGCAAGCTGGTGGTCAACGGCGTCAACCGCGCCGCCGCCACCGACGAGCTGGTCCTCTACACCGAGGAGTACGGCGCCAAGACCCCTGCCGACGGCGGCTCGGACGTCGTGCTCGACGCCAAGGGCAAGATCACCGCCGTGCGCGCGCCCGGCGCGGCGATCGCGGCGGGCACCCGCGTCCTGCACGGCTCGGGCACCGCTGCCGACTGGCTCAGCGAGCACGCCCAGGAGGGCGGGACGGTCCAGGTCGACACCAAGCTCAAGGACCTCCGCACCCACAAGAGCATCAAGCTCACCCCCGACCTGAGCATCATCGCCGGCAGCGTCGGGCTCGTCCGCAACGGCCACGTCACGATCACCGCCAAGCGCGACGGCCAGGACTCGGTCAACATGATCCTCCGCCGCCACCCCCGCACCCTGCTGGGCACCACCAAGAACGGCAGCCTCATCCTGGCCACCATCGACGGCCGCCAGCCCGGCGTCACCATCGGCGCCAACTTCACCGAGGCGGCCCAGTTCATGCGCTGGCTCGGCGCCACCCAGGCCATCAACCTCGACGGCGGCGGGTCCAGCGCCATGGTCGTGAACAACAAGCTCGTCAACCGCCCCTCGGACGGCGTCGAGCGCGGTGTCGGCGACGCCCTCGTGGTGCTGCCCAAGTAACCTCCGTCACTTCGTCAGGGACGGCGGGTGCCGCAGGGGGGCTCAGGCCCGGCACCCACGTCCCTGGTCGGGACGGCCCCAGGACCACTGGGACGGACCCAGGAATCGCCGGGACGGCCCTAGGATCGCCGGGGCGATGCCAGGACCGCTTGGGATGGCCCCAGGGATCGCTGAGGCGGTGCCAAAGAGCGCTGGGGCGTCCCAGGAACCGGGAGAGGGCGCGCGGCCGAGCGCCGGCGCGGGCCGGTCACCCTGCGGCGCCGCCCGTGGAGTCCGCCTCCAGCGCGTCACCGAGCCGGTCCGCCTGGTCGAGATGATCGCGGGCGCCGAGCACCTCCCAGCGCTGCAACGCGATCGGGACGTTGCCCTCCAGCCAGAGCCGGTCATGGAAGCCCATCAGGTCGAAGCCGTCCTGGCGGGAACAGGCCGCGAGCAGGTCGAGGATCTGCAGCTTCCCGACCTGGTAACTGAGCCCCTGCCCGGGGTTGCCCGAGAAGAACACCGCCTCCTCCCACGCCGTCTCCCGGTCCATCGGCACCGCCCGCGCCAGGTGGTCAGCCGCCTCGTCCAGGGTGAGCTCGCCCAGGGCCAGCGCCACGTCCACCTCCACCCGGAGCGCGCGCAACCGCATCGCGTTGGCGACGAACACCTGACTGACCGGGACGTCGTCGAACAGCCCCGACTGCAGCGCCATCTCCTCGTGGTAAAAGGCGATTCCCTCGTTGGCCGCCGAGTCGTAGTAGTGGCGGCGCAGCGGGTTCGGGTGCCGCCAGGACAGCGCCAGTTGCTGGGCGTGCACCCCCTCGTGCGCGATCCCGGTACGCGGGTCGTACGCCTCGGCGAGCTGGAAGTACGGCAGGTCGGCGTGCGGTTCGCGGACGTACCGGAGCGCGTCGTCGTCCACCCTGGACGGCGACCCCGCGTAGTGCTCCACACCGAGCCAGGTGAGCGGCGCCAGGTACGGCGGCATGGCCGCGAACCGGTAGTGACGCAGGGTCTCAGGCTGGCTGAGCAGGCCCCGCTCGACATAGAACCGGCGGACGTCCAGCTCGGCGGCCCGCTCCTTGGCGATCCACCGCTCCCTGTCCGGCGGGAGAGACGGCGGCGGGACGTCACTATGGCGGTGCCGCAGCACCGTCTCGGACGCGATCGCCCTGTCCCACTCCTGACGCCCCATGTCCCGCAGCCGCGCCGCCGGATAGGGCAGCAGCGCCACACGATGTAGGAAGAAGCCGAACGCCTCGGCGCCGACCGCCGTCTCGTCTCCGAAGGACGGCAACCCCTCCTCCAGCCACGCCCGATACCCGGCCAGCGCGGCGACCGCCTGATCGACCAGCCGACCCATCGCACCATCGGCCGCCTGATCGACCAGCCGGCCCATCGCGTCATCGGCCGCCGGATCGACCAGCTTGCCTATCGCACCATCGTCCGTCGGAAGGAACGGCAGGAGCGCCGTCATCGCCTCCCGCAGCCGGTCGCCCGCCGTCGCGAGCAGGGTGAGCGCGGACCGCGCGAACGGCGCCGCAGCATGCCCGTCGAGGTTCAGCCGCCCCTGCTCCAGCACCACGGGAACCCGCCCGAGATGCCGGACGACCGCCTCGGCCCGCTCCCCGTCGATCGGCGGCGGGACGAGCAGCAGGTTGTAGATCGGCACCAGCGCTTGGTCGAGGTAGAAGCAGGGATTGCGCTGCCACGAACGCAACAGGTCGAGCTCCCAGTGCACCCGGGCCAGGGCCGACCCGAGCAACCGCCCGTCCACCTGAACCTCGACCGGCTCATCCGACAGGTCCAGCTTGCGATACTCGGCCACGAACGCGGCCGCCTGCTCGCGCCGAGCGGCGACCGCGTCCCCCGACCAGTCCGCCACCCACCCGGCGGGCCGCTCCACACGCGTGATGTCATCGGACGAATCCTGCACAGTGGCCAGCCGCCAACGCCAGAACTCGGCTGCCAGGTCCCGCATCGCATCTGCCGTCATGCCCGCCAGCATATGGATCACCCCCTGCCCCGAGCACCCAGGGGCCATGAAGGGTCCATGACAAAGAAGAAGGACGGGAAGAGCGCTCGCCTCCTTCAGACCGCCGAAAGAAGGGAGGCCCCGCAAGCGGGCCCCGCCCTCTCCACACCCGCAGAAGACGAACCCCAGATCAACACCTACAGCAAGCGGAAACCACACAAAGACAAGAGGGCTTCCACCACCAGAAAGAACAACCAGAGAAGACCACCGGAAAGAACCGGCACCCCTTCAACACCAGAACCAGCAACACCCGGAACCAGCAGCACCGGAACCAGCAGCAACCCATCTCACGCAACACGCAAGATCAGAAGACTTCAGCGCACAAAAACGGAAAGGGCGGGAAGAGAACCCTCCAACAGGGGTCCTCTTCCCGCCCTCACCTAACAATTGTCCGGCGGTGACCTACTCTCCCACACCCTCCCGAGTGCAGTACCATCGGCGCTGGGAAGCTTAACTTCCGGGTTCGGAATGTAACCGGGTGTTTCCTTCCCGCCATAACCGCCGTAACCCTCCGAAACACACAAACACAGGGTTTGCTGTCTCAGAATTGCCTAGTGGACGCGAGCAAAACACACACAATCAGCGCAGCGCAGCCCCAAACTCTCAGGGGCGCAGCACACACCAACCACGCGTGTGCGATTGCTTTGTGGTCAAGTCCTCGGCCTATTAGTACCGGTCAGCTCCACACGTTACCATGCTTCCACCTCCGGCCTATCAACCCGGTCGTCTACCGGGA